>NZ_JBWLKN010000008.1:0-339610 GCF_059026195.1 Streptomyces sp. A01 | reverse complement strand
CTCGGCCTTCGGCCGCCCCGTCCGTGCCATGAGACTAGCCTATACATCTGAACAGAGTTCCTGACTCAGAAGACTAGAACGAGACGTCGAAGTAGTCGATGTCGGTGAAGGCGACTTCGAGGTCACCGGCGCGGCGTCCACCGTCCTTGAAATAGATTTCCTGGAGCCCTTCGGCGACGATGGCGCGCATGTGCTGGTCACCGGCGCCCTGCTGGTGGGCCGTGAAGAGGCGGTCCGCGTACACGGGAGGCAGGTGCACAGTCAGGCGGCGCATCCGCCCATCGTCCGTGGTACCGACCGGGGCGGTGTAACCGAACCGGGCCCGGGTCTCCACCGTGATCCCGGTACTGGACGCGGCCTGCTCACGGCGGCGCTTGCGGACCTGGGGCTGCCAGCGGGCGCGGACGGCCGCCTCGATGCGGTCGGCGATGTTCTTCGGCGGATGCTTCCGCTCGCCTGTGCGGTAGCGCTCGACCGAGCGCTGGGTGACCCCGAGTTCCTGGGCCACGGCCTTGGTCGTCTTCAGCTTCCCCAGCAGGAAGTTGATACGGGCCTTCAGGCTCGTGGGCGGGTTGCGGGTGAAGGTCTCGCGGTCCGCGCGCTCCAGGGCGTCGTCGATGTCTCCCACCGGCCTACTCCCCCTCGTCGAGGACGGCGTCGCCGCCCTTGATATGGCGGGCGGGGTTCATGCCCTGCTCCATCAGGTCCACCGCCCACAGCATCTCCTGCACCCCTTCGACTTTCACCAGACCGGGTGTGGGGCCCAGCCGGAAGGTGCCGGGCAGCGGCTCGCCGGAGGGGGTGGTGGGCAGAAAGTCCAGCGGCGAGGGGCCGGGTGAGGCGTAGACGACGCAGTCGGACAGGACCGCGAGCGGGTACTGGCCGGTGGCCGCCGCCGTCTTGAGCAGCTTGCGGTGCAGGTTCACCCGCGCCTTGGCGATCACTGCCGCCCGGATGTCGGGGCGCCAGGTCGGGCGTTCCAGGGCTGCCCAGCGCTGCCCGTCGGTGTAGTGGCGGCCCTGGGGGCGCTCGCGGAGCTTGCCGACGCCGCCCTTGACGGTGGACTTGATCGCCGCGAGGACGGCGGCCAGGCCCGCGTCGTGGTGCTTGTGGTCTTCCATCGCGGCCAGGAACTGGTGGTCGTCCAGGTCCTTGGTGACGCCCAGGTCGGCCATGGTCTGGTTGTAGGCGGCCTTGAGGCGGTCGTGCCACGGGTCGAGGTAGGCGCCGGTCTCGCGGCGCAGGTACGCCTCGATCGGCTGGACGTCGTGGCCCAGTTCCACTGCGTAGGCCACGGTGTGGGTCTGGTACCAGGCCGGGCCCTGGGGGGGTTGGCCGGACGGGGTGAACGGTGAGGGCAGGCGCGGGTCCAGCTCGATGTGGGAGAGGTCGACGTACCAGGAGCCGGGGATCTTCTTGTCGAACACCGGGTGCTGGACGTACTGGGGCCCGCTCAGGCCGACGACCAGACGCGCGGCCGCGGCGAGGAAGGCGGTGTTGATGTCCAGGCCGATGGCGAAGGGCCGCAGGCACTCCTCATCGGTGAGCAGCTTCGGGTCGCGCACCCACTGGTAGGCCTCCTCATCGAGGAAGCCGCCCTCCCAGCCCTGTGCGACCGGGTGCTCGATGGGGGCCTCCGGCGGCGCAGGGTCGACCGGCTGCGTACCGAGGGAGCCCGGGTTGTAGCCGGGCACCCACGCACCGGTCCGCTCGTCTTTCACGGCGCGGGTGGGGGGGCGCAGCGCGGTCATCAGCTCCAGGCCGTTGACGGCTGTGGAGCCGCGCGGGGTGATGACGCGGGTGGCGTACACGCCCAGGACGCGGGCGAGTTCGGGTGGGGGCAGGTGGCTGGCGTGGGGCCAGGCGCGGGAGTCCAGCGCGTCCCAGGGCAGGATGGCCAGTTGGACGCACTGGCGCTGGCCGGCCGTGGCGGGGCGGTAGATCCTCGCCCAGGGGCCGAAGCCGCGCTGGGTCAGTTTCCACTTGGCGCGGGTGAGCTGCTTGATGACCGGGTGGTCGTCGTCCAGGCGCAGTGAGCGGCGGGCCTGGAAGCCCTCCAGCCGTGGGGGCAGGCCGAGCTTCTCAGCCGCCGACGCGGTCAGCACGATCAGCGGATCGGAGTCCTTGCCGTTGCGGTGCAGGCGGGGCGCGCCGATCCCGGACTCCCTCAGGGCCCACTCGACCAGGTGCGCGATGGTCGTCGCCGGGCACTCCAGCAGCATGCCGTCCGGGCAGTACGCGGTGCCGTCGCCGTCCAGGACGGCGAGGGGGCCGTGGGGGAAGCGCGGGTCGGTGGCGGTCTGCTTGTTCGGGGCGGTGTTCCTCGCGGCCGGGCGGCGGGGCGTCGACGTCGCGGCGATGCTCGCCGGGCGGGCGGGGGCCGCAGCCGCCGACGCGGTCGCGGCGACTGCGGTCGCGATGGCCTTTGTCGCGGCGGCGGGTTGGGCGGGAACCTGCGGCACCGACGCGGGTGCGGGTGCGGTCGGCTCGGAGACCGTGGCGGGCGCGGCGGGTGTCGTCGACGCGGAGTCCGTGGCCGTGGCCGTGTCGGGTGCGGCGGTGTTGGCCGGGAACCGGTCCGCGAGTCCTTCCAGGAGCCGGGCGTACGCGGCGCGCTTGGGCGGCCGGGGCTCGCTGCGGCCGGATTCCCAGTTCCCGACCGACTCGCGCCGGCTCTTGAGGGCCTTGGCGATCTGATCCTGGCTCAGCCCGGCCGCCTCCCGCAGCCGCTTGCGTTCGGCGGGCGGCGGCAGCGGGTCCTGCGCGACCTGTTCCAGCAGGGCGTCGACCGCACTGAACAGCGTCTGTTCATCATGGGGCACAGAGGTCACCTCCGGACCCATATGCTACCTGAATCGCTCGTTGTTTCCGCACGGATTCAGCGTGGATGACTCACACGGTGTGCGGCTCCGGGCCGGGAAGCCGCCGTGGACGAGGGTGTCGTGGCAGGTCCCGCGGTGCTCACTACAGTCGCGGGATGGCCATACGCGACGAGCTCCTCATCGATCTGATCAACCGTACCGAGATGGAGGACGGCGGTCCGCGCATCACGGTCGTGGCCCAGGGCGTGGTGATCACGGGCCGCCTCGCGGCGCACCGGCACTGGGCGACCCGCGTCGCGGGCCGGCTCGACGACGCCGCTGTGCCCGACGAACGCTTCGCCGAGGACTTCGCGCGCGAGGCGGAGGAACCCCTGGCGTATCCGCCGGCGTTCCTCCACCTCCAGGGCTGCCAGCTGATCTCCGGCGCCAGCAGCCTTCCCGCCGCGCTGGGCGAGTTCTTCCGCATACCGCTGTCCGCGGTGAGCGCATGGAGCGTGCGGTGAGCGCGTAGCGGCCCGGGCCGCTACGCGCTCACCGGCCAGGAATCTTTCGCGGTGCCCCCGGTGGCGCCGCCGCCCGCGGGCGGGCATCGCCTGGTCACCACCGCGCCGCAGGTCGCGCGCGCCGGCCCGGTGCCCCACCACGCGGCGTGTGTTCCTGCGGCCTGTCAGGCCTTGGCGAGTTCCGCGGCGCCGAAGGAGACATTGAAGCGGTCGCACCAGATGCTCACGCTCGTGTACTGGGAGAGGTTCACATCCGCGGGAAGGACATAGTTCTGGTCGCCCCTGTTGCCCTTGAGCTTGCCCAGGCTGACGTACTTGCCGTCGTCGAAGACTCCCCAGCCCCCCTTGCCCTTCTTCACCGGCGCGTCGGTGAGCCACACGTGCAGGTCGGGGCCGTTGCTGGTGTCGAGGTTCTCCAGCCGCAGCGTGTGCGAACCATCCGCCAGACGCAGCATCTTCACCGTGCCCCTCGTGCTGTGCTCATGGCTGATCAGCTGCCCCATGGAGACCGTCTGGAGGTCCGCGGGCGCGGTCGGCGCCGTACCCGTACCCGGCTCGGCCGGCGCGGTGGCCGTTGCGGAAGGCAGCGCCTCGCGCACGGTCTCGTCCTGCCAGGCTTTCCAGGGCCGAAACAGGTACATGCCCACGCTGACCACCGCGACCGCGACCACCGCGACCGTGAGAACGACCGGTCTGCTCGCTATCCGTCCACGCCCCATGTACTGACTCCCCCTTGCGCCTTTGCGCCCTTGCGTGCGCATCCCCGCCCGAGAACAGCCTCGTGGCATGGGCGTTGTTGCTCGCTCAACGACCAACGGCACACAGCAGTGCCCGGGCGAACCGGGACGGCAGAAAGCCGCTGGCCGCTGGTCTCACACTGGCCAGGAACCGGCCGGATCATCAACCCACGCGCTGCGCCCTTCCGCCGTAACGGTGAGCCCGAAGCGGTCGTAGCCGGGCTTCCCCTTCTGCGCCCACCACCGGAAAGCCGATTCGGCTTCGTCCCAGAGTTGGCGGGGGTCGGACTGCCACACCTGCGCCTCCTCCCCATCGCGGAACACCACGCACGCCCATGAACGGTCAGTGAGTCCGTAGAACCACACGGGCCGCTCGCTGTCGCGCTTGTCAGCCACGACGTGAACGCAATCGCGGAGCTTGAGCCCCATGGCGAACCGCTGGGGACTGAACCGCTCCCCCAGGAAGTCGTCTTCCGTGATCGGTGTGGACGACCTCTGACGGTCGGCCGTACTGCCGCTGACGTACTCGCGGTGCACGACGGGGGTAGGCGCTGGGCTCGCACCTTCATGAACTCCACCGGCCCTGTGAACGGCCCTGTGGCGCTCTGCCCGTCGTCTGCGACGACCAACCGGGCTACGGCGTCACCATTGCCGTAATGAGTCCCCCACGGGGCCACGATGATCCCGCCCGGTCGGCACTGCTCCACCCACGCGAAGGGGATGGACCGAAAACCGCACGTGGCAATGATCCGGTCGTACGGTCCCCCATCCGGGTAGCCCTTGAGCCCGTCGCGGTTGATGACCCGTACGGGAAGCCCGAAGAGATTGAACGCCGTGCGTGCCTGTGCCGCAACGACGGAATCCAGTTCCACCGTGACGACGTTCTCAGTCCTCAACCGGTGTGCCAGCCGCTCCTGGCCGGCGTCGGTGCTCACTGGCAGACAGCCTTGGGCGGGTTGGGAACGCCGGGGCCACCGTCCGGGGTGGGCGGGGGCGGCGGGGTGCGGGCTCGCCGGGCAATCCGTCTCCGCCGCCGGCCTCAACGATGCTGATCACTGTCTCCTCCTACGTAAGGCTTCGCTGGAACCATCCGGCTGTCACGCAAGCAGCCGAACAGGCTGGCCCGCCCCTGCCCGGATACCCATTCGGTTGCGTCCGGCGGACGGAGTCTGTTGATCGCGCTGAGTGGTGGAGTCCTCGTGAGGCTGCTGGGTCAGCTGGTCAGCAAGTCGCCGGGCGCTCGCAAGGCTTCCAGCGAGCACCCACGCCGGAGCGTGGAAAACAGCGGTCCCCGGAAAACAAGGCCCCGCGAATCCGGATCACCTGCCACCCGGAAAGTGTCGTGCACTACTCGCAGATGACCACCGACCAGTACCATGTCGCCCCGCCTCACGGTCAGCGGATGCACCGTGATGCGGTCGTGTGGGCGCCGCTTCCCGCCGGTCACTCGTCCACCTCGTCCGTCACGGGAGCCCGCCGGACGAGAGCGGTGAGCCGCTTCACCACGTCAGGGGCCCCCGACGCCCGTTGCGTCGGCAACATCCGTCAGGTACCGCCGGTAGCGGGTGTGCGCGCCCCCGGTCTCATCGAGATGCGAACGCATCCACGTTTCGCAGGGATCAGGCGTCAGCCCCTCATCGGAGTCAGCTCCGCACTCGACGTCAGCGGCGCCCAAGCAGACGGCGCTGTAGGAGAGTTCGGCGTCCGCGGCGCGAGGGATCGTGTGCCCGAGGAGGTTCGGGTCGCTCACCGGTCACTCACCCTCTCGCGACTGTGGTCGTCGCCGGGCAGCGGAACGTCGTCGGCTCGCTGGTCTTCGCGCGCGAGCAGCGCGGCGAGCTTTGCGTCAGCCGGTTCGGGAGCAGGGGGCCAATGGTCGGGGCAGGGGGTGGGGGGCTTGGGGGGCATGCTCTTGCGAGGTAAGGTCGATCGACTCCTCTCGCTCCGTAGCGATACCGCTACCGAGGCGGTTCAGCGTGGCCTACGGTTGGGCGGTCTTCCACTTGCACAGAGTGAATGGAGAGTTGGGCGGCAACCGTTTGAACCGTAAAGAGTTGAACCCGGAGAGTTCACCAGTGGCAGCGTTCGGGGAGCATCTCCGCAGGCTGCGGGACGAGAGGGGTTGGACGCAGGATGAGCTAGGCGAAGGCATGGGGTATTCGGGAACGCACATCTCCGCCATCGAAACTGGTCGGCGCTCTCCAACTCCCCGCTTCGCGGCAAGTGCTGACAAGGCACTCGGGACAGGTGATCGATTTCGAGCGGCAGAGCCAGGCAGTGCGGCACACCGCACTACTTGAGGGGTTTCCGCACTATGTAGGGCACGAGGCGCGCGCCACAGAAATCCGGCTGTATGAGATGGGCGTCATCCCTGGTCTGCTACAGACAACACCGGACTACGCGCGGGTACTTGCCGGGAGTGCCGTGAAGCGGGGAGCGATCACGCACGAGCAGGCAGAAGAGCGCGTCACGCTCATTGCGAAACGGCAAGCCTCTCTCATCCGGGAACCTTCGCCGTTGGTCCTGGTGGTGCTGGACGAATGTTGCATTCGTCGTCCCATCGGCGACTCGGCAACCATGGACGCTCAGTTGGCATGGCTGGTGGAGTTCGCCGAGCAGCCGAACACCGTTCTCCAGGTCGCCCCGCGTTCGACATGGGGGCTCGCCGACCGTTCAGCCTGCCGATCACGGTGCCGACCATGGCCGGCCGCTCTCTCATGTCCTACGCGGAGTCCGCCCAGCGTGGTCACTTGGAGAGGGAAAGCACGTGCGTACTCCCGACGCTTACGGCCTACCATCAGCTACAGGCCGAAGCCCAACCTCAAGCGGCTTCCGTGGCCATGATCAGCCAGTTACGAAAGGGCGCCCCGTGACGACCGACAGCCCCCGCTGGATCACGTCCTCGCACAGCGAAAACGGTGGCCAGTGCGTTGAGGTCGACGCCAACCTCGCTGCACACGGCGTCGTCCCCGTGCGCGACTCCAAGGACCCCCACGGCCCGGCGCTGACCTTCGAAGCGTCGGCCTGGTCGTCGTTCGTGGCGGCCGTCAAGGGCGGAGAGTTCCCCACCGCCTAGGCCAACGACATAGCCCCCGACGCTCTCACTCTGGAGAGTGCCGGGGGCTTCGTTCGGTCTCGCAGGGGAGGGCGACTGGCCCGTACCAGGGGCGCCCTGCGCCGGGGGCCGCGGATGAGGTGGATACGTGCGCGGAGCGGGGGCCCGGCCGGGCGCCCGCCCGCCGCGCGGGTGCGGTGGACGGGGCGGGGGGCGGGGCGGGGGCGGGGTGTGGGAAGGGCAGTGGTCAGGGGCGGGTGGGGCGGGGGGTCAGCGGCCGAGGCGGACGCGGTGCAGTTGGTCTTGGCCCTCGGGGCCGGAGCGGGACTTGTCGGTCACGTAGGCGGTGCCGTTGCGGGTGACCTCGACATGGTTGGGGTTGGCGCCGACGCTCACGCTCTCCACCACGGCCCCCTTGCGCGGGTCGACGACCGTGACGTTGCCGGCCGTGCGGTTGGCGACCAGGACGCGGTCCGTGCGCGGGTCGGTGGCGACGGACAGGGCGCCCGCACCGGTCGGCACGGTCTTGGTGACCGCGCCCTTGCGCAGGTCGACGACCGAGAGGCCACCCGCGGCCTGGTCGGCGGTGTAGGCGGTGCGGCCGTCACGGGAGAGCGCGACGGAGATGGGGCCGTCACCGGTGGGGATCAGCCGGGGGCTCGTGGCCTTCGGGGCGATCTCGATGATCCGGTCGCCCGCGAGGTCGGCGGCGTAGACGGCGCCTGACCTCTCGTTGACCACAAGGCCGGTCGGGGTGGAGCCCGCAACCGTGACGCGCTTCTTCTCCTGGTAGGTGCGGGTGTCGAAGGCGACGAGGGTGCCGTCGCCGAAGCCGCTCGCCCAGGCCAGGTTGTGCCGCTCGTCGACGACCTCACGGGCGTGGGCCACACCCGGCAGCGTGGCCAGGTGCTTGCCGTCGCGCTGGCTGTAGACGGCTACGGAGTTGTCGCGGGTGTTCGTCGTCCAGACGGTGTTGTGCTCGTCGTCGACGGCGACACCGTAGACGGCCCCGACCGCTCCGGTCTCCGGGTTGGTGACCGCTGGCTTGTACGTCGCCGTGACGGCCAGCGTGCGCGGATCGACCTTCATCAGGCTGGAGTTGGTGACCGGAGGACGGCCCACGGCGGAGGTGGCCCACAGCACGTGGTTCCGCTCGGAGTACGAGGTCTGGTACAAACCGGCCGCGACCGGCGCGGACGTGACGGCCGAACCGGACGTGGGGCCCGCGTGCGCGGTGGCGGTGGCGGTGCCGACCGGGGCCAGGGCGATGCCGGTGGCGAGGGCCGCGACGGCCACAGCGGCAGTGCGGAAACGGCGGGTGGGTGAGGTCATGCTGCGTCAGCCTCCTTGTTGATGCGCCGCCTCAGCGAAGCGACCACCGACAACATAGCTTAGCCTTACCTAACTTCGCGGACTCCGGGTGTCCTGCCCGCTCGCCGACGGCGGTGGCCGGCGATCCGCCGAGCCGCACCCTCATGAGCGGGAGGCGAGTGGGAGGGCCGCCCGCGTACCGTCCAGCGACGTGGACGGCTGGCCGGATCTGGGGGCTGTGGCTCAAGGCCGAGGTCCTGACGCTGAGCGCGGGGCCGCGGCCGGAGGAAGCGCCGAGCAGAGAACGCGGCCAAAGGAGCTGAGTGGCGGGCTGGAGCCGGGAACCGGAACCGGAACCGGAAAAACCCTCGGCCGTGCGTGACCTGTGACGCGGGTGGCTGTGTGACTTGTCGTGAATGTCGTTTCGAGGTGAGTTCGGGGGTCACCGTCACCGCTGCGGCAGGCCGTCAGGGCTGCCGCAGCGCTCCCTCTCCCCGGAGCTACTTCTCCCGGGCCTCCAGCGGGACCCACAACCGACGGCATCCAGCCATCTCCACCAGCGACACGAGTGGACCAACCAGCCCCGTTTCTCCCGCCGCCAAACGATCGCGCTCGGAATACGAATGGCTTCAAACCGGAAATCATTGCACCGGTATGCCCGTGCGATAAGGTCCGCCGGCAGAGGGAGCAAGGCAATCGGCCAGGGGTGGCGACGATGGTGGAGGACTTCGGCCGTCAGATCGAGCCGTACCGGCAGGAACTGCTCGCCCACTGCTACCGCATCCTGGGGTCGGTTCACGACGCCGAGGACCTGGTTCAGGAGACCTACCTGCGGGCTTGGCGGGCGCGGGACCGTTACGACCGGACCCGCAGCTCGCTGCGGACCTGGCTGTACGCGATCGCGACCAACGCCTGCCTGACCGCCCTGGAAACCCGGAGCCGCAGACCGCTGCCATCAGGAACGGTCGCCGACAGTCAGGCGCTCGATCCCCTGGTTAACGGGGGAGAGGTCACCTGGCTGCAGCCGATGCCCGACTCGCTGCGGCACCTCGGGGACCCCGGCGGCGCGGCCATCGACCGCGGCAGCCTGCGCCTGGCCTTCGTCGCCGCGGTTCAGCACCTCTCCCCGCGTCAGCGCGCCGCGCTGATCCTGTGCGAGGTACTCGCCTTCTCCGCCGCCGAGACCGCGGACATCCTCAGTACGTCGATCGCCTCGGTCAACAGTTCGCTGCAGCGGGCGCGCGCACGACTGAACCGGGCAGGCGTCCTGGAGGACCACGTCGCAGAGCCCTCACAGGCAGAACAGCGGGCCTGCGTCGAGCGCTACATGAAGGCATTCGAGAACGCCGACATCGACGGACTCAAGCGGCTCCTCGCCCAAGACGTCCTCATGGAGATGCCGCCGATGCTCAATTGGTTCGTCGGCCGCGACAACTACAGCCAGTTCATGGGCTGGGTCTTCGCCAAGGCGGGCACCAGGTGGCGTCTGGTTCCCGTCGCGGCGAACGGCCAGCCGGGCTTCGCCGCCTATAACCTCGGCGACAGCGGCGCTTTCGAACTGCACACGCTCCAGGTGCTCACCGTCACCGCCTCCGGTATCAGCAGGAACACCGTGTTCCAGGACGCCGAGGTGTTCGCGAGGTTCGGCCTGGCCCCCAGGATCGAAATCTGACAGCTGCCCGGGTCCGCTGCGAGCCCGCACCGGGACCGGCTTGAGGAGTGTGGTCCGCAGGGAAGCCGGAGCCCGGCGCCGCACACCAGATGCGGGAGGTGTCATCGGTCCGCATCGCCACCGGACACGGATGTGTGCCCCTTCCCGTCGTGCCCCCGCGCGGTCTGCTGCTCGCGCCGTGGTCGTACTCCGCCGGCTTCGGGGCGGAAACGCGGCCGGGCCCCCCGCATATCGCCGCTGGTGCGGGGTGCTACCGCGGCCGTCGGGAAAAGTGTGCGCCGACGCGATGAGTTCGGGCCCCGCCGCCGGTATGTATCCGTGGAGCCGCACACGACTCCCGGTGCGTCGCAGACCGCGGCAATCCGCAGCAGTACGACCAAGCGAGGGAAACCGTGACTGCGAACCAGACGCATACTGCGGACGAGACCGCCATCCTCCAGGTACTCCAGGGCGTCTACGACGCATGGGAGGCGCACGACGCCGACGCGTTCGTGGCCGACTACACCGAGGACGCCAGCGCGATCCTGCCCGGGTCCTACCGCACGTCACGCGATGCGGTACGGCAGGGCATGCAGGCCGGGTTCAGCAGCTTCCTGAAAGGCTCGACCACCACCAACAAGGTGCTGGACATCCGCTTCCTCAACGACGACGCCGCCGTGGTGGTCAGCGAGACGAACATCCTCTTCCCGGGCGAGACCGAAGTGCCGGCCGACCGTACCGCGATCGCGACCTGGGTCCTGACCCGGCAGGACGGCAGGTGGCTGCTCGCGGCCTACCAGAACTCCCCCGCCATCGCGGACATGGGCTGAGGCCGCTGCCGGCCCGGCCCAGCCACCGGGCAGGCGAGCCTCGATCACGGGTCAGGCCCGGACACCACCCTCCAGTCCGCGGCCACGGCGCACACCGGGAGCCGCCAGCACCCTGAAGCCCCCCAACTGTCACGAACACCAAGGACCAGTTGCCTCTGCCGGGCGCGTGACGGGGATGGTCGCGGCATCGTGCGCCGCATCGACTTCCTCGGGGGGCAGGTACGATCCCCCTCTCTCCACGGCCGTCCGTGCGCGGCTCACCGGACACAGCACGCTACGAATCACGATCTGCAGCTGCCGGCAGTGGTGCGGGGAGGTGGTCACCCGCTGCCGCTTACAGGAGACAATCCCGTGCGATGGTGATCTCGCCGCGCTCGTGAGGCCCCGCACCGGTCCGCCGGTGCGGGGCCGTCGATCGCGAACTCGGCCAGCTGGTGACTCCCCCAGTCACTCACAAGCGACTCCCCAACTGGCGTTCAGCACCACCCGGGCGGAGGCAGGAGCAGCACTGCTGCTCGGCTACGTGTTCGGACGTGCCCGCTCGTTCTCCAGCGCGGGAAGGCCGGCCAAGCCGGTGTCGAGCATGATGCGGTCAAGGGTCGCGGTGAGGGCGCTGTCGGCGCCGATGACGGTCTCCATCCCGCCGGGCAGCAGATCCAGCGGCCGGTACCAGCAGCGCAGCTCCCTCGCGCCGTATGCGGTCGCCTGGGGCTTGGTGGCGTGACGGCGCAGCGTTTCGTCGAAGTCGACGTCGAGGTAGTAGCAGTGGGTGGGTCCGCGGTGGTCGGCGTTCAGCTGCTGGAGCATCTCGCCGTAGTGGTCGGCGTACAGGATTCCTTCGAGTACGACGTGGTATCCGGCATCGAGGCAGTAGCGAGCGACGTTGTCGAGTAGGCCGATGTTCGCTGCGCCGGGCCGGTCGCGCTCGCGCAGAACGACCCGGCGCAGATGGTCCTGGCCGACCAGCGCCAGGCCGTGGCCGAACCGCTCCCGGAGGCCGGCCGCGACCGCTGACTTCCCCGAGGCGCTGTTGCCGCGCACGATGACCAGCCGGGTCTCTACGGTGCCCACCCTCACCCGGTCCACGCTACCGGCGGGTTGCCGTGTGCGGCGGTAGAAAAGCCGGAGCGCGGCAAGAGGCGCTACGAGGCGGACTCCGAGCCAGCCTGCACCAGTTCGCCCACGACGTCCACGACCCACTGGCCGAACCCCGTCGGGGCGATCAGCACCCCCAGCACCAGCACAATGACCACGGTCAGCTGCTCGTCGGACCGGCTCCTGGCCTGTGTCCGACGACGCAACCGCAGAACAACGATGACAGCGAGCAACACCGCCACGTCGATGGTCAGCACCACCGGCCACCCTCCCGTCCAGCACGCACCGCCTCCATCCCTCTTGTGTAGAGCGAACGCGGCGACTCGGCAGCGTGGTTACCTGTTGTTGGCGGCGCACAGCGCTTCTCTGGCCGAATTCCTCACAGGCGCGAGCAGCGGGCAGGGGGCGCACCCACCGAGTTCGCACCACCGCTCCCCCGCACCACCTGCGCATCAGGCGCGGTGTGCGTCAGGCGCGGTGTGCTCAGGCGCGCCCGCACCTTGCGCACCCGTATCGGGTGCGCAAGGTGCATTTCGTGTGGCCGGCCGGGGGTGCGTCGGTGTTCGACTGCCCAGTGCGGACCACGCAGGAAGAACCGTTGTTCGGTCGCGTGGCGCCGGGTTCCTCCGGCCCGTTGACCGTGCGGGCTACAGGTTGTCGAGGATGACGTAGACCGCAATGATCAAAAGCACCGCAAGGGCCGCGCAGCCGCTCCGGAGGGCAGGGCTTCGGCGTAGTCGTAGGACGTCCAGTTCGTGACGATCTGCCAGCTCAGCGGTCAGCCGAGAACAGTGCCTCTGCGTTCTCGTGAGGTGAGACGGGCGGCGGGGCGAGCTGCGGTGACCCGTGGCGAGGCGGCGGGTAGCAGATCCTGATCGACGCGCTGATGCGCCAGTGCGAGGACGTCGTGCTGCCCGGCCCGGTCGAGGAGTTGCCGGGCCTGCCGACGCTGGTGCAGGCCCTGGTCCAGGTGCCGGACCACCGCTCGCGCTCGGGCCGGCGCTACGGCCGGGTGAAGGTCATGTGCGTCACGCCGCTGGGGGTTGTTACGGACTCGACCTGAAAGCGTTTCTCGAGTCCTTCGAGTCCGGCCCACAGGCGCTCGCCACGGCCCAGGACGACCGGGACGACGGCGATGTGCAGGTGATCGATGAGGTCTTCGGCGAGGAACTGGCGGATCGTGGTCGGCCCGCCGCCGATCCTCACATCCAGGCCGCCTGCGGCCTCGCGCGCCTGACGGAGCGCCTCCTGCGGCGTGGCATCGATGAAGTGGAACGTGGTGCCGCCTTCCATCTCCACCGAGGGACGGGGATGGTGGGTCAGTACGAACACTGGGGTATGGAAGGGCGGGTTGGGCCCCCACCAGCCGTTCCACTCATGGTTTCCCCACGGCCCGCGTTGGGGACCGAACTTGTTGCGGCCCATGATCTCCGCCCCGATGCCGGCATCCCAGGTGCGGGCGATAGCCTCGTCGACCCCGGTGCTCCCGTCCGGCTTGCCCTGCATCTGCTGGCAGGTCCTGGTCGGGAAGAACCACTCGTGGAGTCGATGGCCGGCGTGGCCGAACGGAGCATCGAGACTCTGTCCTTCACCCGTGGCGAAGCCGTCGATGGAGACGGAGAAGTTGTGGACCCTCACACGGGACATGGCGTGGCCTCCTACCCTCGATGGACATGATTGCGAACTGCAATCACCTGCGGGGATGAGCGTAGGCTTGGTGGTGGCAGAATGCAATCACTGGAGGTGGGCATGCGAGACGAACCGCGGTCCGGGTGTGCGATCAACGCGGCAGTGGAGGCACTCGGGGACCAGTGGAGTCTCATCGTCCTGCGCGATGTGATCTTCGGTGGGCGCCGCCACTTCCGCGAGCTGCTCACTCACTCCAAGGAGGGAATCGCGTCGAACATCCTCAGCAGCCGCCTCAAGGCCCTCCTCGCCGGCGGTCTCCTCACGCAGGAGGAGACCGGGCGAGGACGACGCGCGACCTACAGCCTCACCGAGGCGGGCATCCAGACCGTCCCCATCATGGTCGCGCTCGGTTCCTGGGGAATGCGGCACCGCCCCACGACACCCGAACTGGCCGTCCGCGCACGACTGCTGGAGGAGGGTGGGCCATCTCTCTGGGAAGACCTGATGGACGAACTCCGCGAGGTGCACCTGGGCACCCCCCGCCCGCGCCCCGACCGCCCGCTGGCCTCAACAGTCCTCCAGGCGGCCTACGAACGCGCCCTCGCGGAGGCGTCCTGATCGCCAAGGGGCGCCTTCCTCTTGAAGCAGAGCGAACACCTGGCACAAATCTGGCACGACAGACAGCCGAGAACGTGACAGGCACGGCCTCCCAAGATCATGGAGTTCTCGACGCCCCATGATCCGAGTGGAAGACCGTGCCTGCCGACGCATCATCGCCGATCTCGCCCGCTCTTGACCAACTCCGCGACCACCCGCAGGTCGCACCCGGAGAAGTACCGGGCCTGCTGGAACGGCTGGCTGAGGTGCCTGACCCGCGTGATCCGCGCGGAGTGCGGCACACTCTGGTGGTCGCGCTCGCCCTGACCGCGTGCGCGGTACTGGCCGGGGCGAGATCGCTGCTGGCGGTCGGCGAGTGGATCGCCGACGCTCCGCCCCAGGTGCTCCAAGCTGTTGGCGCGCGTGCCGATCCACTGTGTCCGAAGCGGCTGCTGCCTGCGGAATCGACGGTTCGCCGACTCCTGGCCCGGATCGATGGCGACGCCTTGGACCAGGCCGTGGGCCGCTGGCTTGCCGACCGCCGCCCCCACAGAGCAGACGGACTGCACGGTCTGGCCGTGGACGGCAAGAGCCTGCGCGGGGCGGCCAAGGCCAAGGGCCGGAAAATCCACCTGCTCGCCGCCCTGGACCACACTACCGGCCTGGTCCTGGCCCAGCTCGACGTGCAGGAGAAGACGAATGAGATCACCTGCTTCCAGCCTCTGCTTCAGGCCGTCGCCGACCTGGCCGATGTGGTGGTCATCAGCGACGCGATGCACACCCAGCGCGAGCACGCTACGTATCTACTGGGCCGCGGCGCCCAGTACATCGTGATCGTCAAGGGCAACCAGAAGAAGCTGCGCAAGCAGCTGAAGTCCCTGCCCTGGCAGCAGATCCCGCTCCAAGGGCGCACCCGGGACAGCGGCCACGGACGCACCGAAATCCGCCGGATCAAGGTGGCCAGGGTGAACAACCTGCTCTTCCCCGGCGCCCGCCAAGCCGTCCAGATCAAGCGCCGCCGCACCGACCGCAAGACCGGTAAGACCACCGTGAAGACCGTCTACGCCGTCACCAGCCTCACCGCCGACCAGGCGACACCCGCACAGCTGGCAGCACTGGTGCGCGAGCACTGGAAGGTGGAGGCCCTGCACCACGTCCGGGACACCACCTTCGCCGAGGACGCCTCACAAATGCGGACCGGCAACACGCCCCGAGCGATGGCGACCTGGCGCAACCTGGCCATCGGAGCCCTGCGGCTGACTGGCGTCACGAACATCGCGGCCAGCCTGCGTCGCAACGCCCGCGACGCGCGACGCCCGCTCACCCTCCTGGGGCTTACATGATCACGAAATGGACATCACGCGACTACGCCGAAGCCCTGGGCGGGCAGAGCCTGCTGCAGCGCACCCTACGTCGATCCCCCAGGCACCCGACAGCCTGACGATCGTCAGCGCCGACCTGGAGAGCGGCGCGTACACGCAGCATTACTACGACTCCCGCGGTGTGGCGCGCCTGTATGCGATGAGCCTTTCCGACCGGGAGTGGACGCTCACGCGGGAATCGCCCGACTTCACGCCTTTGGATTTCGGGCAGCGTTTCACCAGCACGTTCAGTCAGGACGCGAACGCCCTCACCGGCGCCTGGCACACGCGCCGGGACGGCGGCACATGGGAGCACGACGTCGCCCTGACCTACCGCAGGATGGGGCTGACATGAACGCCGGCGCCCCCGCCGCGCAGACCGTACGGGAGATCATTGAGGCACATCCACGTGCCGCTCACCTGACCCCGCGCCGCAGTGCGCTGCCTAAGGAGGGTCGGAGTGCGGAACGTCGGAGCGTACGGACGAAAGTCGCCGCGAGAGGTCCTACCGCGCCCGGCCATCTGCTCCGGCGGCACCGTGATCGACGGCGACGCGGGGGGGGCGACGCGAGAAGGCCGGCGAGACACTCATGGACATCACGCCCTGCCTGCCCGGGACGGACAACTTCCAGCACTGGCCGCCGTGGCGGCCGCTCGTCGTAGAGACCGCCCCTGCTATGCGGGCACCGGTGTGCTGGTTTGGCGCGGCTGGGTGCCTGCTGCGTTCCGGCGCCCCGGAACGCAGCAGGCATTGACCTCACTTGTAGTAGTAGGCCTTGGCCTCGACGGTGTGCGCCCTGGTGAGGTAGATGCGCGTGTAGTACGCGGTGCCGGACTTCGCCGCGGCCTTCGCGGTCATCCACTTGCCGGTGCAGTACCCCCAACCGCCCTTCTTGACGACCTCCTTGTCAGAGGTGCGCACCATGTCGATCTTGTACTTGGTGCCGTCCCCGCCGTTCCAGCAGCGCGCGTTCACCCCGAGCGTGGTGTTGCGCGGGACGAAGTCGGGCGTGGCCCAGTCCTTCGTGGGCTTGTGCTTCCGGGGGCCCCAGATCAGATGCCAGCTCGCCTTGGCGGACGAGGCGGCGTCGGTCCGTGCGGCCGCGGACTGCGCGGACTGCTTGGCCGGAGCCGCCTGATGTACTGGCTGAGCCTGCGCGGCGGGCGCGGCCATCGCGACGGCGCCCCCCGGCGCCGCCGTGGCCGTTGCGAGAGCGAGGCTTTGACGTACCTGCATGACGTACCTTTCCCTTCCGCGCTGCGGGCCGGGTCCCGCCTGGGCGCCTCGTGGCACCCGCAGCTGTCCAGGCGCCGTTGTGGTCAGCCGGGCGCCGTGGCCTTGAACCAGGACGCTCAGGGCCGCACAGGACGTGCGGCATCCAGCAGCGGGTTGAAGGCCCTGGTCAACCTGGGGAGCAGGTGGTCGGTTCCTGAAGCATGGGTTGTACTCGACGCTTGTCAGTCAGCGGTACGAGTCGACCCGGCGTGAGCGGCACCACCGGGTAGGTCAGCGTAGGTCAGCAGGGCAGCGTAGGTCAGCCCAGGTTTCTGCCACACCTGCACCGGCCATGGGACGACGGACGCATATCATCGGGCGTCAGTCTCGGCTGCGGGCCGCCGCTTGGGCGGTCAGGGCCATCAGTACGACGGTGGCTCCGCCCGTGATCAGGCCCAGTTGGGCCAGGGAGACCAGCGGCGGGGAAGAACGCGGCGTCATCTTCCCCTCAGGGTCCTCGTAGACCCAGATGCGGTCCCCTACCTGGGTGTCCGCGTCGCACTGACCGTGCCGGAAAAGTCCCTCGCTTGAGGTGAGCACCACCGATGTGCCGTCGGGGCGCAGGAGTTCGCAGCGGGAGTTCGTCGTCGCGGGTGCGCCCTGCTTCTTGGTGATGTGCTGGGTGACCACGGCCTTGGTGGTCTGGCCCCGCCAGTCCAGGACGGCGTCGGCCATGAGGTCGCCCAGCGTCAGGAGGAAGAGGGAGGCGACAACCAGGGCCGCTCTGCTGTGCCATGAGGGCCAGTCGCCTGCGCTGGCGAGCCCGATCAGGCCGATCGCGGCGAACAGCAACACCAACCACGTCAGGTTTCGCACGCCCTGACCGTCGCCGCGCACGGCGAACGCCAGCACCGCCACACCGGTGATCAGCGCAGACGCCGCGAACCCCAAGGCCGCCCCGGCCAGCCGCAGGCGGGCCGGGGACCAGGCCACCGCTCGGGCTCTCTCCCGCACTCGCGCCACCCGATCCCCCCATCCCCCACCCGCATGCGCAGCGCCGCGCGCGTACGGATGCTCCCGGCCTCCAGGCTAGGGACAATGTCCGGCACCGCACCCGGTGCGCGCCGCCCCCGACGCGGGTGGCGCCGACATTTCCTGCGGCCTGCCCGCCGTGCCCCCGCGCGGTCCGTGCCCCGGGTGCGGGCGCCTGCGGCGCGCGGAAGACCGCGTTGCCATTACGGCAACAGCAGTTGTCGCCCCAGCCGCGGTGGTCGCACTCTGGGGCCCGGCCAAAGGGCCCTCGACCACCATCAGGAGGCCACACCATGACTACCCGTGACGGCGCCCGCAGTACACCGGACACCGGCGAGAGCGCGCCGCTGGGCAACCGCGTCCACCATGTTCGCTCCGGCGAGCTGGACGGCTACGCCGCCATCAGCGGCGGCACCGTCGGCTCGAAGAAGCTGTGGATGGGCCTGGTGGAGAACCCGCCGTTGAGCACGACGGACAACCACCATCACGGCGCCTCGGAGGCGGGCGTCTACGTGGTCAGCGGTCACCCCGTCTTCGTCTACCACGACGGCACACAGGAGGTGCGGATCGCCGCCGGTCCCGGCGACTTCCTCCTGGTTCCCCCGTTCGTCCCCCACCGGGAGGAGAACCCCGACCCGAACCAGCCCGCGGTCGTGGTGATCGCACGGACCACCCAAGAGCCGATCAAGGTCTCCCTGCCCGAGCTGTACCAACTCCAGGACACGCACACGCCGTAGGGCCAACAGCGCCGGCCGGCTGAGCGGGGGGCACTCCGCTCAGCCCGCGTGGGGATCTCCGGTGGGCATGGGCCTGCCGGCTGCGCCACAGGCGTGGGCGGCGCGTAGTACCGGGGAGCAGCAGGTGGCATCGGGGAGCGGCGGGGAGGGGTGCGCGTCCGCGTAGCGCCGCGGGTGATCCCAGAGGGGCGTCAGCCTTGTTGTTCCTTGTCGACGTAGGAGCGGGCGCCGGGGGCCTCGGCCGCCTCCTCCACCAGCACCGTGCCGCCCACCGCCTCTTTGTCGGGCTTGATCACATACGTATCGAAGCTCGCGGGCCAGTCGGCGTTGGTAAAGTCCTGCGGTGTGCCCAGACCGGTGTCCGCCTCCTTCTGCGCGCGGTGGGCCTTGACCACGCCTTCCCTGGACAGGTCCTCGGCCTCGCACGCGGCCTTCAGGTCACGGACCATCAAAATCGCCGCGTTGTAGCCGGAGAGCACACCGGAGTCCAGCAGCTGCCCGGGGTACTTCTTCCGATAGTCGATAACCATCTTCTGCACCGCCGGCAGGTCGGAGCTCAGCGGCGGCGCGGCGTTGACGATGTGGAGCATGGCCACCAGAGCCGGGGCGGCCGGGGTCTTGAGCAGCTGCGGGGCGTAGCCGGGGGCGCTGGTGACCACCGGCACCTTGAAGCCCTGCGCGGCGGCGACGCCGACCAGGGAAGCGGTCTGGGTCGGGCCCGCGCTGATGAGCACGGCCTTGACCCCCGCGCTGCGCAACGCCGCGACCTGTGCCGTCAGATCGTTGTCGGTGGCCTTGATCTTCTTGGCCACGATCTTTACGCCGGCCTTCTTGGCGGCGTACCGGGAGCCTTCCAGGGCGTTGCTTCCGTAGTCGCCCTCGAAGTAGACATGGCCGATCGCATCACCCTTGCCGATGCCCTGTTCGCGGGTCAGGAAGTCCACGGCCCGGATCATGTCGATGTCGTAGGTGGTGCCCAGGACCTGGATGGCGTCCTTGCCCAGCATGGAGGCGGCCCACGCCTGCGGGAAGGTGAGGAGCTTGTCGGCTTCCAGGTCGTCGGCCAAAGCGGTGACGATGGGAGAGCCGATGACCTGGGGCAGGGCGGCCACGTCCGGGGAGACCTCGCGGTAGGCGGCGACCGCCTTCTGGACGTCGTAGCCGTGGTCCTTCGTCACGATCTTGAGCTTGCGGCCGCAGACGCCGCCCTTGGCGTTGACCTCGTCGATGTGCATCTGCTGCGCCTGGGTGATGCTCTTGCCCAAGGTGGCGTACGGGCCGGTCAGGTCGGTCAGCGCGCCGAGTTTGATGGTCGTGTCCGTGACGCCGGGTCCGGTACGTACCCCGTCGGCACTGGAACGGTCCGCGTCGTCCTGGGCCTTGGTGCTGCAGCCCGCGGCGAGCAGGGCGAGCGCGGCGAGGACGGCCGCCGCAGCCGGTCTTTTGATGATGTTCACTTAAGTGCGCTCCTTGGCAGACTGGGCGGACGGGTCAGACTGGTCAGGCGGGGGGCTGGTGGCGGCCTCGGCGGCGTGGGTGGTGTTGGTGGTCGCGGTGGGGTTGGCGGTCGCGGTGGGGTTGGTGGTCTGGGGTGCCTCGGCGGCCTTGAGCGCTTTGGCGGCTTGGGTGTTCTGAGTGGCCTCGGCGGTGTTGGTTGTTTTGGTGGTTTTGGTGGCCTGCGAGCGGCGGCGGACGATGCTGCTCAGGCCGCCGGGTGCGTACATCAGGACCAGGACGAGCGCGGCGCCGTAGAGATAGCGCGCGGCCTCGGTGGGGCCCACCGCGTGGCCGGAGGTCCCGGGGGCCGCGACGAACGGGAGCTGGTCGGCGTAGTGAGCCATGACCAGCGGCAGCGCGGTGACGAACAGTGCGCCGACGACCGCGCCGGCCACCGAGCCGAGACCGCCCAGGACGATCATCGCGAGGTATTCGATGGACAGCGCCAGACCGAAGTAGTCCGGGACCAGACGGCGGAAGGCCAGGGCGAGCAGCGCCCCGGCCAGCCCCGCGTACATCGAGGAGGCCACGAAGGCGGCCGACCGGTAGCGGGCGACGGGCACGCCCATCACCGAGGCGGCGACCTCGCTGTCGCGCACCGCCGACAGCGCCCGCCCGGGGCGGCCGCGTAGCAGGTTGCGGGCCGTGAACATGGCGACGATCAGCAGCGCGAGGCCGAGGTACCACAGGCGTTCGGCAGCGCCGAAGGGGACGCCGAGCACCGTCAGATAGGGATCGGTGTCGGTGAAGGAGAACCCGGCGATGTCCAGCGGCGCCACGGCGCGGCCGTTGAAACCGCCGGTCACCGTCTCGGCGTTGAGCATCACATGATGGCCGAGGAAGACCAGGGCCAAGGTGGCCACGCCGAGGTAGACCCCCCGCACCCGGCCCGCGATGGGGCTGAACATCCCGCCCGCGACGCCCGTCAGGCAGACGGCGAGGACGAGCGCGAAGGGGGTCGGCAGACCAGGGCCCGGCTCCCCCGCCAGCCAGACATAGCCGTAGGCGCCGACAGCGAGGAAGAACGCATGGCCCAGGGAGAGTTGCCCGGCGGTGCCGGTGAGCAGGCTCAGGCCGATCGCGCCGATGGCCGCGGCCATCGAGAACAGCCCCACCTGGAGCCAGAAGGCATCCAGGTAGAAGGGCAGCGCGCACAGCAGGGGCACCAGGACGATCGCGGCCTGCACCGGGCGCGGCACCCGGGCGAGGGAGGCGGCGAGCGTACGCGGCCACACGAGCCAGCGCGCGGGCCGGTGGGCGGCACGCACGGACCGGGGCGAACTGGACCCGGTGGGACTGGACCCGGTGGGACTGGATGCGGGTGCGCTGGGCTCGGGTGCGCTGGGTGTGGGTGGGCTGGGCTCGGGTGCGCTGGATGCGGGTGCGCTGGATGCGGGAGGTTCGGACTCGGGGGGTTCTGGCGTGGCGTGGCGGGGGGTGGGAGGGCTAGACACGGGTGGACTCCTTTGCGCCCAGCAGCCCACCGGGCCGCACCAGCAGGACGAGCACCATCACGGCGTAGGGGGCCACATCCGCGAACCCGCCGCCCAGGACGGACAGTTCGGTCTCGTATCCGGCGACCAGCGCTTCGGTGACGCCGATCAGCAGGCTGCCGAGCAGGGCGCCCGCCGGGGAGGTCATGCCGCCCAGTACCGCCGCCGGGAATGCCTTGAGGGCGATCTGCCCCGTCGTACGCTCCAGTCCCGGTGCGGGGAACGCCGCGAGGAAGACCGCGGCGAGCGCGGCCAGTGCTCCCGCCAGGCACCAGGCCAGGGTCCGGTCGCGGTCCAGCCGGATGCCCATCAGCGCCGCGGCCTCCCGGTCCTCGGAGGCCGCGCGGAGCGACAGGCCCCAGGAGGTGTGGCGGAAGACGGCGAATACGGCGCCGATCACCAGCAGCGAGACGGTGATCGCGGCGATCCGGCTGTGGGCGACGGTGACGCCGCCGAGGGTGGCCACCTCGCCGCCCCAGGGGTCGCCCAGCGTCAGCAGGTCGCCGCCGATACGCCGGGCCAGCTCGGTCATCAGCAGGATGTCCACGCCGATGGTGATGATCGTCAAGACGTGGGCGGCGTGCGGGTCCAGGCGCCGCAGCAGCACGCGGTCCACCGCACCCGCCACCACAGCGGTCACCACGACGGCGGCGATCAGGGCTCCCGCGAAGCCGAGCGTGCCGTGCCAGAGGGCGGTGAGGTAGCCGCCCAGGAGCAGCAGCGAGCCCTGAGCGAAGTTCATCACCCCGGAGGCCTTGAAAATGATGACGAAGCCGAGGGCGACCAGGGCGTAGACCGACCCGAGGGCAAGCCCGTTGAGGATGATGTCCACCGCGGTGCTCATCCGGCACACTCCTTGCCCGCCGCATCCGTCGCATCCGCCGCATCCGCCGCGTCCGCCGTCTTCGCTACGTCCGCCGAGTCCGCTACGTCCGCCGTGTTCGCCGCGTCGGCTGTGTTCGCCGCGTCGGCCGCCGCGCTGCCCAGGTAGGCGCGCAGCACGTGGGGGTCCTGGCGGACGTGTTCGGGCCGCCCTCCGGCGATCTTGCGGCCGAAGTCGAGGACGGTGACCTCGTCGGCGAGCCGCATGACCAGGCCCATGTCGTGCTCGACCAGGACGATGGAGATGCCGAGTTCGGCGCGGAGATGGCTGATGGTCTCGGCCGTGCGGGCCCGTTCGGAGGCGTTCATCCCGGCGACCGGTTCGTCCAGGAGCACCACGCGCGGCTCCAGGCACAGGGCGCGGGCCAACTCCACGCGTTTGCGGTCCCCGTAGGACAGGAGGGCGACGGGGGTCTCGAACAGTGCACCCAGGACGGTGAGTTCGGCGATCTCGCGGGCCCGTGCGCGGTGTACGCGCTGTTCGCGTACGGCGTGTGGCAGGCGCAGGGCGGTGGCGGTAAAGCCCGCGCGGGTGAGCAGGTGGCGGCCGAGCATCAGGTTGTCGGCGACGGTGCCGCTGGTCATGACGATGTTCTGGAAGGTGCGGGCGATGCCCAGGGCGGCGATGCGGTGCGGGGCGAGGCGGGTGAGTTCGCTCTCGCCGAGGCGGACGCTGCCCGAGATGGGCCGGCAGATGCCGGACAGCACGTTGAAGCAGGTGGACTTGCCCGCTCCGTTGGGGCCGATCACCGCGTGCACACTGCCGGGGCGGACCTGGAGGCTGACCTCGTCCAGGGCTACCAGCCCGGCGAACCGTACCGTGACCCGCTCCAGCCGCAGCGGCGGAACGGCGACCGGGGTGGCCTGGGTGGGGGTGGAGATGGTGGCGGGGGTGGTGGTCATCGGGCGGACCGCCGTTCATCACTGGCCGGGGCGGCGGTGCCCGCTTCGGCGAGGTCGGGCAGGGGGCCGGTGCCGGGCGTCTCCCCGAGGTAGAGGCGGCGTACCTCGTCGGTACGGGACAGTTCCGCCGAGGGCCCCGACAGCCGTACCTGCCCCACGTCCAGGACGTAGGCGTGGTCGGACAGGGCCAGCGCCATGGCCGCGTTCTGCTCGACGAGCAGCACGGAGGTGCCCTGGGTGTTGATCTGCTCGATGACCTCGGCGATGCGCTCGACCATGCGCGGGGCCAGTCCCAGCGAGGGCTCGTCGAGCAGCAGCAGGCGCGGTTCGGCCATCAGGGCCCGGCCGATGGCGAGCATCTGCTGTTCGCCGCCGGAGAGCAGGCCGGCGCGTTGGGTGGTGCGCTGGGCGAGCGGGGGGAAGAGGTCGAAGACGCGGTCGCGGGCGGTACGCAGGCGGGTGGAGCGGTGGCCGGCGGCCAGCCCCAGCGTGCCGGCCTTGAGGTTCTCCTCGACCGTGAGACCGCCGAAGACCCGGCGCCCTTCGGGTACCTGCACCACTCCGGCGCGCACCGCGGCCACCGGGTCGCCGCCGTTCAGTTCCTGGCCGTCGTAGCGGATACCGCCGGCGGTGATCGCCGCGCTGTGCATGCGCAGGGTGCCGGAGACGGCGCGCAGCAGGGTGGATTTGCCCGCCCCGTTGGCGCCGAGGAGGGCGACCACCGCGCCCGGTGGGACGCTCAGGCCGACGCCGCGCAGGGCGACCACCGCCCGCCCGTAGGCCACGTCGAGATCCTGGATGTGCAGGGCGCCCGGTGGTGCGTCCGGAGGCGGTTCGAACATTGGCGTCTCCTCAACGTGCGCGCGGCACGGTACGGCGAGAGAGGGGGGAAGAGACGGCTACGACAACACGTCCTCCGCGGCGCGTACAGGCCCTGCGGCGCAGGCCGGGACGTGCGCCCAATGTCCGTGCCGACCCGCTGTGCGGGTGCCCAGTGAGGGAACGCGCGGCCGGGCATGGGGCGACGGCGGCCGGGCACGCGGCGGGGGGGGCCGGGCGTGGGGCGGGATGGCCAGGCACGGACCACGGACGGAGTGACCGGGCGTGGGGCAGGTGACTGGGCGTGGGACGGGTGGGGACAGCTCGGTCGGTGGTGAGGGCACGGTGGGTGGGGACATCCCCGGTGGGTGAGGACGGCCCGGTGGACGGCCCCGGTGGGGGCGGGGGGTGTGGTCAGGTGGTCAGGAGTCGGCGTGCGGCCAGGGCCAGGGACAGTTCGACGACCACGCCGGGTCGGTTCAGTGATCGTCCGGTCAGTTGCTCGCAGCGGCGCAGCCGGTTCAAGACGGTGTTGCGGTGGCAGTACAGGCGGGTGCCCGCGCGCAGTGCGGAGCCGTCGCAGTCCAGCCAGGCGGTGAGGGTGTCGAGCATCAGGTCGCGGTCGGCCGGTTCCAGCCGCAGCAGCGGTCCCAGCGCCCGGTCCACCAGGGCGGTGGCCAGGTCGGGCGAGGAGATGGCCAGGGCGGCCGGGAGGTGGTCTTCCAGCAGGGCCGTACCGCCGCTGTGGGGGCAGCAGCGCAGTGCGGTCTCGGCGAGGCGGCGGGCGTCTCCGATGGCCGCCAGTCCCTCGACCAGGACGCTGATCCCGATACGGCTGCCGGGCGGGCCTTTGATGCCCTGGGCCAGCTCGGCAAGGCTCGTAAGGTTCGTGTCGTTGGCGGAGTTGACGGAGATGATGCCCTGGTCGGTGTGGGTGCCGCAGTGCCACAGCGCGCGGATGCCGGCCGGGAGGAGGGGGTGGAGCGCGAGTCGTTCGCTGTCGCGGGCGGCGCGGTCACCGCCGGCGACCAGGACGACCACGTACCGGCCCTGTTCGGGCAAATCCAGCGCGGCGGCGACGTCGGGCAGGTCGGTGATGCGGGTAGTGCCCTCCAGGAGGGACTCGGTCATCAGCCGCAGCCGGTTCTCCCGCTGCCAGGCCAGACGCCGCTCCACGCGCCGGTAGGCGTCGGCGACCAGGCTGCAGTGCTCGTCGACGAAGTACCACACGTCAGCGGCGACATGGACCAGCAGGGACACGTCCGCGGGGCCGCGCCGCTCGGCCTGGACCACCAGGCTCTGCCAGACCATGGCGCCGCCCAGCCGGAAGGCGTGCAGCAGCGCGTCCAGCGGTATGCCCTGCTCGGCGCGGCGGGCACCGATCTCCCAGGAGCAGCGCCGGGCGGCCTCGCGGGACTTGCCGGGGCTGATCAGGGAGCCGACGTTGTGCCACAGCGAGCGGTGCACCTCCTGCCAGACGCCGTCGGCGTCGGTGTCCATCGCGGCGCGGTAGGCGGGCTCTTGTTCGCACAGTGCCAGCAGCAGTTGGTCGGTCAGGCGCGGCAGCCGGCCCATCAGCGCGCGTGCGGCGCGGTGGAGTGCGGCGATGGCATCGGCGCTCGCCTGGGATCTGCGGGGAGGCGCGGCGGCGGGCAGCCCGGGCAACTCCCCGGGCGGCGCGGGCGCCGCGGCCGCGGCGGAGGGAGAGGTGGGAGAGGTGGGCGTGGGCGGCTGGGCTCTGACACGGGGCCGTAGGGCGTGGTGCATCGTGTTCCTCCACCGGGTGCGGGCGCCAGGGCGGCTCGTTCCCGCGCACGCGAGGCGGCTGACCGCCCCCGCGCGCCGGAGTGGCGTGGCATGCGTGGCGTGGGCAGAATGGCATACCGTCTGGTCGGTTCCTAGCGGTGTGCGGAATTCCGTTCCGCCCAGTCCGCCCTGCGGGCCGACGCAACCGCCGCCCTCACCTTAGGGTTGTCCCGTAAATGATCTACGACGTGTTCGCTGACCTGCTTGTTCCTTCGTCACCCGGCGAGGGTGAGGTTGTTCAGGCGGGCGATGCCGGGCATGGCGTGGTGGACGCCGTCGCCTTGGAGGCGGCAGTCGCGGAGGATCTTCCACCTCTTCATTCGGACGAAGGTGTGCTCGACGCGAGCGAGGACCTTGCGGTGGGAGGTGTTGTGTTCCTCTTTCCGCGCCTTGAGTTCGCTCTGGCCGCGTTCGCGGCGGTGCGGGATGACCAGGCCAGTGCCTCGGTAGCCGCCGTCCGCGCTCACGGTTGCCGTGTCGACGGCGTCCTTGGCGCCGGACAGCTCCCATGCCTTGCAGTCGTTGCGGGTTGCAGGGCAGCGGTCGGCCGACGGCAACGATCAGCCGGGTGCCGGCGTCGATGACGACCTGGTGGCTGGTGGAGTAACGGTAGTTCTTCGACCGCTCGGCGACGCTGTGGTCACGGGTGGGGACCAAGGTGCCGTCCACGATCAGCACGGTGTCCTCGCGGAACCGCTTGTAGGCGCAGCGCCGGGGCACCACTCCCGCAGCCGGCACCCAGCACCCGCTGATCGGTGGTCACCCGGATGCGCTCGATCACGTGGCCGTCATGCGTGCGATGGCGGCCAGCGAGTCTTTCTCGGAGCCGTCCCCAGTACCCGAAATGCAGATTCGCATCGTACGATTCGCCCAATACTTCTGAAGCGATGTCATAAAGCTGCGCTACCGGGCTTTTGAAATTATCGGAACGTAACCATGTGTCTGCCTTTCGGGCGGGAGGCAGGAGCGAACCCCTGTCGTGTCAGATGCGTGTGGAGCGACCACCACGGGAGTGAGCGGATGGGGTGGAAAATTTCCACCGAATGGCCCATCCGGGTGGTGGGGACTCCCGACCTATGTTGCAATTCCTGACAGGCGGCAGAATTGGGAATCTTTGTAGGGGCTGGTTGTAAAAGGGTATCGATGCCCGTGCACCGAAGTGGTCGAGATCTGACTGTCCCTTCCAAAACTCACCCGTCCGCCACCGTCGGGCAGTTCTCCGTCGCCCCGGCATCTGAAAACTGTCGTCGTGTGTACGAGCAGGGACGCCATATTGTCGTCGGGGTCAGTCACGGCAACAGCTATTTCAGTGTCGACCTGCTCACCAGCCTGCTGCGCTGGAGCCATCAGAGGTTCGACCGGGTAGACGCCGTGATTCCCGATCTGGCGTTTCGGGAGAACCTGCTGGCACTGGGACGGTCGCCGGAGTACGCGGATCGAAAGTCACGACAGGAGACCAACGCGGTGCGCAATCGCGTGCTACGGGCGGAATCAGCCGCACGCGTGCCAGGATCGAAGGAGACGCGCATCCACCTGTTGTCCAGCCTGTCGGGTGACACCGCCTATCGCACCCTGCGTGAACGGGCCCAGCAGGCCGTGTACCAGGACGACGAACTGCGCCGGGCCTGCCTGAGCATGAGCCGTCTCGCGCTGGCAACATACCTGGGCGGTGCTATGCCGACGGAAAGCCAGGTCCGTGCGGGCATCGCCTATCCACTCGCCGAACTCCCCTTCTTCCTCGGCTCCGCCGAGATATTCGACGTACCTTCGTCGCTGTGCTTCTATCACAAGCCCATCCCATTGGCCGAAATCCTCTTCTCTCGGAGAGGGCACCTGGCTGCTTCGCCGCGCCAGGGATACGCGGTCATCCGCCCGTCACGCCGCACGATATCCCCGCCTCAGGAGGGCACATGCAATTCCGTGAGCTGACAGCCGCCGGTCTACGCGACAGGCATCTTATTGAGGCTTACGCCTGCTGTGGCCGGTACCTGTCCCTGAAAAATTCAGCCGCCTATCCGGTGGCACGGCTGCTTCTTCCCCCCGAGAAACGTCCCTTCTATGATGTCATGCTAGCTTTTTGCGGTTACGCAGACGAACTCCTGGATAATCCGGCAACACCGGTGGGCGAGCGGGCGAACACGTACGACGCCTGGGTAGCGGAATTCTTTCATAGTCCTCGCCGCACTGAGAACATAACATTAGCCCTTCTGAAATCACGCCGGTCGAGCAGCGCGGTCGGTTGATCTCCCAGGCATTTCAGCACTGCACCACCACCTGGGGCATCGATCTGAAAAGCGTTCGCGATTTTCTCCTCACCATCCGCTGGGATCTCCACACCGCAAACTATTCGACCTATAGCGATCTTCACCAGTACATGAGCGGGGTCAGCGGCGTAGCTGGCCAATGGGTCAACATCCTGCTGGAACCGCGCCATGACGACACATCGCGCATGGCCACCTCGCTCAGCTACGGTGTGTATTTGCTGGACTTCCTCGCCGACCTCCGAGAAGACCTCGAACTGGGTCGCGTCTACCTCCCGTTGGAAGACCTCCACCGCTTCGGACTCGACCGCACCGAATTTGAGCAGACCGTTTCACTCGGCGTCATGACACCACCCCTGCGCGAACTCGTCCGCTACGAAACGGCCCGGGTGGGCCAGTATTTCGACGCAGCCGACGAGTGGTGGCGCCACGTCCACCCCTCCTCCCGCGAGTTGCCCCGCCAATACCTCGCCCTCGGGCGCCACACCCTGCGGCAGCTGATCCGTTCCGACTACGACGTCTTCCGCAGCCGTCCCCGAGGCTGGCTCCTTGGCACCGCCCGCGCCCACGGCAGTACCGGGTTGTCCTACCTGCGGGCACGCCGGAACCACCGCAGGTACACCCCCCGAACAATCCTCCCGGCATAGCCCTCGGGCTCCTTGGACGCCCCGCTCTACGAGAAGCCAGGGTGACCGTCTGCGGCAGGTACAGCCGGGTGCCCATTCAGCCCGACGAGGCGTACCAGCAGCAGGAAACGGCAGGCCCCAAAGCCTCTCCGAAGCTACCGGCGGGTTACCTGCTCCCTGGTGTCCGAGCTAGGACTCCAGCTGTGGTTCGTGGTGACCCGTGGGGCAGAGTAGGGCCCATGTCTACGTACGAGACGATGTCGTTCCACCTTGAGACCAAGCGGCTGATACTGCGGCCGTGGGCCGAGTCGGCCGGCCTGTGACCAGCTACCAGGTCGTCATCGAGACCGTCGCCGCCACAACCACCCTCACCGGGCCGCGGATCGGCGCCGTGCTGGACGCGGGCAAATAGAAGCCACCCACAACAGACCAGCGGCTCTCAAAACAGCCCGCACACCCACAGGTCAGCACCACGCACGCCACCAAGAACAGTTCTCAACCCGCCACCAACGCACCAGCTCACACCCCACCCCACACACCAACCAGCACCCCCTGGTCGACACTTCGGGAGCCGCAGGTGGGGCGGGGGTACCGCCCCACCTGCGGCAATGGCCTCAGCCGTGCCGTGTGTCCACGACGGCCCGCAGCTTGCCGCTGGTGGCCGTACGGTCGAACGCGGCGCCGTCCACGGCCTCCACGACGAGGTCGAGCAGCCGGTCGTCGACGGCCGACCGCAGCTCCTCGTAGCCCGCGAGGAAGGCCGCCCGCAGCTCCTGCGGTCCGGCCGTGTCCGCGCTCTCGACGCGGACGGTGAGCTGTTCGCGGACGCCCGGGCGGCTGAGCAGTACCTGCAGCTCACCGCTGTAGCCGCGGTCCTGCCCGGCGATGGCCACCAAGCGGCGGTAGTTGAGGAAGTACGACGCCACGCGCATCACGTCGCCGCCCCTGCCGAGCAGTTCGAAGCGCGGCGCCTGGTTGCCGCAGGGGCAGGGGCCGGGCAGGGCGCGGCCGAGGTCGCCGATGACGTACCGGCTCAGGTTCTGTCCGCGCCGGGCGTGGGTGGAGAACACCAGCCGGCCGGTCTCGCCGGGTGCCACCGGCACGTCGGCGTCGGTCTCCAGGATCTCCATCGTGTGCAGGTCGGTGTGCAGGTGGTGGACGCCGCCGGTGGACTCGGCGCACTGGTAGCCGAGGGGGCCGAGGTCGGTGCTGCCGTAGGTGATGGAGCGGATGGTCTCGATGCCGAAGGTGTCGGTCAGGACGCGGCGCTGCTCCGCGGTGACGTGCTCGCCCCCGTAGAAGATCTTGCGGATGCCGCCGTAGGAGCGCAGCAGGTCCGCCTGCTCGTGCAGGAGCTGCCACAGGTAGGAGGGCATGCCGAAGAGGGTGTCAGCCTGGTGGGCGACCAGCATCTCGGCCGTGACCCGGTGGTCGGGGCCGGCCGCCATCGGCAGCTGGGTGCCGCCCAGCCGCTCCAGGACGGAGAAGAAGCTGATGAAGCCGCCGTACATGCCGCCGCAGAAGAAGAGGTTGGCGGTGCGGTCGCGCGCCGGGTCGTAGCCGGCGGCGAGCAGGCCCCGGCCGGCGGCGCGCATCTGGGTGTCGTAGTCCTGGTAGGAGAACAGGGACAGGGCGGGCTTGCCGGTGCTTCCGCCGCTGCGGAAGTACAGCTCGGCGTCGCGCCGGTCGACGCTCTGGTTGAGCTCCTGGACGGCGGCCTTGTCGAGCAGCGGTCCGGTGGGCGCCGGGAAGGTGAGGGGGCGGGTCAGGTCGTCGAGGCAGGCGGTGGTGGCGAAGCGTTCGTCGGTCTGGACGGCCACGCGGCGGCTGTAGCGCTGGAGGGCGTAGACGCCGTCGTGCGGCTCGCCGGAGTAGCCGCCCAGCATCCGGCCGAGCGGCGTGACGCGGGTGGCACCGGCGGCCAGGGCGAGGCGGGAGAGCTCCGCGATGTCCGTGCGGCTGCCGGCGATGCCGACGGTCTGCAGGTAGCGGCGCATGGGGCGCAGGGTGGCGAGGAGGTTCTTGCGGGGCAGGGGCTTGACCCACACGCTGCGGTGCAGCGGGGAGGCCGTGAGGGCCGGCCGGGTGTCGGCCATGACGCGCCAGGAGCCGTCCGGGGCGGCGATGACGCGGGTCAGACCCAGGTGCTCCTCAAGGCGGGCGATCAGTTCGGTGGTGGTGAGCTCGGCCGCCTCGGCGGGCCCCAGGTCGTCCCCACCCGTGGCGGGGGGCATCTGGGCGAGGGCGGCGGCGAAGCGCTCCGCGAAGGCGAAGACCTCCCCGTCGTCCTCGGTGTCGAGGTAGACCACCTGGGGGCTGGAGCACGCCTGCTGTTCGTGCAGGCACACGTCAGCCGCCAGGGCCTTGAGCGTGCCGGCCTCCTGCCAGGCGTCGCAGGTCAGGTAGGCGAAGGAGATCTTGTGTCCCCACTCCACCAGACGGCAGCCGGGCGGCACATGGGCGGCCACTGCCTCGACGGCCGCCTCGCCGCCCCACACCGCGACGGCGTCGGCGGGGGCGCACATCAGGCTCAGCCAGTCCTGCCGCGAGGAGGAGAAGCGCAGCACGATGACGCGCTCGGCGATGGCTCCCGTGGGGTCCAGGGCGGCGAGTTCGGCGAGCAGGTGCGGGGCGAGGAGGGTGTCGGCGCTGCTGGTCTTGAGGACGTTGACGTTCCCGGCCAGCAGGCCCTCGATGAGGCTGAGGGGCGCGACGGTGGCGGCGTTGCCCGGGGCGATGTGCGCGACCAGGCCGACCGGCGCCCACGCCTCGTAGACGATCTCCTTGGCGTCGGGGCGGGTGAGCCGCTGCGGGGCGGTGCCGCCGAGCTCCCGGTGGAGCTTGCGGGTGAGTTCGGGCCGGCTGAGGAAGGCGGCCAGTTCGGTGAGGACGGCCTCGTCCTCGCCCTCGGCCAGGTGCCCGGCCAGCCGCACGCGGGTCGGGTGGGCCGGGTCGAGCAGGGCGGCCGCGAGCTGTTCGCAGGCGGCCAGGACGGTCTCGGTGTCCAGCGGCTCGGCCAGTACCGCCTCGACGGCGGCTGGCAGGCCGGCCAGGCGGCGGCCCGCCTCCGCGTCATCGATGAACGCGCCCTGCCAGTAGTGGTGCTGCACGCTTTCGGTCATCACGACATGCCCTTCATCAGTTCGGCGGCGGCCACCGCACAGCTCTTGTTGCGGCTCACTCCGGCGCGGCCGTGGAGGGTGAACCAGGGGGTGTTCAGCTCGCAGGCGCACTCCTGGCCCGGGTACAGCGTGGCGAGGTCGCCCATGACGACGCTCTGCGCCGGTACGGAGGTGATGTAAGGCGAGACGAGGTGCAGATAGCCTGCCTCGCCGTACGGGAGCGGTTCGAGCGTGCGGGTGGAGCGGATGAACACCCGGGACCAGACGGGGGCGTGCAGGCGGTGGTGGTCGCACTCGATGTAGGGGACGCAGTGCTCGACCGAGCCGAAGGTGTCGCGGATACGCTCGGAGGGGACGCCCAGCTGCTCGGTGGCACGCGCGTACAGCTCGTCCTTGCCGATCCGCTTGTCGGAGTGGCCCTTCCAGCCGCCGCCCATGACGATCAGGGAGCCCTCGGGCAGCCGCAGGGGCGGCAGCCCCATGGCGCGCATCCGCTCCAGGGTGAACCAGAGGAACGCCGGGAAGCCCAGGATGCGTACGGGCGCGTCGTCCTGCTCGAAGCGGCGCAGCGCGGCGATGCTGCCGAAGGGGTCGAATTCGTGCCCGTTGCCGGTGTCGCGCAGGGCGTACTCGACCTGCCGGGCGGGGGCGAAGTCGCACAGGTAGTTGTCGGTGAAGGAGGTGCCCAGCTTCAGATCGCGGGCGGGTTCGTAGCTGTAGAGCAGGTAGTTGACCTGCTGGTCGGGGGTGATCCAGCCGTTGCGCTCGAAGATGCGGGCGACCATGCGCTGGGCCGAGCGGATCGTCCACTGGTCGAAGAACATCTGCGACTTCTGGCCGGTGGTGCCGGAGGAGGTCAGGTGCAGGTGGACGTCGTCAGAGGGGATGGACAGGATCTCGTGGCGCTTGAAGAAGTTCGCGTGCACCAGGGGGGTGCGGAACGTCCCGGCCTGGGCGGTGCTCTCGTGGAGCTCGCGGAAGAACGGGGAGCGCTCGGTGTGCCAGGCGTTGATCTCGGCCATGGCGGCGGCGAACAGCTCGTCCTCGGCGGGGCCGCAGGCGTAGGGGTCGCTCAGGTCGCACAGTTCCTGGACCCGGGGCAGCAGCCGCGGGTCGGGAACCTCGACGGGAGCGAGGTGGGGGTTCATCGGATTCATCAGGCAACCTCAAGTGTGGGCAGGTAGGTCGACGCCCAGGCCGACACATAGGCGTCCAGGTAGGGCTGGAGCGGTTCGTCGACGACCACGTCGCGGAAGTCGATCTGTTCGGTGGTGCGGGACATCACGACGTAGTCGTGGAAGCCCTCGCCGCCGCTGTCCGGTCGCATCGCCGGGTAGAGGGCGCTGGGGATGAAGCCCTGGGCGAGGAAGGCGGAGAGCAGGCCGTGCTGCGACAGCGGCAGCAGGGCCTCGACGTAGCCCGCGCCGGCGCGGGTGAGGGTGCGGGTGATCGGTTCCAGGTAGGCGGCGGTGGTGGCCGGGTCGGGGTGGGCGGCGACCAGGGCGCAGTAGCGGCCGGTCCGGTTGAGGCAGGCGTACACCTCGAAGGCGCCGTCGTCGGCCACCAGCAGGGTGTTGGGCGCGTGCAGGGGGTAGAACCACTGCGCGGCGTCGGGGAAGCGGTCGCGGAAGCGGCGGCGGACGAACGCCGGTGCCTCGACGGTCTCCAGCCGCGCGGTCACGGGGTGCTTCGGTGCCAGCAGCGGGGCGGTGACGCGGGTCTGTCCGAAGTTGATGCCCAGGGCCTGCTCGACGGTGCGCAGGAGCGGTGCGAGCGGAGTGGGCACCTCGGGGACGGGGATGCGGCGCTCCAGCACTCCGGCGCTGTGGCGCGCGTAGAGCGCGAGGCTTTCGCGGTTGCTGAGGTCCACGGCGTTGGGCAGGATGCCCACCGGCCGGAAGCCGTTGCGGGAGACGACGCGCTGCGGGCCGGCGCTGACGGTACGGACGGTGGCGTACACCGAGTCCAGCCGCCCGGTGCCGAGCATCCGCGCGCACAGTTCCTCGGTCAGGGCTCCGGCCAGTCCGGCCGCCCGGTGGTCGGGGTGGACGGCGAGGCCCTCAAGGCGGCCGGTGCGGCTGCCGGGCTCGCCGCGGATCGCCGCGGACGCGGCGAGGTTCCCGGTGCGGCGGCAGCGGGCGACGAGCCAGAGGGTGTGCGGGTCCTGGATGAGCCGGGACATCTCGGCGGGGTCGGTGCCCAGGGCCGTGGGGTAGTGCGGGCCGTAGAGGGCGTAGTACAGCTGGCGCAGGTCGGCGATGTCGGCAGGGGTCGCCTGACCGATCGTGGCCTCGGTCATCTCTTGCCTCCCGCGCCCACGAGCTCGGACGCGTCCGCCTCCGCCGCGGCGGCGGGCGCGGCGTCGCCCGTACGGTCGCGCAGCAGGGCCAGCGCGCAGGCGGCGGGCACCAGACCGGCGGCCTGGAGCAGGCACAGGGTCTGCGCGGAGAGGTGGTCGCCGAGCAGGCCGAACAGGAGCGAGGCGAGCGGGAAGGTGGCGCCGAGCACGGCCTGCATGACGGCGAAGAAGCCCGGCTTGTCGGCCGCCGGGACGAGCCGCTGGAACAGCGCCACGAAGCGGACCCCGATGACACCGACGCACCAGCCGGCCACGACCAGGCAGCCCGCGATGACGAACCGTTCGGCGACCAGGCCGGGGACGGCGAGCACGACGGCCATCACACCGAGGAGCCAGGAGCCCAGGACGGTGGGCCGGCCGGGCACGCGGGCACCGGTGAAGGAGCCGATCAGCGTGCCGGTGCCGAGCGATGCCTCAAGCAGGGCGACGGTGCCGCCGCCGCCGTGGAGCACCGACTGGGTGTAGAGCGGGATGACGATGAAGACGGCGGTGGTGAAGAGGTTGGCCGCGGTGAAGCAGAGCAAGATCCTGCGGACGAAGGGCAGGTCGGCGAGGATGCGGCGCAGTGTGCGCCGCTGCTCGTCGGCGGCCTCGGCTCCCTTGTCGCCGGGCGGCGTCGCGGTGGGCCGGAACCTGACGGGGGTGATGAGCACCGCGGCCGTCAGGTAGGCGGCCGCGCAGCCGACGGCCAGGCCCGCGACTCCGGCGCCGTCGACGATCAGGGCGCCCAGCAGCGCCCCGCCGAGGCCGGCCAGCGACTGGGTGGACATCTCGAAGCCGGTGGCGGCCTCGATGTCCTCGTCGTCGACGAGGTCGGGCACGGAGGTGGTCAGGCACGGGTCGAAGAAGGCCTGGCCCGCGGCGAGGGCCAGCGTCGCGGCATAGGCGGCGGCGAGCGGCAGTTCGCTCGCGTACGCCCATACGGCGAGGCCCGCCGCGGCCGTTCCCGCGCCGGCGGCCGCGGCGCGCAGCACCGAGCGGTGCGCGAAGCGGGCGACGGTCCGGGCGACCACGGGGGCCAGGGCGACGGCGGGCAGGGTGCTGACCGCCATGAACAGCCCGGACGCCAGTCCGCGGCCGCCGCTGACGGCGTAGGCGATGAGCCACCAGGACATACCGACCTGGAACATGCGGACCGCGGCCTGGGAGAGTACCTGGGCGAGCCATACGGTGCCGAAGGCACGGTTGCGCAGGACGAGCGGCAGTCGGCGCCCCTCGTCCACCGGGGTGGCGGTCATGCGGTCGGCCTCTCGTCGATGACGCGTACGAGCTTGCCTGAGCGGGAGTTGACGACCAGGTCGCTGTGGCGCGTCCACTCCACGGTCAGGGGGTGTACGTATCCGGCGTGGACGCTGTCGGGGTACAGCGGCCGGGCGGTGTTCAGCTCCGTGACGACCGCCTTGGCGAGGACCTCGAGCGAGGCCGGGTCGTCGTCGCCGGGGGCGGTGGCCAGGCGCAGGACGAGTCCGTCGCGGCCGTCCCAGCGGCGTACGACGAGCTGGGTGCCCATGACGCGGCCGTCGGTGTCCGCCTCGGTGACGGCGGCGAGGGCGTCCTGGGAGTACAGCGATACGGGGCCGACGCGCACACCTTCCTCGGCCCGGCCGAGGATGCGGAAGTGGCCCGCTTCGGGGTCGGTCCACTCGCCGCGGTCGCCCGCGGGGTAGCGGATGACAGGCATGAGGCGGCGGAACAGCTGGGTCACCAGGATGCGCCCGGCCCGGCCCGGTACGTGGATGGGCTCGCCGGTCGTCTCGTCGACGATCTCGACGATCGTGTGCGGGGTGAAGGCCCGGTGCACGCGCGGGTCGGGGCCGGGTACGGGGGCGCCGAGGAGCCCGGCGTCGACGCTGGCGTAACCCAGGGAGCGCGGCTCGGCGTAGGGGAAGGCGGCGGCGAGCAGGCGCCGCTGGTCGGAGAAGAGCGCCTCACCACCGAAGAACAGCAGTTCCACCGCGGGCAGCTGACGGCCGGTCGCCATCAGATGCTCGGCGAGCCGGCACAGGGTGGTGGGGGTGCCCGCGACCACCTGGGCGCCGAAGTCCTCAAGTGTGGGGACCGTCGTCTCCAGCGGCGCGGCGCCCCCGATGGGCAGGCGCACATTGTCGACGGGAGCGTGGGCGAGCGAGTCGAGGACGAAGAGGAAGCTGGCGTAAAGCTCGCCGGCGTAGAACAGGTCCGCCACCCGGTGGCCGGGGCGCAGCCCGGCTTCGACGAGTCCCTGGCCGAAGGCGGTGACGAATTCCCGCCATTCCTCGCGGGTGTAGCAGGAGAACTTCGGTGCTCCGGTGGTGCCGCCGGTCTTGTAGACGACTGCTTCGCCGAGCGGTGCGGTCAGCACGCGGTTGTCGTGGAGGGTGTTGGCCTTCCAGAAGTCGCCCTGGTCGACGGCCGGAAGGTCGGCGAGACGCTCCACGACCGGCGGCAGGTCCGCGTAGAGGTCCGCGTAGAAGGGAGAGTTATGGCGGCTGAAACGTATGAGGTCCGAGAGCTGATGGACGGGCATGCGGCCTTTGCCTAGGTGAAACGGTACGGGGCAGGAGACTTCTGCGGCACGACGATGCGCGACGGGACCCAGTGGGCTCGCCGGAGGCATACCTGTGCTGTGCGTTCCGCGAGGTGCGTTCGCATCGCACACTCGACGTCGTTCCGGCGTCGCGTAGGACGCACGATCACGAGGGAACGCCGTAGAAGATATCGCAATGTCACCCTCATCCTGACCACATGTCAGGCAGTAGTGACCGAAAACCTTCGTTTCTTAACATCCCGCTCGTCTCAGACCCCAGACCCGCGTCACGCGCCGCAGCACGGGCCCGCACCCGGCCGTCGCATCACAGCCTGCCGAGGGCCCGGCCCACGACAGGCCGAACCTCACGGAAGGGGTGGCTCACCGAGCCGGCGAACCAACAGATACCGCGAGGCGTTCCCCAGGCCACCCAGGCCCGCGAGAAGGACAGCCGCAACCGGAGGCCCGTCAGGAACAACGACCCAAAACCACGCTTCCGCCGGACGAAGACCACGGACGAGAACCCCGAACACGTCACCTGCCCTCTGAACACCATTCCCGACTCAGCAGACCAGCGTGCCCACCGGCTCACCCCGTACAGCCAGGAACGTGCCCACAGAAGCTCGCGCTGTACGGCCAGGAGCGGGTCCGCACAGCTCGCCACATCGCCTGGCGCCGGGTCAGCACGCACGCCGCCCCACCGGCCCCCGACTTTCGGGCCGCCTGCTCACCGTTGAGCCACTCGCTCGATCCGTAGGCGGACCCGTCGTCATCCGGCGTCCCAGCGCACACGTCCAAGCTCGCCCCGGCGAAGGGAAGTTCAGCGCCTCGCCGGTGCTGATTTCGTACGTGCCGGTGAAGCGATGGGCCCGCTCGCCCGGTTCCCGGTGCGGCTCGCTGACGGTCACCTTCGGCCCGCCCCGCACGTTGCGGCAGGGCCGTGGGGCCGTGAGTGCCCTTTTGGGCACTATGGGGAAGTGTCGCGACACGGCCGGGCGACGGCACGCATCTGGGCACCGCCTCCGGTGCGGGCTTCTTGGGTGATGCGGAAGTCGCGGACGGAGAAGTCTTGCCGACCGATCACATGCCCGTCGTGGGTGACGGCGAGTAAGTGCCTGACTCTGCCGGGAATCTTGAGGAACACGGAGTTGGCAGCGTGATGGCTGTGGTCTCCTGTGTGTGTCCAGCGAGCCGTCTGCGCTGTTCAGTGGCTTGACGTAGCGGATTACGGGTTGCTCGTATCGCTCTTTCGAACGCCGCTGTGGAGGCGTAAGGGATCGGTGAGCCTTCTGGGATGTGGTCGCACGTCCGTCACCCTGGCTCACTCGTGCGCGGCGGCCCGCCGTGGAGAGAGCCGCGCCGAGCCGCGGGTTGGGCTGAGGGGTCATGCGGCCGAGGGTGGACGCCCACGGCGTGGACGGGGCACGGGCGTCACTGTCTGGCGACTCGCCGCGAACGCGACATCTGCCGGCCGTACGGGGGCCTCAGTCGTCCGTTTCGTCGGCCAGCACCCGCGCCCGCGGCCCGTGCTCCGTGCAGCGGATCTCGTACGCCAGGTCGTCGCGCTCGTCGTCGTCGCTGGGCTCGGCCTCCAGGCGGGCCGCCGCGTCCGGGCCCCGGGTGACGTCCTCGTCGATGTGGTAGCCGTCGGCCGGGCTCCAGGAGACCAGGTACACCGTGCCGTCGGGGCGGCATTCGGCGGTCGCGGTCCCGCCGGTGAAGCGGACGGTGGAGCGCTCGGGGCGGGCGGTCGGCTTGTCCGGGCCCAAGGGGTCCGTACGTGCCGGGGCCGGGTCGGAGGTCGCCGGGCTGGAAGCCGTCGGCCCTGACGGCGTGCCGGACCCCGGTCCCTCGGGCGATCCCGGCGCCGCAGCCGACGTCTCCGTCAGCGCCCGTCGCACCGCCCCCTCGTCCAGCGGCCTACTGTGCGCCGCACCCCCGCCGTCCGCGCTCGCCAACTGCCAGGCGCCGAGCGCCCCGGCGGCCGTGCCGACCGCCACCCACGCCGCCGTACCCGCGGCACTCCACCACTTGCCCACCTCCACACCCTCCCCCATCATTCCCTAACGTCCGGTTAAAAGCCCGGTTAAGGATTTCCCCCACCTGCCGCCCGGCGTGAACCGGTGGTGAATTCACGGCGAACCGCTGGCTACCGTGCCCCCCATGGCTCACCTGCTCGTCGTGGAGGACGACCCCCAGCTGCGCGGCGCCCTCGTACGTGCCCTGCGCGACAAGGGGCACGCCGTCGCGACCGCGCCCACCGGCATGTCGGGGCTCGACGCTGCCGTGACCCACCGGCCCGACCTGGTCGTGCTCGATCTCGGGCTGCCCGACGTGGACGGGGCGCGGGTGCTCCGGATGCTGCGGGCGGTCAGCGACGTGCCCGTCATCGTGGCGACCGCGCGCGACGAGGAGCCGGAGATGGTGGCCCTCCTGGGCGACGGGGCGGACGACTACATCGTGAAGCCGTTCGGCGCCGCGCAGCTGGACGCCCGGGTGAAGGCGGTGCTGCGGCGGCTCGGTGCGGGCGAGGTGGAGGAACCGCTGCGGGTGGGTGGCCTCACCGTCGACCCCGCCGCCCGCGAGGTCGCCCTCGACGGGACCCCGGTCGACCTCACGCCCCGCGAGTTCGACCTGCTCGCCCACCTCGCCCGCCGCGCGGGCCAGGTCGTCTCCCGCCGCGAACTCCTCGCGGAGGTCTGGCACCAGCCGCTCGGGGGCGCCGACAAGACGGTCGACGTCCATCTCTCGTGGCTGCGCAGGAAGCTGGGCGAGACCGCGCAGGCCCCGCGCTACCTGCACACGGTCCGCACGGTCGGGGTCAAGCTGACGGCACCGGACACGCCGGACACTCCGGACACCCCGGACACTCAGGGGGCTCCGGCGTCTCCGGGCGCGCCCGCCGCCCCGGAAGCGCCCACCGGGCCCGCCTGATGCGCCGCCGTCTCCTCCTGCTCACCGCCGCCACGACCGCCCTCGTCCTCACCGCCCTGCTCGTCCCGCTCGCCCTCCTCACCCGCAGTCACGCCGCCGACCGCGCCACCGCCGAGGCCACCGCCCGGGCGCAGTGGGTGGCGCACGCGATCGGGCCCGTGCTCGCGTCGGACGGGGAGCGGCCGACCGCCGAACAGACCGTCGCCAGTGTCAACGGGAACGGGCTGCCCCGTACCTCGCTCATCCTCGGCGACGGCACCGTCCTGGGCCCCGGCGCGGGGGCCCGTCCGGGCGGGGGTGTCCGGGCGCACGTCTCCGACACGATCCGCCTCGCCCGTACCGGGCGTGCTTTCACCTACGAGCCCTCGACCGGTGGCCGTCAGGTCCTGGTGCCCGTGCACGGTGCGGCCGACGGCACCGCCGTCGTCCAGGTCACACTCAGCGAGCGGCAGTTGTACGCGGGGACGCTGACGTCGTGGCTCGTGCTCGCCGGGATCGGCGCGGGGCTCGTCCTGCTCGGGCTGCTGCTCGCCGACCGGCTCGGGGCACGGCTCGTGGGGGCGACACGTTCCCTGGCCCGCACGGCCGACCGGCTCGCCGCGGGCGACCTGACGGCCCGTGCCGTTCCCGATGGGCCGCCCGAGCTGCGGCTCATCGCCGCCGAGTTGAACCGGCTGGCCGGGCGCATCGACGAGCTCCTCACCACCGAGCGTGAGAACGCCCGGGAGAACGCCGCCGATCTCGCTCACCGGCTGCGTACCCCCGTCGCCGCGTTGCGGCTGGACGCCGAGACGCTGCGGAATCCCGGGGAGGCCCGGCGGATCGCCGAGGATGTGTCCGCGCTGGAGCGCAGTGTGGATGACGTCATCCGGCGGGCGCGCGCGCCGTTGCGGGCGGTGCCGCGGGCGGATCTGGCCGCGGTGGCCCGGGAGCGGGCGGACTTCTGGCTGCCGTTGGCGGAGGACCAGGGGCGTGCGCTTGAGGTCCGCACAGGAGGGACGGGTCAGCCCGAGCAGCGATCACACCACCGGCCTCGGCTGGTCCCCGTCCCCCCGGACGAACTCGCCGCCGCCCTGGACGCGCTCATCGGGAACGTCCTCGATCACACCCCTGTGGGCACCGGCTTCCATGTCGTCGTGGACACCCCTGCGGAAGGGCACGCCCGGCTGACTGTCGCCGATGACGGGCCGGGATTCCCGCAGGCGTACGCGCCGGACGGGGGCGAGGCAGGGCCCGGCTCGGCCGCCGCCCGGGGAGCCAGTGGAGGCGGGTCCACCGGTCTCGGGCTCGACATCGCGCGCCGTACGGCCCAGGACGCGGGCGGCACGTTCGCGATCGCGGCCGGGCCGACCCGCGTGACGCTCACCTTCCCGCTCGCGGAAACACCGCCCGCACCGCCCGGGCCCACCGGTTGATGCCCAGCTCCGGCCGCACAGCCGCGAACCCGCCGCTGTACTTGGTGAATTCGGCGGGCCGCAGTCCGTACCGGTGCAGCACCCGGTCGGCCTCGGTCAGCCGGCCCCGGGTCTTCGTCTCGACCAGGACGAGCCCGCCGTCGGCCGCGGCCGTGCGGCCCGTCGCCACGTCCCGCACCACCAGCTCCGCGTCGCACGTCACGCGCTGCCCGTCGGCGACGAACGTGGCGCGGCGGTAGTCGGTGACCAGGGACGGCATGAGGCCGTCGGGCGCCTCGATGCCGTACGACGCCCTCAGCACCCCGGCGAGGAAGTCGCGCCGGGCGCCGTCGAGGGCGTGGTCGGCACCCGCCATCCGCTGCCGGTGCTTGACGGTCTCGCCCCGCCCGGTCTTCAGCTTGATCTCGAACTGCCGCTCACCGCTGTCCTGATAGACCCGCTCGCGCACGCGGTAGCGCAGCCTGCGGCCCTGCCGGTGGTCGTGGTACGTACGCAGGGCCGGGGTGTCGTAGTACGTCGAGTGGTAGCCGAACGAGCGGCGGCCGCCGATGCTCAGCGCCCGGAACGCCCCGCCCGGCCGGCGCGGGTCGGTGAGCAGCGCCGCGAAGTCCTGGAAGATCTCCACCGGGACCAGATAGCTGTTGTCGAAGCGGGCGAGCAGCTCCGCGCGGGCGTTCAGTTCGTCAAGCGTGACGGGGTGGGCCCCGAGCACGGCGCGGCTCAGGGCCCCTACGGCGGGTTTCACGCGGCCTCCTTGGCATACGGCGCGGTCACCGCTGTGAACTCCCCGTCGTATCGCATCGGTTCCGGCTGCCGGAAGCGGACCTCCAGCACCATGAGGTCCCGTACGTAGTCGACTTCCTGGACGGTCCACAAGAGCGGTTCGCCGAGCCGCCGGGCCAGTTCCGCGCGCAGCGCGTCCTCGTCGCGGTACACGGCGTCGAGGGTGACGACCGCGCGCCGGTCACGCGCGAACAGGCGCGGGTGGTCGGCGGCGTACACCACGAGCAGCAGCACCGCGGCGAGCGCCGCGGCCGCGCCGAGCGGGAGGCCTGGCAGCCCGCAGAGCAGACCGAGGACGAGGGTGATGAAGTAGTACGCCACCTCACTGTGGCGCAGCGCGTCCGAACGCAGCCGCACGATCGAGAGCACTCCGAAGAGCCCGAAGCCGAGGGCGAGCCCGCCGCCGCTCTTCACCTCCCCGAGCGCCGCCACGACCGAGAACAACGCGACGTTCAGGGCGAGATACGCGGGCACCAGCTCGCGCCTGCGGTGGCGGGGATAGAAGACGGCGAAGGTCAGCAGCGCCACGGCGAGCAGATCGAGGCCGAGGTGGGCCGCCAGGTTCAGGGGATGTGTGCTGTCCATGACCGGAACGCTAGGCAGGGGCGGGTTAAAGGGACTGCCGGTGGGCGTTAAGGGCGGCGCCGCGTCCTCACGGGCCCGCCACTGGACGGTTGCCTCCGGCCGGTCCAGGACTCCTCTGGCTGACCCAGGAGCATTGACAGCATGTTGTCGAAATGGCAGCATGCTTACATACGCCATCGAGTGGAGGTCACCATGAGCACCCAGGACACGCACGACGACCGGCACCCCCGGATCGTCCACCTCGCCGTCTACGACGTCCTCGCCGACTGGGAACCCGGCTACGCCACCGCGTACCTGGCCCGCACAGGCCACGAGATCCGCACCGTCGCCGCCACCCGCGAGCCCGTCACCACCATCGGCGGCGTCCGCATCCAGCCGGACCTGACCCTTGACGAACTGCGCGCCGCCGACAGCGAACTGCTGATCCTGCCGGGCGGCGACCTGTGGGACACCGGCGACTCGCTCGCCCCCTTCGCACGCACGGCCCGCGCCTTCCTCGACGCCGGTGTGCCGGTGGCCGCGATCTGCGGCGCCACGGCCGGACTCGCCCGCGAGGGCCTGCTCGACGACCGCGCGCACACGAGCGCGGCACGGATGTACCTGGAAGCGACGGGCTACAAGGGCGCGGACCGGTACGTCGAGACCGACGCCGTCACCGACGGCGACCTGATCACGGCGGGACCCACCGAGCCCGTCGCGTTCGCGCGCGAGATCCTCCAGCGCGCGGGCGCGTTCGAGGGCGAGAAGCTGGACGCCTGGTACCGCCTCTTCCACGACTCGGACCCGGCGGCGTACGAGACGCTGAACTCATGAGCGGCGAGAACCCGCCCCCGGCCGGGGGCGCCCCGTCCCAGCCGAGTGACGCACGCCCACCGGCCGGGGAGCGAGCCGCGCAGGACCTGCTCAGCCGCACCGCGCTGACCGTCTTCCGGCTCAACGGCCAGTTCCTCTCCATCTCGGAGGAACTGGCCCGCCCGGCCGGGCTCACCGCCGCCTGGTGGCAGGTCCTCGGCGCGGTCCTGCGCGAACCGCTGCCCGTCGCGGGGATCGCCCGCACCATGGGCATCACCCGGCAGAGCGTGCAGCGCGTCGCCGACCTCCTCGTACGGCGCGGCCTCGCCGAGTACGTACCCAACCCGGCACACCGCCGCGCCAAACTCCTTCGCCCCACCGACGACGGACGCGCCGCCGTGGCGAAAATCGACCCCGGGCACGCGGAGCTCGCCGCGCGACTGAGAAACGCACTCGGAGAGGAACAGTTCGCGCGAACGGCCCAGGTGTTGGAGCGGCTCTCCGAAACTCTCGCGGGTCTGGAGCCCGCCGTTACGGAACCGTAGAAGCAGGCCGGGGCCGCCCGCCCCTGCCACCACGGCACCATCCTCGGCCCGCTGCACGGTGGCGTACGCACAGGCACCCCACCACGGCGGCGGGAAACAGGAGAGAAGTCGGCCCCGAAGGCCATGCCGGGACCCAGCCCCGCGGAACGACAGCAGATCGGCGCCTACCGGCTGCTCGCGCGCCTCGACCCGGACAGCGAGAGCCAGGTCCACCTGGCACGCACCGACCGCGACTTTCGTCATGGTTCTCGCCGGTCAGGCTTCGATGGCACCTACCCGGAGTGGGACCGAGGCGGCAGCCGCCCGGTTGGGGCTTTCCGGAGGCCGCGTAGGGAAGTTTGACGACCATCCTGTTCGTCTGATCGAAGTTCGATCCCCGCCTGGGGTGGCTCGTGGATCAGGCCGCGTACGCTCGGCTCCGTGCCCCGCAATCCGAGGAAGCCCCGCCGGTTGGTCGCCGACGGGCGCGCGTACCTGTGGACACTTCGCCACAGCCACCGCGTGCTGGACAGCGGCCGATCCGTGGACTGCCGCGAGACCCTCACGCTGTACCCACAGCCTCCCGGCACCGGCGGCCTGCTGCGCATCGTCTTCGCCGATGGCCCGGGCCGGTACGTCCCGGGCGGGTTCCCCATGGGCTCCGGGGACGTGGGACACGTACGGGGCGGCTCCCTGAATCTGCACGAACCGGGAGCCGTCCGGGCCCTGCTCGACGCGGCGTCGGCCCGCGGGTGGCAGCCGGAGAAGCAGCGAGCAGTGGAGGTCGACGGCTGGCCCCTGCTGGAGGCGGCGGCCGTCGCACGAGCAGGGAACGCCGACTCCTCAGGCCCGTGAGGGTGGCTGCGAGCTCGCCTGCGAGCTCGCCGACCTCGCCGACCTCGCCGATCAGGACTGTAACGAGGATGTTCGCAGTTGGGGTTGGGGCGTGTTGGCCTGGCGGGTTGTCGGGTGGGTGATCAGCGGTGGGCCGCCCGATCGGAGGCCAGGGACGCGACGGCATCGATGGTCTGGGCCAGGTGCTCACGCTTGCCGTGGTAGCGCTTGAGGACTCTCCAGGTTTTGATCTCGGCGATGGCCTTGGTCACGGTGCACCGGTCGACGTCGAACAGCTCGGCCAGGGCCGCGTGGGTGAGGTCCAGCCGCAGGTGCGCGAGGGTGACCAGGACCCGGTCTACGAAGACCAGCCCGTGCCGACGGCCCGCACCTGCGGCCCGAAGGCGTTCACCGTGGCGTCGCTCGTGCAGTCGGCTCTCGCGTTGAGCTGACCAAGGCGCGACCAACTCCTCGATCAAGTTGCCGAGATGTGCACGCGACAGGCCCGTGAAGGCAGAATGAGACAGGGCCGTACGGGCCCATTCAGACGACACATCCAATGAACCCTACGGCCCTGTTCACGTTACGGCGCCGACGCCTCGCTGATCGCGCGCAACCGACGACGAGCTGGACATCGCCACTGTGATAGTCCTGGGGATCAGGTCGAGTGCCTGCGGGTAGCCACTCATGCCTCGGGGTCGCGCAGGCCGACGCAGTCAAAGGCCCAAAAGACCTCTGAGTAGACGAACGTGCCCGTCATCCACGGCTCGTGAGCGGACAACCGGGCGACCTGGAACGCGGCTTCAGGGATACGCAGTGACGGCGAACGGAAGCCCACCGCGCCGGCACCCTCGAAGCCGCGCGTGCCGTAGTAGTACGGCGAACCCTCCAGGAATACCAGCGGCACACCCTGGCTGTCGGCCGCCGCGAGGGCGTACGCGATGAGCTGAGTACCGATGCCCTGACACTGGAACTCCGGGACCACACCCAGCGGTGACAGCGACAGGACGTCCACGATCCGGCGCGGAGCGTCCAACCGCGTCGCGCTCAGCAGAACATGCCCGACGACCCGGTCATCAACGGTGGCGACGAAGGACATCGGCGCCAACGCAGCCTCCGCAACGCGAAGTGCCTCCACGAGCCCGGGCACCCGCTCGCTGTCACCGAAAGCGCGCGTATGAACCTCGCGCACATCTCGGTGATCGTCAGCGGTCTCTCGCCGGATCACCAGCCCGGCACCACCGGGAGCGATCCGGGAGCCCTCAGGCGCATCGTGTGACGTCATGGCCGCGAGGGTAGATCGCGGGGCGGCTCATGCGCGAGGCAATTGCGCACCAGGCCGTAAGAAACAGCGTTCCGAACAGCATCAACTACGCTGACACCAGCCGCATAACCCGTGTCCAGGATTCGGGGTCAAGGCCCGGTGGGGTGGGATACCGCCCCGCGTTGCACCGCGGTCGCGTCGAGGGGGAGCTTCATCACTCCATAGACCGTGGCCGGCTCAGGCGAAGTCTGCTGCGGTGATGCCGTCGGGATGTCCGGACGGCCACTCCACCAACTCGATCCGGTAACCATCCGGGTCCGTGAGCCACGACGTCTTCGGGCCGTGGGGGCCGCCCGGGTACTGGAGGGGTTCGGGCCCCAGGCCGGCTTCGGTCAGCCTCTCCAGGGTGGTGGTGAGCGTTTCCACCTGGATCGCGAGGTGGTCGAAACCGCTGCCCACGTCGACTGGTCCGTCGCCGGGGCGGTGGACCAGTTCGAGCGAGGCCGCCGGTTCGTCGGGGAACTTGAGGATCACGAGGCGTGCCCCGTCGCCGCCCTCGACTCTGCCCAGTTCGACGTAGCCCAAGGCGGTGTAGAAACCGAGCGAGCGGTCCAGGTCGGTGACGCGGTAGGCGACGAAGAGCGTCTTCACGCGGCCCCCTCGGGCCGACGTACCCGGTAGCGGAGGTGCGTGACGTCTCGATCCTCGAGCCGTCGGACGAGGTCGAGTTCGACGTGATCACTACCCAGGTGGTCGAACAACCGTCGGCCGTCCCCGAGGAGGACCGGAATCAGGTGGATCTCCATCTCGTCCACCTGCCCGGATCGGAGAAGTGCTTGGGCCGCCCCCGCCCCATGGACCATGACCGGCCGGTCCCCTGCGGCTGCGCGAGCCTGACGGGCGCAGTCCTCGACATCGGTGACGAAACGCGCGTGGCCGGGTGGCACGTCCCCGTCATCCACCTGGTGGGTGAGGACGAAGATCGGCACGCCGTCGTGGTGGTCGCCCTGCCAGCGCCCGGCGAGTTCGAAAGTCCGACGGCCGGAGATCACCGCGCCGGTCGCCATCGCTTCGCGGAAGACCTGGCCGCTCGGACCGTCGGACTCCCGGTCGTCGAGCCAGTTGAAGAGCCGTCCACCGTCGCGTCCGAGCTCCTGCCCCGGCCGATCGTCCGGGCCGGCGATATAGCCGTCGAGCGACATCGACATGTACAGCCGAATCGGATTGTTCATCCTGGCCTCCATCTCTCCTCCATGACACCGGGATTGATCCGGCGTTTCCTGATCCGCCGACGGCGGCGGGTACGTCACAAGGAAGACTGCAGGCAACCGGCAAACTCATCGGCCCGACACGCTGGCCCCGCTGCCGGGCCTCTGAGGGGGTCTGGCCGCAGGCTGCGGTGGATACGCCGGTTGTAAGAGCCATGACCTGTGGATCATCTGCGGTCGTCCAGGCCGCGTGGCTCTCGGAGCGTTCGGCAAGGTGGCCGCGCTCGAAGCGGGCTCCGGCACGGACCAGGGCGACGAGGTGGGGTGCGTTCACGGCCCGCCACCGCTGCTGGGCGGACTCGACGAGCTTGAAGACCATGGCCAGGGCGGCGACCGCGCTGCCGGCGCCCCCGGTGACCTTGGTCCGCAGCCGGACGGTGGCGAAAGTCGGCTCAATCGGGTTCGTGGTGCGCAAGTCGATGCAGTGCTCGGCGGGGAAGCCGTAGAAGGCCAGCAGCTCGTCCACGTCGTCGGTGCTCTTCTTGACGGCCTTGGGGAACTTCGCGCCGCAGGTCTTGGCGAACGCGGCCACGGCCCTTTGTGCGTGGTCCGCGACTTCGTCGAGACCTCCGACACACAGGGCGGATGGATGCCATCGAGAAGGCGCTGGAAGGGCTCGCCCGAGCGAGGCTGCCCGAGGGCGGGGCCGGCCGAGAGCGGGACCCGCCGTCACTCCGCCCGTGCGGAGCGGCAACGGGCCCACCCGCCCTGCCCTCACCCGCCACCCGTGGCGGCCGACACGGCACGCGGGCGGACGGCCAGCACGCACAGCCCCCGCCGCAGGCGGCGGAACCACCCGGGACGTCATCGCCTTCCCAGGGAGGCCGGTCGTTACACCCCGGCGAACCGCCCTGTCGACGGCAGGGGAAGCCGGCGGCCGGCACCACGCCAATATCTCCACGTCTCCACGTGGGGCGACTCAGCCGCCTGCTCCGCCCGGCACATCCGCCTGAGAACGTGCCGGATAAGGCTGTAGGCGAGATAAGGAAAACGCCCGCAAACCACCTTCGGGCACACCACAGGACACGAATGCACGTATCCGCGGATTCCCTGCAAGATCAACCGGGTGCCCGCTGAAGGGACCCGCAGGCACCGTGGCGTGTCAGCGACCGGCTCCGAGGAGACGGTCACAGCCGCCTCACACCGTCCCGGAGAACGTCCAGGGCGGCCGGAGACCCTCATCACCGGACCGGGACGCGGGTCCCCGCGGCGGCGGCCCGGGACCTTCGCCCCTGTCCGAGGGACGAAAGACCTCTCTTTCGGAAATCTCGTTTTCCCCGCCGGTGGCACGGAGAACACACCCGTGACGCCTGTCCGGTGTGGGAAGGCCCCGGACAGGCTCATGGACGACGGCGCCGGGCCGGCGAGATGGTCCTGGCGCTCCGTAAACCTCCGCGTGCGCTGCTCCAGCGCTTCGGGAGCGGAGCATGAGAGGCAACAGACACGGACATGACCTTGATCAAGCGGCGCACGGCGAACCTGTGCCGGTCGGTGCCCGCGATCTCACGAGACCGGCTCGCAGCGCATACGACCAGACGCGCGGCGAGGGCCACGGCGGCGGCCGGGCTGGCGTGGGGGATGTGCGGCCTGGTACTGGGCGAGCAGCGCCCCTATCCGGCGGCGTTGGCCGCGCTGCTGATCGCCGAGTCCACGGTGCTCCGCTCCTGCGTGGCGGGGGCGCAGTACGCGGTCGGCTGCGCGATCGGCGTGCTGATCGGGCTCCCCGCCACCGTCCTCGTAGACCCGGCCTGGCTGGGCCTGTGCGTCGTGGTGTTCCTGTCCGTGGTGGCCGCGGAGCACGACCAGCTCGGTCACCACGGCGTCCACGTCCCGATCACCGCCCTCTTCGCCTTCGTCGTCGGCCGCGACCACCTGGGCGACCAAGTCGTACCGCACGTGCTGGAGATCGCCGTCGGCATCGCCGTCGGCATCGCCTTCAACGCCGTGCTCCTTCCGCCGCTGCGGCTGCGCCCCGCCGAACAGGCGCTGGACGCCCTGCGGACGCGGCTGGCGGGCGTCCTGGAAGGTCTCGCGACCTCCGCAGGGGAAGGGCGGCGGCCAGAGGCCGTCCTGGGGCCGCAGTGGAGCACCGCGCTGGAGGAAGCCGCCGCGCACGCACGCCGCGCCCTCGCGGAAGCACACGAGAGCACGCGGTGGAACGTGCGCCCGGCCGCCCGCCGGGCACTGTGGCACCTGGACCACACCGTCCTCGCCGCCCTCGACGAGGTAGCGGACCGGGCACAGGCCCTCGGGTCGCTGCTGGACCAAGCTCCCCCACCGGCGGCCGGCCCCGGCAAGCCGTACGAGACGACGAGCGACCAGGTGCGCGCCCCCTGCGCACGCCTGCTGCGGAGCACGGCGCTGTGCGTGTACGCGTGCCGGGGCGGACGCCCGCATCCCGTACTCCCGGCGGCGCAGCGGGCCTGCCGGCGCCTGGAGAACCGCGTCGCCGCCGGCGTCGAGCGGCCGGCCGCCCCCGACGTCGACCGCCGCCTGGTAGCGCACCTGGAACAAGCTCTGGCCTGTCTGAGCAGCACAGCAGGCCCCACCCGGACCACCCTCCCCAGCCCCACGGAAGAAGACGACCATGCACGAACCCGCACCCGTCGGCACCGGTAGGACCACGGCCGAACGGGCACGAGCGGTCGTGCCACCGCTCGTCCTCCTCATCGCCGTCGCGGTCGCCGACCTCACCACGCCAGACCGGCTGCACGTACTGCCGGTCATGGCCGCCGTGCCCGTACTGGCCGCGGCCACCAACGCGGTAGGCGTCACCGCGGCCATCGCCAGCGCCTCCCTCGGTGCCACCGTGCTCCTCCAGATCCAGCAGGGCCTGTGGGGACGGCCGGACTCCGACGTGTCCGTCCTGACGACCATCGTCATCTCGCTGGCCAGCCTCCTGGCGTGCTCGGTACGCCAACGCCGCGAACAGGAACTACGACAGGTCCGCTCGGTAGCAGAAGCCGCCCAGCGCGCTCTGCTCAGGCCCCTGCCCCACCAGATCCACTCCCTCGCACTACGCGGCACCTACCTGGCAGCCGAGTCGGAGGCCAGGATCGGCGGTGACTTCTACGAGGCACTGCACACCCCCCACGGAACCCGCATCCTCATCGGAGACGTACGAGGCAAAGGGCTGCCCGCCGTGGGCGCCTCCGCCGCACTGCTCGGCTCCTTCCGAGAAGCCGCCTACCAGGAGAAATCACTGACCGCCGTCGCCCAGCGCCTGGAGGAGAGCGCCAACCGGCAGATCGAGACGGTGCACGGAGAACTGTTCACCGAGCGCTTCGCCACCGCCCTGCTCGTCGAAATCCCACCGGCCGAACCCCTGGCCCGGGTCGTGCACTGCGGCCACCCCGAACCACTGACCATCCACGCCGGCCAGGTCAAGACCCACTTCCCCGAGCCACCAGGCGCCCCCATCGGGCTGGCCCACCTGGTGGACGCCGACCCCGTCATCCAGTGCGTTCCCTTCGACGAGGGCGACCGGATGCTGCTCTGCACCGACGGATTCATCGAAACCCGTGACCGGGCCGGCCACTTCTACGACCTTGCCGACCACGCCCAGGCACGCAGCACGCAACCCCTCGACGACCTCGTGGACGGCCTGCGGAACGACCTGCTCCACCACGCCCGCGGAGACCTGGAGGACGACGCCGCACTCCTCGCCATCGAACGCACCACCCCCTGACCACACGCACCCCTCCCCACGAAGACGATCGACGGACCACGCACGATCACGACCAGGCCCCGGGTGCGGGTCCGCGAAAGGTGCTTGGGGCCCGGCAACTCGTTGTCTCGCTCACCGCGGTGAGAGCGGCGTCGGACCCTCCAGGAGAAGCGATGTGAAGAAACCGCCCGCGAGCAACCCCGGCAGCTGCTGTGATCAGCAGCATGGATGTGACACCGCCAGACTGGCGTCACTGCGGGATCGGGGCCGTCGAAGACGACCCGGTCGGCTGCCGAGGAGTGGGGATCAGCGGCAGCGGCAGATGCCTGAGACACGCCAACGGTCCGGCTCGCGACGCATACCTGGAGACTCTTTCACCTGGCGCGGATGTCGACATGCGGGGAACGGCACTTGACGCCGCATTGCTGGAGTTGCTGCTCACGGCCGTACGTGACCAGGACACAGGACGTCCCAGCGTGGGCAGAGCCGACTTCCTCGCAGCCGAGTTCAACGGGGACGCGAGGCTTGACGGGGTCACCTTCAACGGGGATGCCGACTTCAGCCGGACTCACTTCCATCATGGAGTCGCACGCTTTGATGGCGCGTCATTTCAGGCGGATGCCGTCTTCGACGGAGTGACGTTCGAAGGAAACACCACCTTCACCAGCGTCGCCTTCGGTGAACACGTCAGCTTCAATCGGGCAGAATTCGGCGCCGACGTCCGGTTCGGCAGATCCCGGTTCAGCGGGATCGCCGGCTTCAGTGCGGCGGAGTTCTGTGGGTACACCGGCTTCGAGGATGTTTCCTTCCGGTCGACCGCCCGGTTCGAAGGCGCCGTCTTCAGAAAGTACGCCCGGTTCGATGCCGCAGAATTCGATGATGCGGCAGAGTTCTGTAATGCCGAGTTCCATCTTGGCGCGTGGTTCGGGAAAGGCACGTTCCAAGGAACCGTGAATTTCGACGGCAGTGCGTTCCGTGGAAGTATCCGGTTCGACGAGGCGTCATTCGGTGTAGGGCCCTGGTTCATGTTCGCTGACGGGATCGAGAAACTCGACATGAAAGGCGCCACTGTAACGAAGCCAACCGTTACGCGGGTGGCAGCGGACAGGATCAATCTCCGTGAGGCCCGCCTGGAAGCTCCCGTGACCATCAAGGTCAGCAGGGCTGTGGTTGACCTGACGAATGCCGTCCTTATCGACCGCTGCACGATAACTTCGGTGCATCACCATGTCGCTCAGGCAGGCATACCCACATTGCCGGACGTCTTGAGTCGCCGTCCCTCAGTGGCCTCCGTCTCCGGAGTGGACGCCTCCATGCTGGTGCTCTTCGATGTCGACTTGTCATCCTGCGCCTTCACCGGCGCTCATCACCTGGATCAGTTGCACGTTGAAGGTTCGTGCACTTTCGGGACACCGCCAGGCGGACCGCGGTGGACACACCGCTGGATCATCGCGGAGGAAGCACGGTGGCGAGGATGGCGTACAGATGGACCCATCCCCAGTCCGGCAACACTGGCCGACACCTACCGCCAACTGCGCAAGGCGCGCGAGGACGCCAAAGACGAGCCGGGTGCCGCGGATTTCTACTACGGCGAGATGGAAATGCGCCGCCACAGCCACAATTGGCGTAAGGCCGAACGCTGGCTCCTCCAAGCGTACTGGCTGCTGTCCGGCTACGGATTACGCGCGTCCAGAGCCCTGGGCTGGCTCGCCCTCACCATGACGGCCACCATCGCCCTGATGATGGGCTACGGCCTGCCCGACACGTCTCCGAGGCAGGAGATCACCAGGGAAAAGGTCAACGGCGAGTGGATGACCGTCATGAGCAAGCCTGACCCGAAGAACCCCACGGGCGACCGCTTCACAGGTAAGCGGTTCGAGAAGGCACTCAACGTCACGTTGAACTCGGTTGTGTTCCGCTCCAGCGGCCAGGACCTCACCACGGCCGGTACGTATATCGAGATGGCATCGCGATTCTCCGAGCCGGTGCTATCAGGTCTCGCAGCACTCGCCATCCGGGGACGTGTGAAGAGAGGGAGTTGATCCCCACGGGCTGGAACAGCCGCTGCCAGCGAGGGCGAAAGCGATCCGGGCCAGCACCTCCGCACCGAGGCGTCGGCCTTCCCGCCATCCGCTGGTGGTGGGACATGCCGTAGGACTGAGTGGCCTCGGGGACGGGTGGGTGCGGCGCTTCGGCGATCAGATGTCAGGCGCGGCGCGGACCGGGCGTACCTCGACACCGCCGTGGGGCACCGGGATCTGCTTGGCCACCTCAAGCGCCGCGTCCAGGTCTTCCGCCTCGATCAGGAAGTAGCCCGCGACGACCTCCTTGGACTCGATGAAGGCGCCGTCGGTGACGCGCACACCGCCGTCGGGTTCGCGGCGGACCGAACTGGCCGTGGAGGCCGGGTACAGCCGCTGGCCACGCCGCACCGTTGTCTGGTTGCGCGCTATGAACTCCTGGAACTGGTCCACGAGCGCGGCGTCGGCCGCCGGCTCAAGCCCGGCAGTCCGCCCCTCATCCTCATAGATGAGCACTAGGTACTCCGCCACCGCCCGATGCCCTCCTTCTGGAACCCGCCACCCCCCCCCACTGACAGGGCGGCTTTGCACGGCTCATGACGTCGAGGCGTCCGCGGGGGCCGGTTATGTGAGGTCTTCGCCCCGCCCCGGCCTCCAAGATCATTCATGGGCCACGGGGAACGCTACAACTTCCGCCCCGCCGCTGTCGACGGGACCAGACCGGTACCGGACTGGCCCCGTCCGGCACCGGAGTCGCGGTGCTCGTGGACCGACACCGTACCGCCGGCGGGAACCGGCTGCCCGTGAGACGGCATGCCGACGGCTGCGCGCGGAAACGCGGGCGGGCCCCGAACCGCCTGGGAGAGGCGGTTCGGGGCCCGGCGGTCCGGTCGGCGGGCGCGGCCGCGGCGGAACGCCGCTTGCCTCAGGGTGAGATGCTGCTCTCGGTCTGGCCCTTGCCGACCTGGACCGGCTCGGGTGCGGGCGCCTTGGGGGCCGGGGGTGCCTCCTCGGTGAGACCGATGCGCTCGTGCAGCCGCCGCAGAGGGGCGGGTGCCCACCAGTTGAACCTGCCCATCAGCCGCATCATCGCCGGGACCAGCAGACACCGGACGATGACGGCGTCCACGAGCACGGTCAGGGCGAGGCCCAGGCCGAAGAGCTGCATGAACGACACCTTCGAGATGCCCATACCGGTCAGCACGATGGCCATGATCAGGGCTGCCGCCGTGACGATGCGGCCCGTGCGGGCGACTCCCATCGCCACAGCGTGGGTGTTGGCCTCGGCGGTGCGGTCCGAGGCGAGCCATTCCTCACGGATGCGGGACAGCAGGAACACCTCGTAGTCCATGGACAGACCGAAGGCGAGGCAGAACATCAGTACCGGAATGTTCGCCACGAGGTATCCGGTCGCGGTGAAGTCCAGGAGACCGGAGAGATGTCCTTCCTGGAACACCCACACCGTCATGCCGAACGCCGCGCCGAGCGACAGCGTGTTCATGAGCAGTGCCTTGATCGGCAGCACCACGCTGCCGGTGAAGAGGAACAGCAGCACGAACATGGTGAGCGCGATCAGCGCGATGGCGTACGGCATCGGTTCCGAGAGCGCTTCGAGCACGTCCTGCTTCTCCGCGATGGCCCCCGCGAACAGAGCGTCGCCGGAGCCTTCCACGTCGCGCAGCCTTTCCAGCATCCGCTCGGCCTTGTCGGAGTACGGGTCGAGCGCGGTGCCCACGCGCACCATCGCGCCCGCGTCGTTGACCAGTCCGTCGTCCGCGGGTCCGACCCGCGCCCCGTCGACGAACGTGCCGGCCGCGCTTGCCACGTTGGACACGCCGTCGACCTGGGACAGCTTGCTCGCGTACGTGGCGATGTCCTCGCTGTCACCCTTGAAGCCGGGCAGCACGACCGTCGACGAGGCGGCCACGTCCTGCTCGAACTTCTCGCGCACCAGGTCGCCCACCTGGCGGCTCTCCGACGCGGAGGCGGTGATCACGCGGTCGTCGGGGTGACCCCACTTCGACGACAGGAACGGCAGTCCGACGGAGACCAGGACGACGGTGGTCACGATCGCGATCGGTACGGCGCGGCGAGTGACGGCGACCACCATGCGGTACCAGCCGCTGTGCTCCGGTGCGACCACCCGCGGGGGGCCCATCCGGAACCAACGGCGCAGTGGGATACGGATGTCGAGCTTGTCGACGCGCTTGCCGAGCAGGGTCAGCATCGCGGGGAGCACCAGGACCGCCGCGAGCGCGGCGGCCAGCACGACGGCGACCCCCACGTAGGCGAACGACCTGAGGAAGAACATCGGGAAGACGATCAGCGCGGCCAGCGCGAGGGCGACGGTCAGCGCCGAGAACACCACGGTGCGTCCGGCCGTCTGGACCGAGCGCACTACGGCGTCCTTCACGTCGAGCCCGTCGCGGAGCTCTTCGCGGTACCTGCTGACCAGCAGCAGGCTGTAGTCGATTCCCAGCGCGAGTCCGAGCACGGTCGTCATGTTGAGGGCGTAGATCGACACATCGGCGAACAGTGTCACCAGGCGCAGGATCGCCAGTGTCGCCATGATGGAGACCGCGCCGATGACCAGCGGCAGACCCGCCGCGATGAGGCTGCCGAAGACCACCATCAGCACGATGAGCGAGATGGGGAAGGCCACGGCCTCGCCGATGGCGGCGTCCCGGCTCACCTGGCTGTTGAGTTCGGCCATCAACGTGCCGTAACCGCCGACGCGGACCTTCACGCCGTCCGGCCGGGGAACGTCGTCCTTGATCTCCTGGCCGACCTTGGGGAGATCGGTCTCCCCCACGTCGATCCGGGCCGTGACCAGACCGCTGGCGCCGTCCTTGCTGCGCAGCGCCGAACCGAGTTCCGGTCCGGCGGTCCAGTAGGACCGCAGGTTCTCGACATCGCTGTGCGACTTCAGCCAGTCCGTGACGTCCGCGCCGGCTTCCCGTGCCGCCTTGCTGTCAACGCCGTCATTCGTGGTGATCGCGATGATGAGATTCGGCTGAGCACCGCTGAAGTGTTCGTCGACAATCTTCGTAGCGCGGGTTGATTCGGCATCCGGCGCGGTATATCCACCAGCTTTGAGATGGTCCATCACCGATGCGCCGAGCACGCCGCACGCAATCACGAAGAGAAGCGCGCTGACGAGGACCGCTTTTGGCCGGTTGACCGCAAGATGAGCAAAACGGGTCAACAATTTCCGTATCCCTTACCGTGTGTCCCCTGCTTGCTGACTGTTATATCAATCGCACCTAGAGTAGTGGGCTGTCGAGCCCGTCGCTATTGCTGCGTCGCCGCACACAAAAGGCGCGCGTGAGATGCGGCGCCACCGCCCTGAGCACGAGCCAACCGTGGGGCGCGGCCGCCCGCAGAGGCAGTTTCGGTGCGTCAACCACCCCGAACACTCCTCGCTTTTACCGGCAATGCGGACAATCGACTGGTGATCTCGCGGCGGTTGTCGATTCCGGGCCTCGCTCATCCGACGAACAGGCGAAGGGTCTCGCCAAGAGGCCGAAGTCTTCGGGGGAACAGTGACGAGATCAGGGAAGGCCATGGTGCGGAGCGGAACGGGGAACCTCGTGTGCGACCACCCGGCGGCTTCGCCTCCGCAAGGGTGGGCAGCGGCGTCTGTGCGCCCGCGTTCGGCGCGAGAGCACCGCGCGGCTCCCCCGGAGCGGGCCGCCGGGACCCCGGCCGTCCCGACGGCGGGCCCACGCGCCGAGCGTGCCGCGACGCTCGCCGAGCGCAGGGCGCTGACCAGCGCGTACGCCACCCGTTACGCCCAGGCTGGCAAGCAGGAGAAGACACGCGTCCTCGACGAGGTGTGCGCGGCGACCGGTTGGCACCGCAGCCACGCCCGTAAGGCGCTGGTGAAGGCCGCACGCCCGAAGCCCGCCAGGCCCGCGTACGGCGGGTACGCCAAGTACGACGCGGAAGTCGTCGCCGCGCTGGCGCTGTGCTGGACCATCCTCGACCGGCCGACGGGCAAGCGACTGGCGCCCGTGCTCGCGGAGTTGGTGCCGGTGCTGCGCCGCCACAACGAGCTGACCATCGACGACCGGAGCGCGGAGCTGCTGACGGGGATGTCGGCGGCGACGATCGACCGCCGCCTGGGACCGCACCGGCAGCAGCCCGGCACGGCGCCCCGCCTGAGGCCCGGTTCCCGGCTGCGCGGCGAACTCCCGCTCGCCACGTGGGCGGAGTGGGACCACAGCCGCCCCGGGTTCTTCCAGATCGCGGTCGTACGCCACGACGGCGATGCGGCGACCGGTGACTGCGCGCGGACGGTCGCCGCCACCGACATCGCCACCGGCTGGACCGAGAACCGCACGGTCCGGGACATCGGCCAGCTCCCCTTGGCGCTGAACGAGATCGCCGGGAACCTTCCCTTCCCGATGCTCGGGCTCGACTGCGGAAGCCACGGCGCGGAGACCGACGAGGTCCTGCTGCGCTGGTGCCGACAGCGCAGGGTGACGTTCACCCACGCGCGCCCCGGCGGTCGCGGCAGTCATCACGTCGGCCAGAAGAACTGGAGCATGCTCCACGCCATCACGGGCGGGAACCGTTACGACACGTCCGCTGAGCTGTCGCTCCTCAACGAGATCTGGGCCGCGTTGTCACGGCTCACGAACTACTTCTACCCGCAGCAGCACGCGCTTCCCGGCGGCGAGCGCGAGGACCGGCGCCGGAAGGAGTACGAGACGGCCACTCCCTGTCGCCGCACCGCACGCCACAGCCGCGTGACCCCGGAGGACAAGGCGATCCTCGCCGACACCTACGAGTGCCTCAACCCTGCCGAACTGCACCGGCGAGTCCGGGCGATGACCGACCGCCTGCGTACGATCGTGAAGAGCGAGGCCACTTCGACGCCGCGCGGCCCCGCACAGCCGGGCGCCCGGCAGCGCGTCACGACGAACGGCTCGCCCTCGCGTGGACGCACCCCGTACGAGCCGTGCGCCGCACCGCCCGTACGGGGTGCGGCACCGGCGCGGCTCGCGGCCGCGCCGGTGACCGGCGTGACCGGCATGACCGGCCAGTGCGACCAGCCGGTACGGTCCGCCGGTCCCCCGCGGCACGGAACGCTCCCCTCCGTCAGCGGGGAAGGACCACTGGCGCGGTTCCCCGTACCCGGCGTGGCCGACCGGCCGTCGGCGCTCGATCGCTTCGCGGTGCGCCGCGACCCGCGGGTGGGCGCGGTCACCGGGGGCGCTGTTCCCGGTGAAGAGCCCGGCGGCGCTGCCGGGGCCGTAGCCGGGGACGCCGGTCGTCCGGCTCCTCGGAGCGCCGTCCACGTCGGGCGGCCGGACGACCGGCCCGGGGCGCGGCGACGCGGTGCGGCGGCGCCCGGCACGGCGTCCCGGGCAGCGGTGTACGGCACGGCGTCGCGGGCGGTGGTGGACTGGATGGAACGGGTGGTTCTAGGCGACCCGTGGGGTGGTCTCGCGTTCCAGGTGGAGGTGGGCGCGCATGAGTTCGCCCGGGTTGGTCTGCGCCGCCATCAGGGACAGCTCACCGCAGAGCACCGTGGCGGCACAGATGACGGCGAGCCGCCGGGCGTTCTCCCCCGGCTCGCGCTCGTCCCGGCAGCCGAGCCGCGTCAGGTTCTCCTCGACGAAGCCGAGGCCCTTGCCGTTGCCGACGGTGCCCACGATCAGGTTCGGCAGCGTGCAGGAGAAGTAGAGGTCCCCGTCGCGGTCTTCGGCCATCGTCACTCCCTGGGAGCCTTCGACGATGTTGGCCGCGTCCTGGCCTGTCGCCAGGTAGAAGCCGAGCAGCATGTTCGCGAAGTGCGCGTTCGCCGAGCGTATCCCCCCGGCGAGCAGCGTTCCGACCAGGTTCTTGCGCACGTTCAGGGTGGCTATCCGGGCGGCCGTCGTGTGCAGCCTGTCCTCGACCACGGTGCGCGGGACGAGCAGTTCCGTGACGACGTTCTTGCCGCGACCGAGGATGCCGTTGATCGCGGTCGCCTTCTTGTCGGTGCAGTAGTTCCCCGAGATCGACCCGTAGGAGAGTCCAGGAACGGTCTGCAGGATGTGGGCCAGCAGCGCGTCGGCCGCGAGCGTGGCCATGTTGTGCCCGGACGCGTCGCCGGTGGTGAACTCGAACCGGATGAACAGCAGGTTGGCCGCGATCTCGTGCCGGACGGCGACGAGTTCGGCGAACCTGCTGCAGCCGCGTACCACTTTGCACAGATCGTCGAAGCGCATGTCGAGGTGCTGTACGGCCGCGTACGCGGTCTGGGCGTCCTCGGCCTCGACGAGCACCGAACGCGTCATCCGGTCGTCGACGAGGGTGGCGACGATTCCGCGCTCGGTCAGCATGGAGATCTTGGCGCCACGGCCGACGGAGGGCCACAGCGGCGATTCGTAGGTGGCCAGCGGGACTTCGGTCTCGGTGGTCGCGACGTTCCCCGAGATCCTCATCGGCCCCACCCACCTCATCGGGACCCCGGCGGTTTCCTTGCTGTCGCTCATCGTGTGCTTCCCGTCGTCGGGTCGGGGGTGTGGAGGGAAGGCGAGCGTGTGCTCAGCGGCCGGGTCTCGATTCCCCGCTCGGCGCAGAACGCGCGCAGATCGCCCTGGATCAGTACGTCGCAGTGGGCCAGGTCAGCCGGGGTCCGGGCCCCGAGTGCGGTCATCAGTGCCGCCACGTGGTCGAGCCACGTGGAGATCTGGGTGGTCAGCGCCTCGACACCGCCGTCGAGCAGGGTGCGGAGGAAGCCACCGGACGCGCCGACGGCGCACGCGCCGAGCGCCAGGGAGCGGACGACGTCGAGCGGATGACGGACACCGCCGGAGGCGAGCACCGGGATTCCGGCACCCCGCGCGTCCAGCAGGCAGGCCGGAGTGGACTGCCCCCAGTCGTTGAGGTACGCGTAGTCGGCCACCTCGCGGCGGTCGTTCTCCACGCGGGCGAAGTTCGTGCCGCCGCGACCGCCGACGTCCGCGACGCGCACGCCCAGTTCCCGCAACACCATGACGGTCTCGCGGCTCAGGCCGAAGCCGACCTCCTTGACGATCACCGGGACCTCGGCACCGGCCACGATCTTCTCGATCTGCGGCGCCCAGGACGAGAACGAGCGGTCGCCCTCCGGCATCGCCGTCTCCTGGATGACGTTCAGGTGGATCTGGAGGGCGTTGGCCTCCAGCAGGTCGACGGCCCGCCGCGCGTTGTCGACGGACGCCGTCGCGTTGATGTTCGCCATGACGAAGCCGTCCGGGTTCTCACGGCGCAGCACGCTGAACGTTCCCGCTGACGACTCGTCCTTGAAATAGGCGCTCATGGAGCCCGAGGCGATCGCCACGCCGGTCTCCCGCGCGGCGATGGCGAGGTCCCGGTTGATGACGCCGGTGTTGACGCTGCCGCCGGTCATCGCGTTGATGTAGAGGGGGGCCTGCCAGTCGATGCCGGCGAAGCGGGTGCCCAGGGACACATCGGACCGGTCGATGCCGGCCAGGGCGTGATGAACGAACGTGACGTCGTCGAACTCGTTCTGCCCGCTGTGCCGGCGCTGCTGTTCGACGGTGAGCCGAACGTGGTCGTCCTTGCGTTCAGCGATCATTGCGCGACATTCCTCTCCATTGTTCTTTCCTCGGCGAATCGCATCGGCAGATGCCTCACCCCTGCGGCGGCCCATCGGGTCCGCAACTGCCGTATCTCCGGCTCCGCTTCGGCGGGCAGCAGGGCGATACCGCAGTCACCGCCTCCCGCCCCGGACGGCTTCGCCGCGCCTCCCAGTGCCTCGGCGGCCTCGCAGAGCGCGGTCAGCCTGCTGGTGAAGACACCCAGCCGCACGTCGTCGTCGAGGTCGGCGAGCGTGTGACGGGCGGCTCGGATCTGGTGCAGCAGTTCGTGGCGGTCCCCGTGCTCAAGAGCGCGGATCGACGCGCGCACGCAGTCGGTGGTGCGCTCGACGAAGCGCTGGTGCGCCGCGCTCCCGCGCCACTGCCGCGCGTTGAGGCCCGACACGAGCGAGGCGGTGGAAGCGGGTGTTCCGGTCCAGCCGATCTCCGTCGTCAGTCCGGCGGGCGGCGGGAGCCGCCGCACCTCCATGTCAGGCCACGGCGCGCGCGTCGTCTCCTCGATGCCCTGGCGCTGCGCCATGGCGACGACGGCGGCCCGGTCCGGCGCGCGGTAGGCGATCCAGCCGCCCCACGTGCTGGCGGCGAGATCACCACCGGAGGAGCTGGTTCCGATGCGCGCCGTAGCGAGCAGTGCGAGCCGGAACCGGGCATGCAGCGAGAGTTCCATGCCGTAGTACGCCGCCAGGGCGGCGACCGTCGCCACCGTGACGGCGCCACTCGATCCGAGGCCGAACTTCGTTCCGCCGTCGTGGAGTCGGCTGCTGACCGAGAGGTGTATCCCGGGTGCGGGCAGCCCGCGCTCCGCCAGCAGCCCGTCCATCACCTCGATGACCGACAGGATGTGGGCCAGGCCGCCGCGTGCGCTCTCGCCGTCGTCCGCGCCGCACCAGGTGAGTCCGCCCCCGTGCCGCCGGAACCGCGCTTCCCCCGGCAGGAGATCGGAGACGATCACGACGTCGGCGCCGTGGGGCTCGGACACGGTGACGCCGATGTGCCGGTCGACGGCCATGAGGATCGCGGGGGTTCCTGGCTCGATCACGGCGTACTCACCGGCGATGAACAGTTTGCCCGGCGCGTGCCGCGTCACCGCTCGCTGCGAAGGCATTACCGGGCCTCGGTGAGCAAGCGGGCGCCCGGCCCGGGCCCGGCGATGACCACCGAGCCGCGCGGCATGACGGCCCGCACCGCCTCGGCCACCAGGTCCGCGTCCGCACGGTGGCAGAGCACCTTGACGTTCGGACCCGCGTCCATGGTGACGTACGCGGACACGCCGTCCTGCCGCAGCTGGAGCACACCGTCGAGTACCGACACGGTGGCCGGTGACAGGTAGCGCACCGCGGGGCGCGCGGCCAGCATGGTCGCGTGCATGCCCAGCGCGTTGCGTTCGGCGATCTCCCCCACCGCGTCGAGGTCGCCCCGGCCCAGCGCGACCCGCATGTCGGCCAGGTCGGTTTCGCTCGAATCCGCCCAGGCTCTGTAGAGCGGCGAGGTCTCGACGGTCCGCCGCATGGCCGCGCGGCTGGACACCGCCTTGGGACCGGCGTCGACCAGCGCGATCACCAGGGCGGGGTCGAGATCCCCGGCGGGCACGGGCTCCGCGTACGAGCTGAGGTCGGCGTCCGGTTCCCGGCCCGCGTGCCAGAGCGCGAAGCCACCGAAGACCGACCGGGAGGCCGACCCCGAGCCGCGCCGTGCCAGACGCGAGAGCGCGGTGGCGTCGAGACGGAGACCGTACGCGGCCGCGGCGGCGACGGCCAGGGCGGCGAACCCGCTCGCCGACGAGGCGACACCCGCCCCGGTGGGGGCCGTGTTGCGGGTGTCGACCACCGCCCGGTCGGCACGCCCGGCCATGCCCCGGACCAGGTCGAGGAACGTGATGACGCGCCGCAGGGCCTCGCCCGTCGCGGGCGCGCCGCCCAGCGCCACGCTGTCCGTCCCGGCCTCGGGGGCGAGCCGGACGCTGGTGGTCGTCGGGAAGACGTCCAGGGTCATCGACAGGCTGCTCGTCCACGGGATGACCAGGCGCTCGTCGCGCTTCCCCCAGTACTTGATCAGCGCGATGTTCGGATGGGCGACAGCCGTCGCGCCATCCGCGAGGACCGGCGTACGCGGGGAGGACGGGCGCGTCGGGGAATCGTCAGCTCGCATGGTCGGTGCTCCTCGTCAGTGGCGCGATCCAGGTCCGCACCGCGCCCGCGTCGTGCAGCCGGGCCGCGATCTCCCGCGCCTGGGCCGCTTCGCCCGCCAGCGCGATCATGCAGCCGCCCAGCCCGCCGCCGCTGATCTTGGCACCGAGGCCGCCGGCCGTGAGCGCCGCGTCGACCAGGGCGTCGATCCGTTCCGTGCTCAGGCCCGCTCCGCTGAGGAGTTCGTGGTAGTCGGTGAGCCGACTGCCGAGGTCACCCGCCCGGCCCGCGGCGAGATCGCGCACAGCCGACCCGATCAGCTCCGACGCGCGGCGCACGAACTCCTCCCGCGCGCCGGGTTCGCGTACGAACGCGGACCGCAGCAGTTCCACCGCCTCCTTGGTCCCGCCCGCCGCGCCGCTGTCCGCGATGACGAAGCAGCCGTCGAAGCCGACGCGCGCTTCCTGGGCCGCCCCGGCGGAGAAGAAGATGGGAGCCGGGGCGCCCGTGGCGAGTGCGTCCACGCCGCTCGCCCGCCCGTGTGCCACGTTCTCCGCGATCTGCACGAGATCGAAGACCGCCCTGTCGTCGAGCTCGCGATCGAAGAGATCGGCCAAGCCCAGGACGATCGCCCTCGCGGACGCCGCGCTGGAGCCGAGACCACGCCCCAGCGGGATGGCGCAGTCGACGACCACCTCGATGTGGGCGTCGTCAGTGACTCCCGTGGACTTCTTGAACTCCTCCACGAGACGCTGGAGGCCGTCGGTCGCCCGCATCGCCACCGGGCCGGACACGGAGCCGGTCACCGTGAAGGAGACCTCGCCGAGACCGCCGGTGGCGTACGGGAGTTGCGCGACGCTCGCCGTCACCGGCAATCGCGGAACCGGAACGGCGAGTGCCGGAGCGCCGTAGACGGCCGCGTGTTCCCCGATCAAGATGACCTTGCCGTGGGCGCGCCCGGTTCCGGTGCGGCGTGTGCCGCGGTCGCCCGGCAGCCCCTGTGCCGAGGTCGGCGAAGTCAACGCACTCAACCCCCTAGTTGTTTCCCGCGTCGGATTTCATGAGTCGGATTTCACGATGGGCTCGCGCCGAGCGCGGCCACTGAGACGCCCGCACCCCCGTGCGACCGTCCCGCCGTGCCCCTGTCAGGGCGGCGCGGGCAGCGGTTCGCGTGCCGCGTGGGCGCGCGGCACCGCCGGGGCGGCTGAACCGGGCCGGTCATCACCAGCACCGGTCCAGCCGATACGGTCACATCCGCTTATCGGTCGATGAGGACCGCGAGCCCCACCAGCACCGTCATGCTGCTCATCAGCATGCTGAGGTACGGGCCGACGAGCGACTTCTTACGCACCTTGGTGACCGCGCTTTCGATCGGGGCTCGTACGTCCCTGGCGATGGCGAACATGAACGTCTGGCACACCAGCCAGGCGGCGATGAAGAAGATCATCGCCCAGTTGAAGCCCGAGTTGTGGTACACCGAGCCGACGATCAGCAGGGAACCGACGCAGAGGATCACGGACTGCACGCTCAGAGTCCGGGAGATGCCGAGCGCGCGGACATAGGTCCGGACGCCGAACTCCTCGTCGTCGAAGTAGTCCTCGACCTGGTTCGTGGTGAACAGGGCGACCAGCACGACGGTCAGGGCCGCCGTGGCGACGACGTTGGTCCACTCCAGGTCGTTCTCGTAGGAACGCAGCACGAACAGCTGAGGAATGAACACCCACAGATACAGACCGAACAGCTGGCCGACACCAGCGCTCTTGAGGTGCCACGGAGGAAGCGAGTACTGGGCGCCCACGACCCAGCCTGCCAGCACGATCAGCAACAGGTCCCAGTGTCCGGTCCGGATGGCCAGGAAGACGGCCATGCCGAAGTAGAGGACACTGGTGAGGATGATGTCGGTGACGACACGCGGGACCCCGAGACCGTAGACGGCCGTGGACAACCGGGATTTGTTCGCCGCGTCCTCCTCCCGGTCGGCCAGGGCGTTGATCTGGTCCGCGAGCTGCATGTTGACGATCGCGAACAGCAGGGCCACCAACGCGTTCAGCGACAGCAACTCGTCCCGGCTCGTCGCGCCCAGCATCAACGGCGCGAGACCGATGAGGATGTGGCCCGGCAGGAACTCGGGTCGGCGGATGAAGAAGTAGTACTTGACGCTGGTTCCCAGTGGTGGCCTGACGGGGTCATCAGCGCTGGTATCTGTGAGGATCTTAGTCAACCTGGCGCGGGCTGAAGTATCGGTGGTTGACAAGGGGTTGCCTTTCGTTCTCTTCGTTGTGCGGCGCAGCGGGATCTGCGGGGCCGGGGGCCGGGGGCCCGGGCCACAGGAGGGGAGCCCGCTGCGCTCTGTCAGGGACGGGTGGTCGACGTCTGTGAGCCTTCGACGACCGCGCGGTAGCCACGTGTGATGGTCTCCAGCTTGCCCGCCACATCACCGCCGGGGCCTCCGGCCACGGCTCGTTCGGAGCGGTCCATGGTGCGGTTGGCGCGCACGATCGCGCTGGTGGCCGGGAGGCGGACGCTCTCGTATCGGGAGAGCGCGGCCGCGACGTCGCCGCCGTCGGCGAGTTCCGCCGCCAGGGTGACGCCGTCGAGGATGGCCTGTGTGCCGCCGTTGGCCCCTATCGGGTACATCGGGTGTGCCGCGTCACCGAGAAGCGTGACCCGGTTCTCGCCCCAGGAGGACAGCGGGTCGCGGTCCGCCATCACGTGGTGCATGATCTGCGGGCTCGCCGCCAGGGTCGAGCGGATGTCGAACCAGCCGAAGTCCCAGTGCGCGAAGTGCGGCAGGAGGTCCTCGAACGTGCCCGGGCCGAGCGGCACGTCGCCGTGCCAGTCCGGGTCCGCGGCCAGGGCCACCCAGTTGAGCAACGCGGTGCCGCGCTCGGCGTGCTGCCGCGAACACGGGTACGCCACGATCCGGTTGGCCCGGTCGTCGGACGCGATGATCATCGTCTTCCCGTCGATGAACCCGGGCACCTCGGTGAGGCCGCGCCACATCCGTACCGGAGTCGGACGCAGCGGCGGCCCGTCGGGATGCAGCTGCGCCCGGATGGCCGAGTGCACCCCGTCCGCACCGATCAGCGCGTCGGCTTCGAGGATCGACTCGCCGCCGGACGGCGTACCCACGCGCACCCGCACCCCGTCTCCGGCCTGCTCGAACCCGCGCGCCGGGGTCCCCGTGCGTATCGCGTCAGGGCCGAGGCGGGAGCGCACCGCGTCGAGGAGTGTCATCTGCAGTTCGCCGCGCTGAATCGAGTACTGCGGAGCCTCGTGGCCCGCGGCGATGCCTCGCGGCTCTGACCACAAGGTGGCGCCCTTGTGGTCCAGGTAGCGGTGCTCGCGGGTGGCGATGCCCGTGGCCGCCAGCTCCTCCCCCAGACCGAGGGCGGTCAGCTCCGCGATCGCCGCGGGCTGGATGTTGATTCCGACACCGAGCGGCCGGATGTCGGGCGCCTCCTCCAGCAGGGTCACGCGCAGTCCTCGGGCGTGGAGGGCCAGCGCGGCCGTCAGCCCTCCGATCCCGGCCCCGGCGATGACGATGCCGGCGGAAGCTACCTCGGTCATGACGGCTGTCGCCTTTCTGTACGGATGAGCGATGGGAAGTCAGGAGCCGGTGACAACCGAGACCACCGAGTACACGCCCGGCGCGGGCTTTCCGAGGGCGGCTGCCTTCTTCCCGTATTCCTGCGCGGCGGGATCGGCAAGGGTGGCCTGGATGTCCGCCGGGCTGCGCCACTGCGCGTAGTTGACGACCTTGGTTCCGTCCTTGCTGGCGTGAATCGTCACCGACACGAATCCGGGGCGGTGCCGGATGACCTTTTCCGTGCCCTCGTTGAGGACATTGATGAGTTCCTCCTGCTTCTCCGGTTCGGTTTCGAAGACGTTGATCAGGGTGGCAAGGCCGTCAGCTTCGCGAATCACGGTTTCAGTCATGCCGCAGAAGCTAGCAACCGCCTTATTTTCCGGACCACACATCCATTGACTCACCGAAGTGCACGCGCCGGGTGGGAATTCGGGGGCGGTGGGAAGCAGCTGACCGGCAGGGAAAAGAAGCCTTACGCCGGGAATGCGGGACGACGAAGCTCCGGGGTATCGGGCAGTCATTCCGGTGGCGCGTGGGTGGGCAAGACCGGGCGCACGGCTGGGCAAGACCTGGCGCATGAGTGCGCGAGGCCGGGCCTACGATCGCGTGCGTACGCTTGAGGGCGCACGCCGAACGGGTCCGTCTCCTCATCGGGAAGCACCGCGAGCGCCGCGGCCGACGGCGAGGGATCAGCGGTCGGCCGCGGCGTCCGGGGATCGTCCGGTTACACCGGGGTCAGCGAAGGCTCGCCGTCGAGAGTGAAACCGTCGTAGTCGGCGGCGACGATCTCACGCAGCCTCTCCCGGTACGCGGCGATGCCGCCGAAGTAGAAGAGGGTGCGCCTCTTCTTACCGGCGATGTTCGAGCCGAAGATCCATGAATCGGTCTGCGCGAACAGGCTGTGTTCCGCCATCTCCCGGCACATGGCGGTCCAATCCGCCTCGGCTGCGGCGGTGGCCTCGATACGGGTGATCCCGCGCTGGCGGGTCGCGCCGATCATCTCCGCGATCCACTCGACCTGCGTTTCGAGGGCGGGCGGCAGGTTGGAGAACACACTGTTGGGGCCGAAAACCGTGAAGAGGTTCGGGAATCCGGTCGTGGCGACGCCGAGGTAGCTGCTCGGGGCTTCGCCCCAGTGCTCCTTGAGCGTCACTCCGCCACGGCCCCGGATCTCGATCCGGTTGTAGCTCCCCTCCATGGCCTCATAACCCGTCGCGAACACCAGCACATCCAGCTCGTGCTCGGTGCCGTCCTCGGTCATCACGCCGGCCGGTGTGACGCGGACTATGGGATTTTCCTTGGTCGAGACCAGCGTGACATTATCGCGGTTGTAGGTCTCGTAGTACCCGGAGTTGCAGATCGGCCGCTTGGCGTAGAAGTCGGTGGGCATGAGCTTGCGCGCGGTTTCCGGGTCGCGCACGATGTCCTTGATCTTCGCCTTGATGAATGAGGTGGCGGCCTCGTTGGCCGCCGGGTCGAAGGCGATGTCGGAGAACGTGCCGAACATGAAGCGGAACCCGTTGCCCGCGTCCCAGCTTTCCTGGAAGACGCGCTCGCGCTCGGCAGGGGAGACGCTCATCGCAGCGATCTCACTCTCCTGGAAACCGCAGGCGACGCGGGAGCTGAAGACCTGCTCCCAGAAGGGCTCCTGGTTCTCGCGGTAGTCGTCCAGGAACTCGTCACTGAGCGGCCCGTCGCCGGCCGGGACGACGTACTGCGGGGAACGCTGGAAGACCGTGAGGTGCTCCGCCGTCTTGGCGGCGGCACAGACGAACTGGGTACCGGTCGACCCGGTTCCGATGATCCCGACACGCTTGCCCGTGATGTCGAGGTCCGCCGGCCAGGCGCCCGTATGCGCCTGCGGGCCCGCGAAGCTGTCCCGCCCCTCGATGTCGGGGAAGTTCACGGTCGACAGCGGTCCGAGCGCACCGACGACGTAGCGGGCGGTGAACTCCTCGCCCTGGTCGGTCCGCACGGTCCACAGACCATCCGCCTCGTCGAACGTCAGCGACTCGACCGTGGTGCTGAGCTGGATGTCCTGGCGCAGGTCGTACCGGTCGACGACGTGCTCCAGATAGGCGAGGATCTCGGGCTGCGTCGCGTAGCGGGTCTTCCAGTTCCACTCCCGCGACAGCTCGCGGTCGAAGGAGTAGCGGTACACGATGCTGTCGACATCCGCGGCCGCCCCCGGATATCGGTTCCAGTACCAGGTGCCACCGATTCCGGCGCCCCTGTCGAAAGCCCGCACGGTGAGACCGAGTTCGTTGCGCAGCTTGTGCAGCATGTAGATACCGGCTATTCCGGCGCCTATGACGATCGAGTCTAGGTGGGTCGGTTTCGTGGTCATGTCGGCCTTTCGGCTCGTGTGGTCGCAGGAGAGGCGACGGTCACGGCTGGGGTTACGGCTGGAGTTACGGCTGGAGCTTGAGGACATGCCATCCGGTGGCCTGCTTCTCGTAACGCAACCGCCGGTGCAGCCGGGTCTTGGCGGCGGACCAGAACTCGACGTCGTGCGGGGTGAGGCGGTATCCGGCGAACCGCTGCGGCCGGGGCAGCGGAGCGCCCGCGGACGCGTGGCCGTCCGCTTCGTCCAGCAGCCGCTGGGGGTCGTCGAGCGGCTCGCTCTGCCAGGACGCCGTCGTCATCGAATGCAGACCCGGTTCCCGGGCGGCCCACAACCGGTCGTTCTCCGCGTCGTCGAGCTGCACGACCGGGCCGGACACGCACAGCTGCTGAGCCGTCTCCCGCCAGTAGAACAGGCCGGAGGCCCATCCGGTCTCGGCGATCTCGCGGCCCTTGCGGCTGGTGCTGTGCGTGGTGAACAGCAGGCCGTCGCCGGACACCTCGACGACCTGGACGACGCGGTTGGAGATGCGGCCGCCGCTGTCGGCCGTGGCCAGGGACAGTGCCATGGGTTCGCGCACGCCGCTCTCGACGGCCGCCGCCGTCCACTGCTGGGCCAGCGGCATGGGCTCCGGTGGCGGCGCGTCGTATTCGGGGAAGGAGCGACCGACCTTTCCGGTCAGGCTTTCGAGGATGCTGCTCATGTGACTCCCGTCAGACGTGGATGGTGCCTTCGGCGGCGATCGTGCCGTGGCCGCTCACCCGTACGAGGTCGATCTCGCCGCTGTCCGTAACGGTGGCCTCCGCGAACATGACCGAGCACCGGCCGAGTTGGACGCCCTGGTGGATCTCCACGGTCTTCCCGTACTCCACGAGCCCGTGCCGCGCGAGGTGGATGGCCAGGGGACCCGCGGCGGAACCCGTGGCCGCGTCCTCGACGACGCCGTAGGCGGGCGAGAACATCCGCGTCTGCCACCGCTCGCCGTCCGGGGCGAAGCAGTTGGCGGCCATGTCGGGGAAGGCGGCGAGCGCCCGGTGATCAGGGTGCAGCGCGGCCAGCGCTTCGGCGTCCGGCAATCCGACGAAGACGTGCCGGGGGCCGTTGCGGTAGATCTCCACCGGCAGGGTGGAGGACGTGATGCCGAGCGCCTCCAGCAGCGCGTCGGCGTGCTCGTAGGGCTCCCAGACCGGAATCGGCTGTTCCATGGAGGCGTACGCCACGCCCTCGCCGTAACGGGCCGCGGGCGTGCGGTCGATGTCGAAGGGAACGACGCCCATCGCCGTCTCGAAGCGCAGCCGGTCCGTACGGCGGTCCAGTGCGACCGCCACGGAGGTGCCCAGGAGCGGATGCCCGGCGAACGGGAGCTCGTTCACGGGTGTGAAGATCCTGACGCGCACGTCCGCGTCGCCGGTGGGTGGCAGCAGGAACGTCACCTCGGACAGGTTCATCTCCTTGGCGACGCGCTGCATCTGCGTGGCCGTCAGGTCCGCCGCGTCGAAGAAGACCGCGACCGGATTGCCGCGCAGCGGCTCGGTGGCGAAGGCGTCGACGACGACGTACCGGTGGGTGGAGTTCCCGGTGCGGAGGGTGCCCGACCCCCGCACGGCGGCCTGCACCTCGAACCGGTCCCGGTGCGTGACCGGGTAGCCGATCAGATCGGCGGCCAGGTTCTCGGGCAGCTTCTCGGGGCGCTCGTCGTCCCAGACCATGACCGCGCCCCAGCGGTTGCCGGCCCGGTCGGCGACCCAGTACTTCTCCCGCAGGCCCTGGGTGGCCTGCCAGTTCTCGACGACACCGTCCTCGCTCAGGTGCCGCGCGAGGCTGTCCACGGTGGCGGGTGAGCCGGTCAGGTCCCACCAGGCGATTTCCATCTTCATTGCGTCAGCACCCATTCGAACATGTCAGTGAGGATGTGTGGCCCGTCAACGGTGAGCAGCGACTCCGCGTGGAACTGCAAGGACGCGAACCGGTGTCCGCGCAGTGCGTGGACCTCGTTCGTGGCAGGGTCGCGGCTGACGTCCACCTGCTCGCCATCGCTGGATTGCCAGCGGTCGGTGGCGCTGCGGGCCTCGAAGGTGTTGTAGAAACCGACACGCTCGGGCGAGCCGAACAAGTCGATCTGCCGCTGTGTGCCCTGATTCGGGCGTTCGCGCCGCACCAGGGGCAGGCCGAGCCTCCGGCACAGCACCTGATGGCTCAGACAGACGGCCACGAACGGGCGGCGCTCCGCCAGGAGTCCGCCGATGACCCGGTCCAGGGAGGCGATCTTCGGGTCTTCGGTGGCGCAGGGGTCGCCGGGACCAGGGCCGACCAGGACGACGTCGTGGTCATGGGTCTCGAAGGGCGCGTCGAAGCGCCGCACGGTGACGGACAGTCCGAGCGCGCGGAGCTGGTGGTCGAGCATCGAGGTGAACGCGTCCTCGGCGTCGATCACCAGGGCCTTGCGTCCGACCAGCAGCTTGGACGTCGCCTCACGGTCGGCGTCCCGCGCGGTCCAGAAGCCGGCGATGCCGTCGTTGCGGCGCTTCAGGGAGTCCAGCACGTGCGGGTCCTGCGCCAGCGTGCTGCTGGAGGCCCGCTCGCCGAAGGCCTCCAGCAGCGCGGTCGCCTTCGCCCTGGTCTCCGCGACCTCGCTCAGCGGATCGGAGTGGCGTACCAGCGTGGAGCCGACCGAGATGGCCACGCGCCCGGAGGGTTCGATGACGGCCGTACGGATGAGGATGGCCGAATCCAGCGTTCGCCGACCGGTCTCGTCGGTACCGGCGAGGCCGATGATGCCGCTGTAGTAGCCGCGCCCACCCGGCTCGTAGCGCTGGATGACCCGGGCCGCGCTCTCCACCGGGCTTCCGGTGACCGTGGGCGCGAACATGGTGGCGCGCAGCACCTCGGGGATGTCGCTGCTGGACGATCCGGAGATGTGGTACTCGGTGTGCGCGACCTTGGCCATCTCCTTGAGATACGGGCCGCTCACCTCCACGGTGCCGGGTTCGCAGATCCGGCACATCATCTTCAGTTCCTCGTCGACCACCATGTACAGCTCCTCGGCCTCCTTGCGGTCGGCGAGGAACTCACTCACACCGGCCAGCGTCGGGCCGGTGCCCGGGTACCGGTAGGTGCCGCTGATCGGGTTCATCGTGGCGACGCCGCCGGCCAGGCCGACATGGCGTTCCGGTGAGGCGCCCACCAGCGTCACCTCCCGCGTCCGCACCAGGAACGTCCAGTACGCGCCACGCTCGTTGGCCAGCAGCTCGCGGAACACCGAGAGCGCGATGGCCGGGCTGTAGCCGGTGATGTCGGCGACATAGGTGCGCTTGATGACGAAGTTGGCGCCCTGGCCGGTGCCGATCTCGTCGGCGAGCACGGCCTTGACCGTCTCGGCGTACGCCGCGTCGTCGGCGTCGAAGTGACCATCGGTCAGCCGCACGGTGTGGCGGGGCAGCCTGGCCAGCAGCGAGGACACCGGGTGGTGCTCCTCGCCGGTCACCGCCATGGCGATGAGCGGCGTGTCGTCCTCGGGCACCGGATAGCCACGCTCGGAGAGCTGCCGGTAGGGGACGACGACCAGCACATCGCCGCTCGTGGAGCCCGCGGCCCCGGCGCGTCCGAGGCCGATCGCGTCGAGCGACTCGGGATGGCTGACCTCGCCCCTGACGACCTGCACGCGGCGGCCGTGTTCACCGCCCCGGCAGATCAGCGCGAAGTCGCCGGCAGTGTCGTCGAGGACGGCCTCCAGCAGATCGTTCTCCCCGGTCATGACAGCAGCCCGTCCACGTCCGTGACCTTCGCGCAGCAACTCGCGGCGTACTCCAGGGTCAGCTGGTGCTTCGCGGCGGAGAAGTCGCCGATGGCGTCCCCCACCAGGAAGACCCGCACGTCGTTGCTGTAGGCCTCAAGCGCGGTCGTGAGAATGCCGATGTGCCCGTACACGCCGACGACCACCAGCTGGTCGCGGCCCTCGGCGCGCATGCGCGCGAGCAGGTCGGTGCGGAAGAACGCGCTGTAACGCCATTTCACCAGCGTCCAGTCCGCGGCGTCCGGGGTCAGCTCCGGGGTGATCGCGCGGTCCTCTTCCGAGCTGGTCATGCCCGGGCCCCAGAAGTCGCGGAGCAGACCGCGGTCCTCCCGCGTCATCCGGCCCGGCTGGGCGGTATAGGCGATGCGCATCCCCCGGTCCGCGCAGCGCTTGCGCAGCGCGGCCACGTTGCCGACCAGTCGGGCGCGCATCTCCTGTCCCAACGGCGTCAGGAAGTAGGACTGCATGTCGTGGATGAGCAGGACCGCCCGGTCCGGACTCACGCGCCAGTCGACGACACCGGCCGGCATGTCGTGCTTGCTGGGAAGGTCGTACGGTTCGACGCGAAGAGTTGTGGTCACGACCTGTACCCCTTGCTGAGAGCGGGCGCTGCGGGCGCGGCGCGGACAGTCGACCATGCCGAGACGACTTCTGCGGCCTGGTCCGGATCGAGCCGCGGATCGCACAGAGTCGGCGTGACCGCGGCCGGTGTGGTGGCGGGCGTCGAGCGCGGCGTTGAGCCTCCGAAGCATTCGCCGACGGCGTACGGGCTCGCCTCAAGGTGCAGTCCGTGCGCTCGTACGCCCGCCTCACTCAGGCACGCGAGGAACCGCCGCACCTCGGCGGCGACCGTCGCGACGTCACGGCTCTTCGTCCCGTCCGCCAGCTTGACCGTGTTGCCGTGCATGGGGTCGCTGAGCCACAGCACCGGATGGCCGTCGTCACGGACCGCGCGGGCGAGGGGTGGCAGCCGGTCGCCGATCACGTCAGCGCCCATACGTACGATGAGCGACAGCCGACCGGGCTCGCGGTGCGGGTCCAGCCGCCGGCACAAGTCGAGCAGCTCATCGGGCGTCATGGTCGGCCCGACCTTGCAGGCGACCGGGTTGACGACCTTGGAGAGCATCTCCACATGGGCGCCGTCCACCTGCCGGGTCCGCTCACCGATCCAGGGCCAGTGGGTCGAACCGAGCATCAAGCGGCCGCCGTCGAGCGTGCGGACCTGCGGCTGCTCGTAATCCATGAGCAGGGCCTCGTGGCTGGTCCACACACGGTCCTCGGGGGCACGCCCGGCCCAGTCGTCGCCGTCGTCGCCTCCCCGCCAGCCGAGGTGCTGCAGCGCTTCGCGGGCGGCCATGAAGCACACGAGCATCCGCAGCGGGTCAGGCCGCCTGCTGCGCGCGTCAGGCTCGGGGGCGTTGACGATGTGGCCGCGGTAGACGGGAAGAACGGTGCCGCCGATCTCTTCGGCGGGCTGCGAGCGCGGTTTCGCGAACTGTCCGGCGATACGGCCGACGCGGAGGACCGGAAGTCCGGCCGTGGCGCCGAGCAGGTCGGCGAGCTGGTGGATCAGCGCGGTCTTCGCGGCGATGTGCGGCTCGCCGCACTCGTCCGGGTGCTCGGCACAGTCACCGGCCTGCACGACCAGCGCCTCGCCCTTGGCTACCTCCTCCAGCGACTGCCGCAGCGCGAGGATCTGCTCAGGGCTGACAGAGGAATCGGTTGCCGACAGTGTGTCGCGGACCTGGGCGAGCTGGTGCGGATTCTCCCAGTCCGGCTGTTGGGCAGCGGGCACCCGCAGACTTAAGAAGCCTGAATTGTTCACGTGAATTCTTCCCCCGTAGAAGCACGAATGACGAGCCGCTCGACTGCCGGCCCAGCTATGTCGGTATTCCGTCGCGCACCACCCGCGGCACCTCGATACCGAGCGCGCGGAACTGCTGGCACGGGTTCATGAATTCCCGCTGCAGCTTGATCTTGCCGTTTTCGAAACGGAAGTAGTGGATGAAGTGGTTCTCGTAGTGGCCTTCGGGGTAACCCGGGAAGCGGATCTTGCCGGCGCCGTTGCACTCCACCCAGAACAGGTCCGGGTCCTGGGTGTCGAAGATCTCGATATCGGTCCACGCCCAGTCCGGAAAGCACTGCAGGGACCACACCGCGTGCTCGGCCAGCCTGTCCCGGCCGTTGATGACGATGGGCTCGCCGGTCTCCGTGGTCCAGAGACCGCCCTTGCCATCCTCGGTGAACAATTCATGACGCCGCAGCCGGTCCTGCCCGCGGGTGTTCATGTACTGGTCGACTATCCGTCGATTCTCGTCGCGATTGCCGTTGCTTGCGTCAGTCGACGCAGGTGCGCTCATATCCGTAACTCCCCACCCTCTTGGAACTTTGGTCAAGCCACTGTGGACACGCGTTCGGCCATGGACAGATCTTCGAGGTGCCGAGAACTTACCGACGCACAGTCAGCAGTCGCAAATATCCGTTGCCTCATCAGGATGCGCGCGTCACAGCCGTCGCACCGATTCCACCTCCCCTCCCTCCAGCATTTCGACATCTACGGGACGATAAAGGACATCTGCAAAGACAAGAGGCAAGATCACTCCATATCCCGGGCAGCCTCGGCCGCCGACGATCGGGCGCGGCCCGACGAAAGAGACGACGGAACAGACGATGAAACAGCGCGGGACGAGCCGTGGACCGCCGCGGCCGCGCACGCGGCCGCCGCGCACGACGCGCGCGCCGCGTTCGGGACCGCGGGCCAGTGGGGTGGTGCCACGACACGGCGCGGACATGACGTGCGCCCGACGGGGCGGCCGACGAACTCCGGGCGGCGCCGTAGGTCACCGGGGCCGCCCGGGCAGGTACCCGGTGGTGCGTGCTCAACCATCGGGCGCGGCGCGGGGTTTCGTGCTCCCTACCGACGAAGTCGCCTGAGAAGTGGTCTTCCTGGCGCGATGAAGGCCACGCGCCCAGCCCGGGCGGCGGAAGCGACACGACCACGGCCCCGGCTCATGCGGTGCCGAGCCGGGACTTCCTGGCGGGCTGCGTGGGATCACCCCAACCCGGTCTGGTTCAGGCTTGCTTCGGTGCCTGGCACTGCCACATGGGGAAGGGGGCGGAGCGTGGGGCCGGTTGTACGGACTGCCGTACGACAAGGTGACAAGGTCGGGGGCTCCCCCGCGGATCGGCCTCTGAGGATGCTCTCCCGGGGCGGCCTCAAGAATGTTTGGCTGCTGTCTGACGGTTCCGCTGCCGGTACAACGCCGCGCTGGTGCGCGCCGCGTGACGTCTTGCGCGGACGGCCCATGGAACCCGGGAGCCCGTGCGCTTGCGAGCACTGGAGCGGTCGCGCGAACTTGTCTGCTCGGAGCGGGAGTTCACCAGCCGCCGAGGGCGTCCTCCGCCTGATCGCGTGCTCCGGGTTGGACGGCGGGCTCAACCGGGTCCGGTTCATCACAGGCTCGACGCACACCCTCCAGCCTTCGCACCATCATCGGCCCCCTGCATCAGTCACCTTCGTGTGGCTCCCCCGCCGGTCCCGAACGCCCGGAGGCCTGTCCCCTCTTCCCTCATCTCCCTCCCCCTCCTCCCCGCAGCAAGGGCCGCAGCGCGCCGATGCCGCGACGACGTGCTGGAAGAGCGCCCGGTGTGGCGGTCGCCCCAGGTCCCTCCGGTCACGGTGCTCTCCCGGTCGCCCTTCATGGGCAGCCGGGTCTCACCCTTCCCGCGCCCAGGGCGGATGGCCAGGCAGAGGCGGCCGGAGCATCCGGTCGAGTCGCGAGCGCCGGAGCATCCGGTCGAGGGCGAGCGGCGGTGCGTGGCTGCCGGGGACCAGCCGGGCCGGGCGCTGCCCCCTGCCGCGCACGGGCCCCCTCCGCCGGGCGACGACAGGCCTCGCGGGCGGGATATCAAGTGATCATTCCGGATATGTCCGTGCTTGAGCGATATTCACCTCCCCCAGTGGCCGTACCGAAGAGCCGAAATGGAATTGACAGAAGCCACCGGGACGCGCGCATTTTCGTGAGGCAACCGATAATTGAAGGCTTGGGTACGCGTTGATATGGTCCGGTCTACGTCGAACGGGCATTCACAGCAGAGAGCCGCAGTAGACAGGGGAATTGCCGAACATGAGCACATACGCACCGGCTGAGGAAACAGTCCGGAATCGCGACCACAACCGTAAAGTGGTCGAGCAGTACATGAACACGCGTGGACAAGACCGCTTGCGGCGTCATGAATTGTTCACCGAGGATGGCAAGGGCGGTCTCTGGACCACGGAGACCGGCGAGCCCATCGTCATCAACGGCCGGGACAGGCTGGCCGAGCACGCGGTGTGGTCCCTGCAGTGCTTTCCGGACTGGGCGTGGACCGATATCGAGATCTTCGACACCCAGGACCCGGACCTGTTCTGGGTGGAGTGCAACGGCGCCGGCAAGATCCGCTTCCCGGGTTACCCCGAAGGCCACTACGAGAACCACTTCATCCACTACTTCCGTTTCGAAAACGGCAAGATCAAGCTGCAGCGGGAATTCATGAACCCGTGCCAGCAGTTCCGCGCGCTCGGTATCGAGGTGCCGCACGTCGTGCGGGAGGGAATACCGACCTGAACCAGCGGACGCGCGACATGTCGGCATTCTGGCGACCACGCTTGAGGACTACGCCAACGACGTGCGGGGCTTCCTGGCCGGGGACACCATCGGTGACTTCTCCACCGCGAAACATCAGCTGATCCTGCCGTACGCCGCGATGCGCCGCGCCAAGGTCACCGCCGCCGACAAGCCGCTCTCGCGGCACAGGCTGTCGTGGCCCAGGTGTCGTGGCCCAGGACGTGCTCGGCACCGTCCTGGGTGGCACCGCACCGCCGACCAGTTCGCCCTGATTCGCCGGACAAGCGGGCACGGCCAGCACCGTGCGGGTGATCACCGGCCGGGTCAGCCACCCGCGTCGCTCGGCGCGATCGGCCTCAGCCGGCACCGGACCACCGGCGCCGCAGGCAGCGACGTGCTGGTGGTGATCCCCTGCCGCCCGCCCGCCGAGCGCGGTTGTCCCGCGCCCGACGACCACACCACCGCATCGCTATGACCATGACGATGGCCGACGAGGAACACCAGCCGGTCTCCTCGGACCTGTCCGGCTGTCGCAGCGCGCGGTGCGGCTGACTGGCGGGCATGTCGACGCCAACGACGCCGCGTGCGCACGGACGGTCAAGGTGGTGCTCGCCGATGAGATCGGTACCGGCCAGAGCGCCGACTTCGTCATCGATCGCACCTACGTCGCCGGCGTCACCGGCCACAGCCCGGCCCTGGCCTTGTCGGTCCTCCGCGAGCTGCTGGTCGACGTCACCGCCTTCCCCGACCTGGCCGCCAACTACTTCGCCCTGGACGGTGAGCGGCGGCGGACGCGGAGGTTGTCGCCCGCCTACGGCGTCGTGGAGGACGCGGCCACCGGGAACGGTCGCCGGTCCGCTGGCCATCCACCTCGCCCAGCACGGGCACGCCACGTACGGGAAGCCCAACGAGATCCACCAGGTGTTCGTACTCGGCAGGCGCCCGGTCATGTTCGCCGAAGCGACTCGTCAGCGACGGCGGCGAGCTCACCCGCGTGCGGGTGAGCGGCCACGGCACCATCGCCGCCGAGGGCGCCCTCCACATCTGAGGGAGACAGACGTGAGCAGCGCGTTCGTGAGCGTGACCGGCATCCTCGGTCCCGCCTCTCCCCCGTCTCTCCCGAAGGTGACACGCCGCCCGGAGCCCATGCCGCCGGTGCGGAAAGGGGCGACATCCGCCATCCCGGGCGGCGTACGCGAACCACGGCCACGGTCGTCGGCCCAGCGGGCCGCGGTGGGTCGCCGGACACCTTCTCCAGCCGCACACCTGCGGCAGAACTCGCCGACGGCGGCGACATCGCGGACGCGCTCCGCCGCTACGAGAGCGTCCGCCCGAGCGGGCCCTGGCCGGACGACCGGGCGGTGACGTGTCAGGCGAGCTGCTAGCCATCACACGCGGCTACCGCGCGGAGCGTGGAGCGTGGACCGTTCGCCGCCTCGTAGCCGCCCGCTCCCCCGCGTGGAATCCTCCCTTCTGACTCTTCTCCCGACCTCCCTACCGACTTCTCTTCCGACCTCCCTACCGACCAGACAGACGGGGAACGATCCATGTCGAGCACAGGCACCGCATCACTCGGTGCGCAACTCACCGCCATCCTGACCGACCCTCAAGGTGGCTCAGGCGAACGTCCCGGGCTGGCCACCCGCGTACGCTACGCGTGTGTCATCCGGCGATTCGAATTCCTGCCGGTCATCCTCACCGTGGCTCTCGCACCAGCCCTGCTGGGCGCGCATTCCTGGGATGACCTCTTTTCGTTCAACACGCTGGTGGCCGTACTCTTCGCCATCTCCGGCATGCAGGTCGGCAACATGACCAACGCCCTGGCCGACCGTGAACAGGACGCCCTGTACAAATCTCGGCAGTCGGAGGCCATTTACGGACTCGGGGTCTCGCGGGTCGTCGTCCATATCGCCGTGTCGACGGCCATCTGCTGCGCCATGGCCGTCTTCCTGGCCGTGCGGACAGAGCACTGGGACCTCCTGCCGCTGGCAGTCGTGGCCGGACTCCTCGGCTTCCAGTACTCCGTCCCTCCGCTGAAACTGAAGAGCGCCGGCGGCTGGCAGCTGCCGACGCTTCAGCTCGACCTGGTATTCCTGCCCGGCGTGTTCGTCCTGCGTTCCTACGGACACGAGGTGGAATGGGGCAGCGTCCTGGCCCTGGCGGGCTTCGCCCTGACACTGGTGTCGCTGTTCGTCACCAGTCACGCGGAGGACTACCTGGAAGACGAGCAGTTCGGGGTCAGGACGTACACCTGCGCCTGGGGGCTGACCAAGACGATGTACGTGCAGTCCACGATGCTGTTCGTGGGCGCGCTGCTGTTCATCGGCTCGGTGTACGCGACGTTCGGGTTCTCCTGGGCGTTCATCCCGTGGATCGCCGCCTGGCTGGCGAGCCAGCGGTTCCTGTTCACCGTGATACGGGACGTACGCGGCAACACGCTCGACGCGGCGATCGAGGCGCTGCACAAGAAGTCGCTCATCGGTCCTTACCACGCCGCGCTGATGGGCTGGGCGACGGTCGCCCTGGCGGTCTTCGTCCTGATCGGGCGGTGAACGGCTGTCGGCGTCGCCTGCCCGCGAGGACTCGGGGCAGGCGACGCCGACGGCGCCGTGTCCCGGCAAGTCCCTCTCCGGCAGACCTCCTTCCGCCCCCGGCTCCCGGGAACGGCAGAAGGCCGTCAGCGCCCGGGATCTTCTGGCGCACCGGGTCTCACGACGCGGCCGCGGGGTCCTGCCCGAGTCCACAGGGCGTGCCCGGACGCGACGTCACCGCTTTGCCCGTCGCCATCATGTGCAGACGGCTGGTCATCACCTTGATCTGCCGGTGCAGGTCGGCCGGGTTGGTGCAGGCGTACGTATCGGCGAGTATCGCCTTGTCCTCGGCGGTGACGCCGCTGTGCCGTTCGGTGCGGCGGTAGGGCGTGGCCGTGTCGTATTCCTTGCGGCGCCGGCCATGGTCCCCGTTGGTCGACACCGCGTGCTGCTGCGGATAGAAGTAGTTCGTGAGCCTGGACAGCGCCAGCCAGACCTTGTTGAGCAGCAGGAGTTCCGCGGGCGTGTCGTAGCGGTACTCATCAGCGACGGTGCGCACCAGACACCAGTTCTTCTGGCCGACATGGTGATTGCCGCTGGAGGCGGGGCGCGCGCGGGTGAACGTCACCTTGCGTTGCTCGCACCAGTGCAGTAACACCTCGTCGGTCTCCGCGCCGTGGTTGCCGGAATCTATCCCGAGGACCGGGAACGGGAGAACACCCGCGATCTCGTCCAGCGCGAAAGGCACCCGGTTGATGGCGCGGACCGTGCGGTTCTCGGTCCATCCGGTGGCGATGTCCGTGGCGGACACCGTCCGCGCGTGGTCACCCGCTGCCGTACCGCCGTCGTGGCAGACGACCGTGATCTCCATGAAGCCCGGCTTCGTGTGGTCCCATTCCGCCCAGGTGAGAAGCGGGAGTTCGTTGCGCAGGAGCGAACCGGGCCTCATGCGCGTTGCCGCGCTGGACCGCTGCCGCAGCGGTGCCAGGCGGCGGTCGATCGTCGCCGCCGACATCCCCATCAGCAGTTGCGCGGTGTCCTCATCGATGGCCAGCTCGTTGTGGCGGCGCAGCACCGGCACCAGCTCGCGCAGCGCCGGCGCCAGCCGCTTACCCGCGGGCATGTCCAGTATCCGCCAGCAGAACGTCAGGGCGGCGACCACCTCGGCGTCGTACTTGACGTACCCGCTGGGCAGGAGCTTGGCCGACTCGGGACGCGTGGCCCGCAGCAGCGCCTTGCGGGCATGGCTGCGGTGCCATCCGGTCGCCGCGCACACCCGGTCGAGGATGTGCGTCTTCTCCTGCTTGCCCGCCTGGGCGTAGCGAGCGGCGAAGGCGCGCGTCAGGGCCCTGCGCTCTGCGAGCGTCGCGATCGGCGCGTCGGCCGGCACCCCAGCGGCCTGCACGGTCGGCGCGCCGCCCTCATGCCGGACGGAACGCAGCAGCACCCGTGGCGGGACGCGTGGTGATGCCGGTGGTGGTGGCGGGCGGCGGTGTGCGGGGTCCCCCGTCTCGATCCGGGCCGTGCCTGTGGCCAAGCTGGTCAACGTTCCCCCATACGGCTTCGGCCTCCATCTGAGGCCCCTTACCTGTTCGTCGGATGAGCGGTGGCCCGGATCGACAACCTCCGCTGGAGGATGGGTCCGGGTTTTGGAGTGGCGTGAGGTGATCAGCGGGCGTGGAGCCCGCGTACCGGTGGTCCGGTGGTCGGGCCGCTGCGGGGCAGCGGGTGGCCGGCATGGTCTCGGCGTTGGTCACCGGGCGGCACCCGGGTTCCCCGGGGCGGCGCACTTGTGCGCCTCACGCGTCCAGTTCCTTCAGCCGCCAGAGGAGGAAGTCGCGTTCGACGGCGTTCTCGGTCATCACCAGCGCGTCGCGATAGGCCGCCCTGGCCTCGTCGGTGCGGCGCAGACGCCGCAGGAAGTCCGCGCGGGCGGCCGCGTAGTACTGGTAACTCGCCAACTGCGGCTCGGTGGCCAGTTCGTCAAGAGCCTCCAGACCGGCGGCCGGGCCGCGCGCCTGACCGATCGCGATGGCCCGGTTCAGCGCCACCACAGGCGACGGCCAGATCCGCAGCATCGTGGCGTAGAGGTCGACGATGGTCTGCCAGTCGGTGGACTCCCAGTCCGGGGCCTGCGCGTGCACGGCCGCGATGGCCGCCATGAGCACGTACCGGGTGGGCGGCTGGTGGCGCATGGCGGCTGTGACCAGCCGCAGCCCCTCCCCGGTGTCGGCGGTGTCCCACAAGGTGCGGTCCTGTTCGGACAGCAGCGCGAGCGAACCGTCGGGCCTCGTGCGGGCGTGCCGACGCGCGTCGGTGAGGAGGATGAGCGCCAGCAGCCCGACCGGGCCGGGCTGGGCGGGCAGTAGCCGGTGCAGCACACGCGCCAAGTGCACGGCGCGCTCGATCAGATCGCGGCGTTGCAGCTGGACGCCGGACGGCGCGGTGTGCCCGGTGCTGAAGACCAGGTGCACGACGTCCAGGACGGCTTCCACCCGGGCGGGCAGTTCCTCGGGCGGTGGTTCCCGGTACGGAATCCGGGCCGCCTTGATCTTCTTCTTGCCGCGCGTGATCCGCGCCGCCATGGCCGGTTCGGAGACGAGCAGGGCACGGGCGACCTCGGCCGTCGATAAGCCGCATACCAGCCGTAACGTGAGGCCGACGCGCGTGTCGACGTCCAGCAGGGGATGACAGCAGGTGAAGATCAGCCGAAGCCGGTCGTCCGGGATGTCCTCGTCGGCGATGCCCTGGTCGGCAGGTGGGGCGGTGTCGTCCCCGGCGAGCAACGGCAGCTTGTCGCGAAAGGTGTCGTGCCGGCGGATCACGTCCATCGCGCGGCGCCGCGCGACCGTGGTCAGCCATGCCTCAGGACGGCGGGGCACGCCCTCTTCCGCCCACTGGGTGAACGCCTGGGTGTAGGCGTCCTGCACACATTCCTCGGCCAGGTCGAGATCGCGGGTGATGCGCACGGTGGCGGCGAGCACGAAGCCCCACTGCCCGCGGTGCGCTTGTGCGACTGCGGCCGCGACGGTGTCGTCCATCAGCAGACGCTGTGGTCAGGCGACCGGCGCGGGACGGACCGGGCGGCCCCCCTCGACGCCCCCGAGCGGCACTGGGAGGCGCCAGGTGCCGCGGAGCGCCTGGTTCCGATTCTCGGTCTCGGCCTGGGTCCGGGTCTCGGTCAGGAAGTGACCGTCACCGGCGACGGCCTTTCGGGACTGAGGGAATGCCCCGCCACTGATCCGTACCACGCTCTTGTCGCGCGCCATGAACCGCTGACGCCCCTTCACCAGCGCGGACACGGCCACCGGCTCCAGCGCACTGGTCAGCACCCCATCCCCGTAGACGCACAGCATGTAGTCCCCCACCGCTTCGTGTCCCCCCTGCCCCCGGACCCCGCCTGCTCACAGTGCGACGCCACTCGTACTCATCGTTCCCCGCCGCACGGTGAGCAAGCCCCCTTGTTCCCTCACCGCTGACTCTCACCTGGCGGCGGACCTGCGACAACGGGTCCGCAGAGCCTCCGTCACTGATCGTTTCGTGCTGGCGAGAACGCATGGTACAGCTTCCTCCGGCAGCTGTGGACAGGTACGTCCCGGGCCACTGTCCCCCCCTTCGCCGCTGGCGAAGCCGTCACTTCCCAAAGCGGCGGAAGAGTTTTCTACGAACGTGCTTGAGGTCAGCACTGAGGAGGTCGGCACACCGTCGCTGACGCAAGGTCGGCACCTCGCTGACAACGCAGCAAGGCCGCCCGCGCCCGGGGTGGGCAGGTGGGTGCGGGCGGCCTCGCCGAACATGCCGTCGCGTGGCCCGGTGCCGACCCCTTGCTTACGGTCGGCACCGGACCACGCGAGTGCGGCAGAGTCAGTCGGTCGCCCAGAAGCGGTTGTTGGCCTCTCGCGCTGACGGGAGCGGGAGTCCGGGGCGGTCAGGGTGGGGTGACAGACGCCGACTGGGAGTCAACAGCCCGTTGCCTGGTTCTTCAGCCGCTCCCGCAGCTCCTCGACATCGGCGAGGAACCACGTCTGCGACCCGCGGTTGCCTTCGCGGACGAAGTCCCGCAGCGCCGAACTGGCCTCCGTGTGGCGGGAGATGTCACCGAGGACGACCAGGCTCATCCGGTAGTTGGCGAACTTCTGGACGATCTCGCCAGCGACACGGGTCCGCAGCTGGAAGAACGCCTCGTCGAATCGCCCGGCGGGGATGACGACCCACCGGGCACCCTGGTGGTAGGCATCGCCTATGACATCCAGGGCGTCGCTTTCGCCGCGGATGGGATCGCCTTCGGAGGCGCACATCAGGACAGGCACGTCATGGATTGTCTGCAGGGTGCTCATGAGGGTCGAGGCTAATCGGAGCACACGGCCGCGGTCGACGTAATTCTTCAGACGGTGTCCTGTGGGACAGAGGATCAACAGGACACCGCCTGGGCCCGGCGGTCAGGTCAGTTCGAGTCCGCCGTCGATGGTGAGGACCTGTCCGGTGAGCCAGGCGGAGTGGGCGTCGGCGAGTCGCAGTATCCACGTGGCGACTTCGGCGGGATCTCCTCGGCGGCCGAGCGGGATACGCGTCGCCTCCTCCGCTTTGATCTGATCGACCACGGCGTCAGGGAGGCCCGCGGCGGTCAGGGCCTCGCTCTCGGTGGGGCCGGGGGCGAGGGCGTTGACCCGGATGCGCTCTGGTGCCAGCTCCAGCGCCCAGCTGCGGGTCAGCTGCTCCAGTGCGGCTTTGGAGGCCCCGTAGTGGCTGGCTCCGGCTGCTGGGCGGTGCCCGAATGTGCTGGATATATTGACAATCGCCCCGCTTGAGGCCTTCAGGTAGGGCAACGCCGCCCTCGCCAGCAGGCTCGGCGCGGTGACGTTGGTGGCCAGCACCTGGGTGATCCGGGCAGCGGTCGCCTGCCCCAGCGGCATCGCGGCGAACACCCCGGCGTTGTTGACCAGGACGTCGAGGCGGCCCCACCGGTCGACGGCGGCCTGGATGATGCCCTCCGGCCCGCCGTCGTCGCAGATATCGGCAGGAAGTGGCGTGATCGCCGGATGCAGCGCCGCGGTGTCTGCGAGGGCGTCCGCCCGGCGGCCCACCCCCAGGACGCGGGCGCCCGCCCCGGCGAACGCCGCCGCGGCGGCTCGTCCGATCCCCGAACCGGCTCCGGTCACGATCACGACCTGGTCGGCGAACTGGCTGGTCGTCGGCTCTGTCACGGTTACCCCCAACGTTCGATATTCATAGAACATCGAAACGTTAACATGGTGCCATGAAAGAGCCGCAGCATCCCGACCTCGGCGAGGTCACGCTCACCCGGGTGCTGGCCGCGCTCAGTGACCCGATCCGGCTCGGACTCGTGAGGCTCCTGGCCGACGGTCAGGAACGCGGATGGGGCGAACTGCGGGCGCCGGTCGCCAAGTCCACCTTGAGCCACCATCTGAAAGTCCTGCGGGACGCGGGCATCACCCGGACCCGCCAGGAAGGCACCCGCTGCTTCGTACGACTGCGCCGGGACGACCTCGACATGCGATTTCCCCGGCTGATGGCGACGCTGCTGGCCGTCGCGAGTGCCGACGGCGTCGGCGAGGACGTCACGGTGGTGAGGTGAGGGCCGGGCCACCCGGAACCGCGCTCCGGACGTCCGGGCCTCACCTCACCGGCCTCACCAGGCGATGACGGCCAGCGCCATGGCGGCCAGCGCGACCGTTGCCAGTACGAGAGCGACGCAGACGCGGATCAGCCGCCGGCGCAGTTCTTCGTAGCGGGCGGTGTACTCGGCGTTGAGTTCATGACAGCGGTCGCGAAAGCGTTGCAGGGTCCGCCGGGTGAGGACGAGCCGGTCCTCGGTGTAGAGACGCACGACGTCGTCGCGTTCGGCCGGGCCGAGCCAGGGCAGGCGGCCCGCGAACACCTCGCCGTCGGCCCGGGCCTGGTCCCTTTCGGCTTGCAGCAGCAGGTAGCCCTCCAGATGCGCGATGCCGGAAGCGGCTTGCCGGGCCTCCTGGTCGTGGTCCATGACGGAGGGTCGCCTCACTCAGTCCTTGTCCCCGGACAGCGGTGCCGCCCCTCCCTTGCCGACGTCGACCATGTCCCGCCGTCCGACGTTCTGCTCCTGGTCGAGTAGGGCGATGTCGGGGTGGTGCAGGTCGAAGGCCGGCGACTCGGAACGAATGCGCGGGAGGGTGACGAAGTTATGCCGGGGCGGTGGGCAGGACGTCGCCCATTCCAGCGAACGGCCGTATCCCCATGGGTCGTCGACCTGGACTCTCGGCGCGTATTTAGCGGTCTTCCATACGTTGTAGATGAACGGCAGGGTGGACAGCCCCAGCAGGAAGGCGCCGAGGGAAGAGATGGTGTTGAGCGTGGTGAAGCCGTCGGCGGCGAGATAGTCGGCGTACCGGCGGGGCATGCCTTCGACGGCGACCCAGTGCTGGACGAGAAACGTGGTGTGGAATCCGATGAACAGCGTCCAGAAGTGGATTTTGCCCAGCCGCTCGTCGAGCATGGTCCCGGTGAACTTCGGCCACCAGAAGTGGAATCCGGCGAACATGGCGAAGACCACCGTACCGAAGACCACGTAGTGGAAGTGGGCGACGACGAAGTAGCTGTCGGTGACGTGCCAGTCCAGTGGTGGTGATGCCAGGATGACGCCGGTCAGGCCGCCGAACAGGAAGGTGACGAGGAATCCGATGGACCACAGCATCGGTGTCTCGAAGGAGAGGGACCCGTTCCACATGGTGCCGAGCCAGTTGAAGAACTTCACTCCGGTCGGGACGGCGATGAGGAAGGACATGAAGGAGAAGAAGGGCAGCAGCACCGCACCGGTGGGGAACATGTGGTGTGCCCACACGGTCACCGACAAGCCGGTGATCGCGATGGTGGCGGCGACCAGTCCGATGTATCCGAAGATCGGCTTTCGGCTGAAGACCGGGAGGATTTCGCTGATGACCCCGAAGAACGGCAGGGCGATGATGTAGACCTCGGGGTGGCCGAAGAACCAGAAGAGGTGCTGCCACAACAGGGCGCCGCCGTTGGCCGGGTCGAAGATGTGGGCGCCGAACTTCCGGTCCACCTCCAGGGCGAACAAGCTGGCGGCCAGCACCGGGAAGGCGAGCAGCACCAGCACGCTGGTGAGCAGGACGTTCCAGGAGAAGATCGGCATCCGGAACATCGTCATGCCCGGGGCGCGCATGCAGATGATCGTGGTGACGAAGTTGACCGCGCCGAGGATCGTGCCGAACCCGGACAGCGCCAGGCCGAGAATCCACATATCACCGCCCATGGCCGGGGTGTGCACCTGGTCGGAGAGCGGGGTGTAGGCGAACCAGCCGAAGTCGGCCGCGCCGCCGGGGGTGAGAAAGGCACCTACCGCGATGAGCGATCCGAAGAGGTAGAACCAGTACGCCAGCATGTTCAGCCGTGGAAAGGCCACATCGGGCGCGCCGATCTGCAAGGGCATGATCGCATTGGCGAAACCCGCGAAAAGCGGGGTCGCGAACATCAGCATCATGATCGTGCCATGCATGGTGAACGCCTGGTTGTACTGCTCGTTCGACACGATCTGGGTGCCCGGCCGGGCCAGTTCGGCCCGCATGACCATCGCCATCAGGCCGCCGAGCGTGAAGAAGGCGAAAGAGGTCACCATATACAGGGAACCGATTGTCTTATGGTCCGTGGTCGTCAGCCACGCGACTGCCGCCTGTCCCGGGGTGCTTTTTCTGACGATCGGTTCATTCTCGGTTTCTGACGCGGTCACCCTCTGGTCCTTCCGCTGACGGCTACTCAAGGCCAGGGCCGTTCAAGCCCGAAGAGTGCCCACACCAAAGCTGTCGATTCACCGCCCTTAATAGCGCGATACAGCGTGGCAGTGCCAGTTACTTCCCAGTTGGGCGTGTGGCTGGGCCCGCGTGCGCCCGCCGGGTAATCCGCCCACAGAATGGAGGATCGGTATCGGGATCTCGGCGCCGATTGCCACAATGAGTCCACCATTCGTGGGACAAGACGAGCACGGTGGGTGTGTCGGGATACAAACGCATCCGTGAACCCCATGGGTCCGCTATGGCCCGATGGCCGTCCGGTGAGGGGAAAGCGGCAGCACGCGTACGCACCGCTGGGCGGCCATGCCCCTGACACGCCTGGCCGTCTCGGGCGTATCCAGTACCACCGCGTTCGCCACCGGTGCCGGGTCCGCCGCGACCGGCGCCACCCGCCGTACCGGCGCGACCGGGGTGGTGGGCGCCCGGTGGGAGCACCTCGTGGTCTGCGGCGTGCCCGAGGGGCACGGCTGACGCCCCTCAGCCGTGCCCCTCGCCACGGTGCTGCCGCCCGCCGGGCGGGCTACGCCGCGTCGCTGCCCACTGATCGGCCGGAAGCCATGACGTGACCGCGCCAGCCGGTGTCCGTAGCCATTCGGCGTAGTCGGCGGCTTTCACGTTCTCCCAGCTCGCGCGGGGTCTTCGCCCGCCATCCCCCGGCGGACCGCGGGGAAACGCCGGTACGCGTGCCCGGGCGGGCGATTCCCGGGTGATGCGGCGATGTCATGCCGGGGACCGCAGGGGCTGCTTATCCTCTGTGCCCACGGCCCCCGGCTTTTTCACGGCGTACGCCGGCGTCGACGGGACCGGCACGGCCGGGAGACGCGGGCGGCTCGCGCGGGCGGTGCGGCGGCTCCAGGCGCGGGGCGCCGCCGGAGGCGGTGGTCCGGAAGCTGCGGGGTCTGCCGAGGTGGAGAGACGATGGGTAACGCCCCGGCAACCGGTGGGGTGCGGGCGCGACCAGCACGGCCGTGTCGTGACAGCGGCGGAAGGAGCAGCTGGGGATGGGCAGCACCGATGCGTTCTCCGCCGAGCTGGGCCCGGTCGGTCAGGTGGAGGCAGGGCCCGCCGCGCCCGGCGGGCTGCTGGACGTCCTGGGAGTGGCGGCGGTGGTGCTCGACGCGGACGGGCGGGTCGTGCTCTGGAGCCCGCAGGCCGAGCAGCTGCTGGGGTACACCGCCGAGGAGGCGCTGGGCCAGTACGCGGCGCAGCTGCTGGTCGCCGAGGAACATCTCGATCTTGTGCTCAACCTGTTCGCGCAGGTCATGAGCAGCGGCGAGAGCTGGGCCGGGGTTTTCCCCATCCGCAACAGAGACGGCGGCACCAAGCTGCTCGAATTCCGCAACATGCGGTTGCTGGACGACCGCGGTGACTTCTACGCCCTCGGGCTGGCCACCGACCAGGCGACGCTGCGCCGGGTGGAGCGGGATCTGGCCCTCTCGGTGCGCCTGGTGGACCAGTCGCCGATCGGGCTGGCCGTCATGGACACCGATCTGCGCTACGTCGCCGTCAACCCGGCCCTGGAGAGGATCGACGGCCTGCCCGCCGAGCAGCACCTGGGACGGCGGGTCGGCGACATGCTGCCGTTTCTGGACGCCCCCACCATGGAGGCCGACATGCGCAAGGTCCTGGACACCGGGACGCCGGTGCTGGGCCGGAACGTGCTCGGCCACACCCCGGCCGCACCGGATGACGAGCGGGCCTGGTCGATCTCGCTGTACCGGCTCGACGACCCCGGGGGCCGGGTCCTGGGGCTGGCCACCTCGGTGGTGGATGTCACCGACCAGCACCGGGCGGACCAGGAGGCCAAGCGGGCCCGGCACCGGCTGGCTCTGGTCGCCGACGCTTCGGTGCGTGTCGGCACCACCCTCGACCTGGAGCAGACGGCCCGGGAGCTGGCCGATGTCGCCGTTCCCGAGCTCGCCGACGTCGCCGCGGTGGACGTCCTGGACGCCGTCCTCAAGGAGCGCCGCGCACCGGTGCCGGCCGACGGCCCGGCGGACTTCCGGGCCCTCGCCGTCGACGCGGCCTACCCCACCGCCGCCGTCCAGGCGGCCGACCCTCCCGGTGAACTCGCCCGTTACGACGCCGACCGCCTGGTCACCCGGTGTGTGCGGACCGGCCGGCCGGTCGTGGTGCCCCACGTGGACGAGACGGACCTGCGGCGCATCGCCCGCGACAGCGCCGCCGCCGCGCTGCTGGCCCGGGCAGGGGTGCACTCCTACCTGGCCGTGCCCTTGATCGCCCGCGGTGAGGTGCTGGGCGCGCTGGACCTCAAACGAGCCCGTAACCCGCGCGCCTTCGACTCCGACGATGTCCTGCTGGCCACCGAGCTGGCGGCCCGTGCCGCGGTGAGCATCGACAACGCCCGCTGGTACGAGCAGCAGCGCAACACCGCGCTCACCCTCCAGCGGAGCCTGCTGCCCCAGCACCCGCCGCCCCTGGTCGGCCTGGAGGCGGCCTCGCGCTATCAGCCGGCCGGGTCCGCCAACGAGGTCGGCGGCGACTGGTTCGACATCCTCCCGCTGGCCGACGACAAAACCGCCCTGGTGGTGGGCGACGTGATGGGCAGCGGCATCAACGCCGCCACGGCCATGGGGCGGCTGCGTACCGCCACCCAGACCCTGGCCGGGCTCGACCTTGAACCGGCGGAGGTCCTGAGCCATCTCGATACGATCACCGCCAAACTGGACCCCTACTTCGCCACCTGCGTATACGCCGTGTACGACCCGCACCGGGCCCAGTGCTGCATCTCCGTCGCCGGTCACCTGCCCCCGGTCCTGGTGCGGCCCGGCCACTTCCCGCGCCTGCTGGACCTGCCCACCGGCGCCCCGCTGGGAGTCGGCGGCGTGCCCTTCCTCTCCGTCGCCATCGACCTCGTCCCCGGTGACCAGCTCGTCCTCTACACCGACGGCCTGGTCGAAACCCGCGACCAGGACATCGACACCAGTCTGGAGAGCCTGCTCGCCCTGCTCGACGTCCCGCACCGAAGCCTGGAGGAGACCTGCGACCAGCTCCTCGACGCCCTGCGGCACCCGGGCGACCACGATGACGTCGCGCTGCTCATCGCGCGTATCCGGGGCCTGTGACGCCTCCCGGCCCAGCCGGGACGCGGGCACGTCGCCTCTTCGGTCCGGCGGGGCGGGTTCAGTCGCGTTCGTCGGCGAACTTGCGGGCGAGTTCGGTGCGTGAGCGCAGACCGAGCTTCCGGTAGACCTGGGTGAGGTGCATTTCCACCGTCTTGGTGCTCAGGAACAGCGCGGCGGCGGCTTCCCGGTTGCTGGCCCCGTTCGACACGGCGAGCGCGACCTGCATCTCCTGCGGAGTCAGCGGCTGTACGGGCTGCCCGGTGGCGGGGAGGTACTTGGCTCCGGTGGCGCGCAGTTCGGTCAGTGCGCGCCCGGCCCACAGCCGTGCGCCCATCGCTTCCAGGCTCGCGTGCGCCGCGCGCAGCCGGGTGCGGGCTGGCGAGAGCTTGCCGTGGCGTCGCAGCCGTTGCCCCCAGGACAGCTGGGTGCGGGCCGCCTCCAGGCGGAGACCGGTTTGCGTGTAGCCGTCCACCGCGCGGCCGAACAGGTCGTCGGCCTCGTCCGCGTCGGCGGTGGCCAGGGCGCGCAGCCGGGCCAGTCCGGCTGCCTGGCCCGGCAGTTCGGCCGCGATGTCCTCGGCGAGGGTTCTTTCGAGCGCGTCAGCCAGCGCGTGCGGCAGTTGCCGTACGCCGCGCGCGTGGACCTCGGCCACGTCCATAGCGCCCGGCCAGGTCAGCAGGAGCCCCGAGGAGCAGTTGCGGAAGTAGCCGACGTTGGCGACGTGGCCCAGGGCGGCGGCCGGGTCGCCGAGCCCGAATTCCAGGGCGGCGAGCGCCTCGTCGATATACCGGGCCGATGTGGTACGCAGTTGTGCGCCCAGCTGCCGGGCTTCTGCGGCGCTGTGCCGGCAGTCGGCCTCCTCGCCGCGGGTGGCCTGCACGTACGCGAGGACCGCCGTGCCGCGGTAGTGCCACAGCGGGTTGCCGGTCTCGCGCGCCAGCCGGGTCGACTCCGAGGCCGCCGCGTAGGCCGCGTTCAACTGCCCCGAGCGCACCTCGGCGACGGCGGCGATGTGCAGGGCGTACGGCAGCATGCCGAGTTCGGCGTCGGCGCGCAGATTCTCCACCAGCGGGTCGAGCAGGCGCTTGGCCGCCATCGGCAGCCCGACCCGTACGAGCTCGTGTGCGGCGTGCACGACGTGCTGGCCGCTCAGCCCCTGGCCGTGTACGAGTTCCGGGGTGCGGACCGCGTCGCTGATCAGGCGCGCGCCCAGGGCCGGGTCGTCCCGGGCGAGCACGCTGACCCCCGCGAGGAGCTGCGCGAGCCCGGTCAGGGCCTTGTTGCCGGAACCCCACCGAGCGGCGGCCAGGGCGAGTTCGGCGGCCATGGCGAAGTCGTTGCCTACATAGGCGGCGAGCACGGCGTCGAGCTGGCGCCGCACCGCCACCTCCACGGCGCTCGCGCGGTGCAGCGCCGCTGAATCGGCGAGGAGGCGCATGGCCCGCCCGGGGTGCCCGAGGAACAGCTCGATCCCGCCGAGTACGTACTGCGCCTCCGGGGTCCAGACGGCGTCCAGCTCATCGACGGTCGCCTCGGCCACCAGGTCGCGGGCGCGGTGGAACTGCCCGGCGAACCACGCCGACGCGGCGGCCTGGAACCGGCAGCGCGCATAACGCGTACGGTCGGCCGCGAGTTCCACGGCGCGTTCGTAGCTCGCCGACGCGACCTGGTAGGCCCGCTTGTCCCGCATCCGGTCGGCCATCCGCTCCAGCTCGGCGGCGACCTCTTCGTCGCGGCCGAGCACCGAGGCGGCCAGGTGCCAGGCTCTGCGGTCGATGTGCTCGGGGCCGGTCAGGGCACGGGCCAGCGCGCCGTGGGCGGTGCGCAGTTGCGCGGGGGTGGACACCTCGACGACGGCGGAGCGGATCAACGGGTGGGCGAAGGTGATCCGCATGGACTCGATGGTCACCAGGCCGTCGTCGTCCATCTCGGTGACCGCTTCGGCGGGCAGGCCGAGAGCGCGGGCCGCTTCGGCCACGGTGTCCACGTCGGTGTCGGTCAGTGCCGCGAGCAGCAGCGCGGAGCGCCGGTCGGCGCTGACGGCGGCCAGCCGGGGGGCGAACAGCGCGGTCGTGGCCCTGCCGACCGGGAGCGGCAGTGGCAGCGGGACCTTGCCGGTGAGGTGTTCGGTGTCGAGCAGGCGGGCGAGCTCGATGAGGGCCAGCGGGTTGCCGCCGGTGTCGCGCACCAGGCTTCCGGCCACCTCGGCGGAGACCGGACCGCCGCGGTGTTCGGCCATGAGCTCGGCGGCGGCCGCCGCGTCCAGGCCCGCGAGTTCGATGGCCTCCCACTCCGGTGGCGGCACCCGCGCGCCGATGACGACGGCGATGCCCTCGCGGTCGAGCCTGCGGGCCGCGAAGAGCACCGCCTCCGCCGAGGCGTCGTCCATCCGGTGGAAGTCGTCCAGCGCCAGCAGCATCGGCTGCCGTTCGGCGACCGCGGTCAGCAGGCCGAGGGTCGCGGCGGCGACGGCGAACCGGTCGCCACCCACCGCCGGACCCAGCGCGAGCGCGCCTTTGAGCGCGGCCGCCTGCACCGGCGGCAACTGATCGATCTCGGATACCCACGGGTGCAGCAGAGCGGAGAGCCCGGCGAACGGCAGGCCCTGCTCGGTCTCCGCCGCCCTGATCTGCCGGACCCGCAGTCCGGTCGCCGCGCTGACGGCGAGATCCACCAACGCCGTTTTGCCCACGCCTGGTTCACCGCACAGCACCAGGACTCCGCTGCGCCCCCGACGAGCCTCGTCAAGGAGCTGGGTCAGTCGTTCACGTTCGGCCGTTCTCCCCCGTAACACACCGCTGAGGTTATCGGCCCCAGCGGTGCCGTACCGGTGAATTACGCCATTGCGCTCATACGGCAGTACTGAGACAGCGTACGGAAAAGTCCACCAAGATCACCCACAAGCGGCAAGGAACGCTTTCAGGGCAGTGGAGTCGGCCGGTATTCCAGGCATTCCGGTGGAAGGCGGACACCGGCCAGCCGCATCGTGGCGGTCCGGGTGTGGAAGGCGGCGCCGCGCAGCAGGTGGTACGCCACATCCGCGACCCGCCGGTTCCCCGGATCTGCCAGGTAGCTGTCCCTGGCCCAGTCGTTGAAGCTGCCCAGTGCGGGGCCGGCCCATATCTGGTAGTCGGCGGCGCGCTCCGCGTCCCCGTTCAGCGCCCACCGTGAGGACCGTCCGAGGTACCAGCGGAACACCAGGGCCATGCGCCGTTTCGGGTCGTCGGCGGCCCGGGTGATCTGGTCCGGGTCGCGGGCCGTGAAGAAGCTGACCACCTCGGCCCAGATCTCGTCGAGCGACGTGCGGAGCAGCTGGCCCTCCAGCCAGGCGAGGTCGCGCGGTGACAGCTCCTCCAGGCTGCCGTGGCTCTCGTACAGGTGACGCAGCCGGCGGGCGCGCTGCGGGAACATGGTGCCCTTGCGCAGCACTTGGACCTGCGCTCCGAGTTCGAACATGTAGCCAGAGGGCGCCATGTCGAAATCGCTGATCTCCGCGGTCGCCAGCAGACGCCTCGTCCGCTCGGCGGTACCGGCCTCCACGCAGCTCTGGTTGACCGAGCCGGTCACCACGTAGTCGGCGCCCATCGCGAAGGCCCCGGCCACCGCCCGCGGGGTGCCGATGCCGCCCGCCGCGCCGAGCCGTACCGGCGGCAGCCATGGGTGCCGCCGGTGCGCCTCGTCGCGCTGGCGGGTCAGGACGGGCAGCAGCGCGGACAGCGGGCGGCGGTCGGTGTGGCCCGCCGAGTCCGCCTCCGCCGTGAGGTCGTCGGCCATGGGCACGGCCCTGGCCAGTTCGGCCTGGTCCGCGGTGATCAGCCCGCGCGCGAGGAGGCCGCTGACCATCTCCTCGGGCGGCGGCAGGAAGAAGTGCCTGCACACCTCGGGCCGGGACGCCTTCGCGATCACGCGGTTCTCCGCGTACGGCCGCCCGTCGGCGCCCCGGCGCAGTCCGCTGACCCGGTAGCGCACCAGATGCGGGGTCAGCTCCAGGTACGCGGAGGCTTCCACGCACCGGACCCTGTGCCGCAGGCACAGCTCGACCACGGCGCGTTCCAGCGCCTGCTCGTTCGGCGTGTGCAGCAGGTTGACCGCGTAGGGGAGGGCGGGAATCCGCGCGGCGAGGCGGACCAGCGCGTCCTCGACCACGGTGGCGGGGAGGCCGCCCGCGCCGAAGACGGCGAGGAAGCCGGCTCGCGCCGCGGCGGTGACCAGGTCGGCGGAGGCGACCCCGTTGGCCATGCCTCCCGCCATGTAGGCCGTCCGCACCCCGTGCGCGGCCCGGAATCCCGCTGAGCCGAGGGCCTCGGGGAGGACCGGTTCGAGGGAGGTGATGAGGCGTCGGCCGGGTTCGGCGGCCAGGCTGATACCGGGCCCGGTGTCCGTGGCGACCACGTGTACGGTCCGGTCGAGGTGAGCCAGCCGGTGCCGTATCCGGTCCGGATCGGTCATGAGGGCGTCGGCGTCCCTGCCCGTATCGGGCGCGGTGCGGGGCGTGGTGTGCTGGCTGTGCGGGCTTCTCATCGCTCTCCCTGGCGGATTCCGACGGCGAGGTCGGTGAACTCGTAGATGCGCAGCGGCCCGTTCCACACACTGCCGTCCGCGATGACGAGCGAGGTCTCCTCGGGCCCCGCGGACGGGGCGTCCCTGATCTCCTTGATGTGCAGATCGAGCGTCAGCTCGTGGTCGTCCGGCAGGATCTGTCCCCGGTAGCGCCAGGTCATCGGCGCCCCGACGGGCAGTGTGAAAACCGCCCCCGGCCGGTCGGCGAGCGGGGTGTGCAGGACGAACGCCCGCAGGGCCTGCATCGCGCTCTCCACGCCGAGGGAGCCGGGCATCACCGGGTCGCGGTGGAAGTGGAACGGGAAGTACCAGTCATCGGCGCTGATCCGGCGGCGTGCCTGTACGTAACCGAGTCCGTGGCGGCCGCCGTCGGGGACGATGTCCACATGGTCGATCAGCCGGAGACGGCCGCCGGCCAGCCGCAACCCCGAGCCGGGCCGCGGGGCCGACAGGTCGCCGTCCCCGGTGATCGCCCGGCTGCGGGGGGTGGCGCCGGAGTCCGTGAGCCACGGCGGCACGTGCGTGCCGCCGTCCATCCCCGACTGCTTGGCGAGCGTCGTCGCGTCGAAGTAGCCGAACAGCGACTCGCCCTGGTAGAAGACCTCACCGTCGACGGAGAGCCGGTAGCGGAAGCTTTGCAGCGTCGCGCCGAGGGCCTGCTGTGTGGACAGCAGCTCGGATTCCTGGCGGATGGTCCGTCCGCGCGGGTCGATGTCGCGCAGCAGCACCGCGGAACCGTCGAGATTGCGGATGACCAGGTCCTCATCCGGCGTCAGCAGGCTCCCGCCCAGGTAGTAGCCGGTCAGCACCGCCGACTGCAGTGACGTCTCCTTCAGCACGCAGTACGGCATGCCGGGAAACGCGTTGTCCGCGTAGTACCAGGCGTCCGGCGGCGAGTCGTACTCGGTGACCATGCGCGCGCCACTCAACTTCCCCCGTTCGCCGGTGAACTCCATGATCCGGTCCAGGAACCGGAAGTCCCCGTTGGGGAGGCGCGGCGCGAGGCGGCCTTCGTAGACGGCGAACTCCGGGCCCATGGCCATGCTGAGGTCGCCCTTGGCCAGGTGCGCCAGGTGCAGCTCGTTCGCCAGCGCCGGCTCGCCCGCGCTGTTGCGGCGGCCCAGGAACCGTGCGGGGCGGCCGCCTTCCTCGGGCCGGCACGGCGTCCCGGGCCTCTCCCGTACCTGAAGGGCGAGGTCACGCAGGCTGAGGATGGGTTTGCCGCCGTCGTACACCATGACGTCGGCGACGACCGTGGGCCTGGGCAGCATGGTGATCTCGGTGATCTCCACGGTGTACCGCAGCTCCCGGGTGCCGGGGCCGACCTGGCCGCGCAGCGTGCAGTGGGTGCGCCGGCCCGGTGGCGGCTGGAACTCGGCGTCCGGGAGGACCAGATGCAGCCCCAGGTACATGGCGTACACCTGAAGCAGCTGCGCGGCTCCCTCCATCATCAAGGTGCCGGGCATGACCGGATCATCAGGGAAGTGGCACCGGAAGAACCAGTCCTCCGGTGTGATGTGGCGGGTCGCGGTCAGCCTGCCGAGTCCCCGCGGGCCGCCGGTACGGTCGATCCCGGTCACCGCGTCCAGCATCAGCGCCTGTCCGGCGGGCAGCCGGACCGACGGGTTGAGCCCGTCGGCCGACTGGTCCCACCTGGCGCCGAACACCGATGCCAGGTCTCCGGCCGTGAGGAGTTCCACGTCGGCGGGCGACAGCGCGGTGCGCTCCGTGCGGGCCAGCGGGGTGAACGTGGCGGGGGTCATGAGCCGCCGCCGCTGGTCGCCCATCCTGGTCGGCACGATGCCCAGCGGCTCGGCCAGTTCGTCGTCGGTGAAGAAGCCCGCGCAGTTGTCCCGCATCTCCAGGAACAGGGTGTCCCCCCGGTACCCCCGGCACTCGAAGAAGAACACCAGCTTGTCGCCCTGCCAGACCAGTCTGCTGATCTCCAGCTCGTAGCGGAGGGTCTCCCCGGCCCGTGGCAGATCGCCGTGGAAGACGCTGCTGCCGCCCAGCAGCCGGTATTTCCGCTTCCCCCGGTTGTGCAGGTCGATGCCCATGGAGCCGATCAGCACCACGCTGGCCTGGGCCGCCTCCAGTGCGGTGCCGAACAACGCCCGCCCGTCCACCGTGAAGGCGTCATCGGGAACGTCGTACTCGACGGTGATGCCCGCGGGCTCGTACACGCCGGTGGTGGCCCGCAGTGCGGTGACCCGGGAGAGCACCAGATACGGCGGGCCGGGCAGTCGCAGCCGTCGCGGGAACTCGTCGGCCTCCGCGAAGTCAGGTCCGAACACCTCGGCGACCCGGCCGGTGGCCAGCTTCAGCAGGTCCGCCCGGTCCCACACCACGGACGCGCGGGCAGGGGGTGCGGGCCGGTCGACCAACTCCACGTCGCGCAGTTCGGCCAGGGTCTCCCCGTCGGCGCCGGTGGCGACCACCGAGCACCGGCCGCCGCTCGGCGTGCGCCGCACATCCGTAACGGACACGGCGAACGGCTCTCCGTCCGGCAGCGGTCCGTACTGGACGAGCCGTCCGATCCGGCTCGGCAGGACCCGCACGCCCAGCCGCCGGTGCGTCCACACCAGAGGTGCCTGAAGCAGCAGGTCGGTGAGGACGGGGCAGTACCGGGCCGTCGCGTAGCCGCCACCGCCGAGGACGGAGTCGGCCAGCGCGCACTGGAAGGTCATGTCCTGCCCGTCGTCGGCGAGCAGCCGGTGGACACCGCGCAGGCGCGGGCCGTGGAAGAGCGCCCCGTCCGCGTACGGGTCGATCGGCTCGCCGCCCTCCAGCGCGGGCGCCGCGGACGGGCGCGGCGCGGGCGGGGGCGGAGTCCCGGTGTCGAGCACCGCCCGGTAGCGGGGCCGGTCCCGGTCGTCGCGGACCAGGACCCGCACACCGCCCTCGGCGTGCTCGGTGATCTCGAAACGCAGCACCGTGGGCGCGTCCTCGTCGAAGACGACGCCCTTGAAGACGGTGACGTCCCAGGCGCCCGTCACGACGGCGGTCGGCAGCACCTGTTCGACCACGTCCGACATCGCCCCCAGCACGGCCGTCAAGGGCAGGACCGGAACGCCGTCGACACGGTGGTCGGCCACCACGGGGTCATCGAGCAGCGGGCGCAGCGCGCGCCGCACCGTCACTCCGCCGTCCGGCGGTTCCCGGCGGGGTGAGGGGGCCGGGGACAGCGGTGTGGGCGGGCCGAGCACGCACACGGTGTCCTCCCCGCGCTCCGGCTCGAACTGCTCAGCGAACAGCCTGGCGCCGGTCTCCGGGGGGATCAGCGCGACCCCGCGTTCGGTGAACATCCGGGCCAGCTCGGGGGTGACCATGCCGCCCTCCCACGCTCCCCAGTTCAGCGCGGTGACCCGGATGGCGGGGCGCGTGGCCTTCAGGGCGACCGCCAGGTGGTTGAGCGCCTCGTTGGCCATCGCGTAGTCGGCCTGCCCCCGGTTGCCGAAGAAGCCGGCGACCGAGGTGAACAGCACGACGTGCCGAAGCCGGTCGGCGTCGACGGCGGCCAGCACCGACCGCAGCCCCAGGAGTTTCGGGCCGAGTACCCGGTCGATGTCCTCGGCGTGCTTGGCGGTGATGAGCTGGTCGGCGAGGGCACCGGCGCCGTGCACCACGCCGGTGATCCGCTCGCGGTGGGGCCGTAACGCGGCGCCGACCGCCTCGGCGTCGGTGACGTCGACCGGCAGGTAGGCGACCTCCGCGCCCGTCCGCCGGAGAGCCAGCAAGGTGGCCGACACCTCGCGCTGGGCGAGGATCTCCCGGTACTCGCGCTCCACCTCACGCGGCAGCGGCGTGGCCCCCGCTGCGCGCAGCCGGTCGGCGACAGCGGCGCGCAGCACACCGGCGGGCACCTCCGCGGCCCAGTCGTACTCCCCGGTGAGCGGGGTGCGGCCGAGCAGCAGCAGCCCCGGTCGCCGCCGCCGTGCCAGTTCGATGACGCAGGCGGCTGTCACTCCCCTGCCCCCGCCGGTCACCACCAGCAGGTCGTCAGGGCCGAGCCCGGGGGCCTGCGGCCCAGCGGCCGGTTCCCGGTCGGTGAGGACGGTCCGGTGCCGGGCACCGGCGGCGTCGTAGCCGACCTGGGTGAGAGCGGCCCGGGGGTCGTGCAGTTCGGCGAGGACCAGCCCGGCGGCGGCGCCCTCATCGAGGGCGCCGCCCAGTTCGACCGCGCGGCAGTACAGGGTGGGCGCCTCGATCGCGAGGGTCTTCACCAGCCCGGCGAGCCCGCCGAGCGCGGCGGCCGCCGGTTGTTCCGAGTTCCTGACGACGGTGACGAAGGCGGCCCTGCCGTGCCGGGCCGCGGCCTCCAGCAACGGCTGGGTGCGCCCTGCGAGCAGCAGGGCCTCACGCAGCTGCCCGGCCGCCTCGTCGAGGTCGCGGACGTGGCCTGGCGCGTAGAGCACCAGGTCCAGGGCGGTGACGTCCGCCGGTACGTCGAGTCCATGCTGGACGGTCCAGCCTTCCGCGGTCAGTTTCCCGCCCAGCGCCGCGGTCAGTTCCTGGGCGCCGCCCGCCAGCAGCGCGACCGGCTGCCGGCGGTAGGCCGCGTCGAGACGGTCGGCGGGCGACAGCGGGCTCAGCCGCGCGTGGTGACGCGCGACGCCGAGCCCGCTCTCAGCTTTTGGGTGGCCGCCCGCCTCCCCCGAGGCCACCACGAAGCTCACGATGTCGTGCAGCGAGCGCAGTTCGGCCAGTGTCTCCGCGTCGGCTGCCGCCGTTGCGGGGAACCGCTCGCGCAGCGCGCCCATGATCTCGACCCGCTTGATCGAGTCGATGCCGAGGTCGGCTTCGATCTCCATGCCGACATCGAGCATCTCGACCGGGTATCCGGTCTTCCCCGCGACGATGTCCAGCAGCTGCTCGCTCACCTCCCTGGTGCCGAGGCCCCCGGAAGCCGGTGCGGGCGTCGTGCGGGCGGCGGGAGCCGGAGCCGGTACGGGAGTCACGACGGGGGCTGGGGCCGCGCCCGGAGGCTGCTCGGCAGGCGGAGGCTGCGGTGCCTCCACCGCCGGTGGTGCCTGCGGCGGCGCCGGTACGGCAGCCGGTTCGGCGACGGCGGTGAGCGCCGGACGCGGTCGCACCGCGGTCACCGGTTCCCTCACGGCCGAGGGCTCCGTGGCGGTTTCGGGCAGGGCCGTGCCGGAATCGAGGCGGGCCAGGCTGCGGAACGCCTCTCCGTGGCTGCGGCTGATCGCGGTGCTGTGCTCGACGATCACGCTGATGGCGTCGAGCACGGACTCCCGCATGCCGTTACGCGCCTCCTCTTGCAGCACCGCGCTCATCCGCTCGGCGATCTGGAGCTGCCCGTCGAGGAACGTCCGGTGCAGGGCGAGGTGCTCGCTGGTGGGCGGGTCCGCCGGTCCGGCCGCCGCCCGCACGGGCTCCATGCGCACGGTAGGGCCGTTCTCCAGCGCCTGCTGATACTCGCGCCGACGCTCGGCCGGTACGTGATTGGTACCGCTCAACGGGATCGCCATTCCTTTCCTGGGCGCTTCCGCGTCCGTCATGCCAGTGGGTGGGGTGAACCCCTTGAGTGGCAGGCCCAGCACGGCCAGGCGGGCCACGAGTTGTTTGAGTGCCACATCCCCGTCCCGCCCGGGACCGGGGTCCGCGTGCAGCACGGTCACATCGGGCCGGTCGCCGAGGGTCCGCCGCGCCAGCCCGGCCAGCACCGACCTCGGGCCGAACTCCACGAAGATCCGGAATCCGTCGGCGTAGAGCTGCCGGAGACGGGGCTCGAAGTGCACCGGTTTCGTCAGCTGCTCGGTGAGCACCCCGCGATTGGCCGCGGCGTCGACGCCGTACGCCGCGCCTTCGGTGTTCGCGTACACCGGGAAGCGGGGTGGTGCGATCTCCACGGTGGAGAGGGCTTCGGCGAACTCCTCGGCGGCGTGCGCGACGTAGCGGGTGTGGAACGCCGCGGCGACCGGGAGCGGCTGGGCGCGCACCCCCTCGGCGGCGCAGTGCGCGACGAACGCCCGCACCTCCTCGCTGCCGCCTCCGACGACGGTCTGCCCGGGCGCGTTGAGGTTGCACACCACCACGTCCGGGTGGCCGGTGAGCAGCTCCGCCACCCGCGCCTGGCCGGCGTGCACCGCGGCCATCGTGCCGGGGTCGGGCAGGTCCGCGGGGCGCCGTGCCATCGCCCTGCCGCGTGCGCCCGCCAGCCGGTGGACGTCCGCGTCGCTGATGCTGCCCGCCGCCCACAGCGCGGTCAGCTCCCCGAAGCTGTGCCCCAGTGCCGCGTCCGCACCGAACCCGAGTCCTGCCAGATAGCGGTACTGGCCCGTGGACAGCGCGCCGATCGCCGGTTGTGCGTAATCCGTGCGGCGCAGGGCGCTCTCCTGCTCGGCCCGGCCCGCGGTGTCGAAGGCCGGCGGCGGGAAGACCACAGGCCCCAGCGGGTCAGCCTGGCCGCACTCGGCCGCGGCCGCGTCGAACGCGGCGCGCACCTGCGGCACTCCCAGCGCGGTCTGGGCGCCCATCGCGGGGTACTGGCTTCCCTGCCCGGCGAACAGCGCGGCGACCTTGCCCGCCGGAACGCCGGAGCGGCGGTAGTAGACGCCGTCGGCCGACTCGAAGGACTCCGCCGAGGGGTCGGCGCGCAGCCGGTCGAGCGCGTCGGCGCACAGCCTGGCCAGTTCCTCCGCCGTCCCGGCGACGATCGCCAACCTGGCGCGGTGCGGGGTGACGGCGTCCTCGCACGGCGGTCCCGCGAGGGCGGTCAGGAGCTCATCGGGAGAGTCGGCGTGCCACAGGTGGACCTGTGCCGCCGCGTGCCGGGGAGCCGGCTCACCGGCGGAGCGCGGGTGCTCCTCCAGTACGCAGTGGAAGTTGGTGCCGCCGAACCCGAAGGAGGACACCGCCGCCCGGCGCACCGGGCGCAGCGGCTCGGTGATCCACGGCCGGCATTCGGTGTTGACGTAGAACGGCCCGTCGTCGAAGCCGAGTGCGGCCCTGGGCCGGGTCACGTTGATCGTCGGCGGCAGCACCTTGTGGTGCAGGCTCAGCGCCAGCTTGATCAGCCCGGCCGCGCCCGCCGCGCCCTTGGTGTGGCCGATCTGGGACTTCACGCTGCCGATCGCGACGCTGTGCCTGCCCGCGGCGGCCCGCTCGTAGACACCGCGCAGCGCGGTCAGCTCGGTCAGGTCGCCGACCGGGGTACCGGTGCCGTGCGCCTCCAGGAGACCGACCTGGTCGGGCCCGAAACCCGTCTCGGCGTAGGCGCGTTCCAGGGCGACCATCTGGCCTTCCCCGCGCGGGGCGTAGATGCTCTTGTGCCTGCCGTCGCTGGAGGCACCGAGGCCGCGGAGCACCGCGTAGATCCGGTTCCCGTCGCGTTCGGCGTCGGCCAGCCGCCGCAGGGCGAGCATGCCGATGCCCTCACCGATCATCGTGCCGTCGCCGTCCTCGTCGAACGGCCTGATGCTGCCCTTCCTGGAGAGGGCGGGCGTCTTGGAGAAGCAGAGGTACATCAGGATGCTGTTGTCCGCGTCGCAGCCACCGGTCAGCATCAGGTCAGCGCGGCCGGAGACCAGCTCGTCGGTCGCCATCCGCACGGCGGCGAGCGAGCTGGCGCACGCCGCGTCCACCGTGCAGTTGACGCCGCCCAGGTCGAACCGGTTGGCTATCCGCCCTGCGACGACGTTGCCGAGCAGGCCGGGGAACGCGTTCTCCTCCCACGGCACGAACGCCTTGGTGAACCTGTCCGCGATCTCCTCGGCGTCCTCCTCCGTCAGGCCGCAGCTGCGCACCACGCGCTTGAGCACCGGGGTCTGGAGCCTGGTCGACAGCGGCTGGATGATCGAGTTGGCGCCGGTGACCCCGAGGACGACGCCGGTGCGGGTGGTGTCGAACCAGTCCGCTTCGCCGCAGCCCGCGTCGGCCAGTGTCTCCCTGGCCACGAGCAGGCTCAGCAGTTGCAGGACGTCGGTGAACTCCAGGGTCTTCGGCGGCAGCCCGAACTCCATCGGATCGAAGGGCACTTCGGGGATGAACCCGCCGCGTCTGGCGTAGGTCTTGTCCGGCGCGCCGGGGTCGGGGTCGTAGTGGTCGGCGACCGACCAGTGGGTGTCGGGGACGTCGCGGAGGCTGTCCACGCCGCGGACGATGTTGTCCCAGAACTGTCCGATGTTCGCGGCCCCCGGGTACAGCCCCCCGAGGCCGATGATCGCGATCGCTGTGCTGTCTGATGCCGTGGATACGGGCATCGGTTTCCCCCTAGTCGAACTGACTGAACGGGTCGAACTGACTGAACGGTTCGAACTGACTGAACGGGTCGAACTGGTCGCACGCGTTGACTGGTTGGACTGGTCGGAAAACGGTGGGGCGGTCAGCTGAGGAGGCCGTGGGCCTCCGCGACTTCTCGCACGGCTTCCAGCGCGTGGTCGATGTCGTGAGGTTCCATCGCCGCGGTCACCGTGAGCCGGAACCGCGCGGTGCCCGGGGGCACGGCGGGGAACATCGCGGTGAAGACGTACACACCCCGTGCGAGCAGGTCCTTGGCCATGCGGAGGGCGGTCGTCTCATCGCCGACGTGGACGGGCACGATCGGTGTCCGGGTGCCCATGACATCGAAGCCGAGCGCGACCAGGCCGGTGCGGAACCGTTCGGTGTTCTCCCACAGCCGCTTCCTGCGCCATGGTTCGCGCTGCGTCAGGTCCAGGGCCTTCAGCACCCCGGCCACGGTGACCGCGGGCAGGCTGGCGTTGAAGGTGTAGGTGTGGGAGGTGTGCCGGATGTACTCGATGACGTCGCGACCACCCGCGACGAAGCCGCCCACTCCGGCCAGCGACTTGCTGAAAGTGCCCATCAGCAGGTCCGGGACGGCGCCGAAGTGCTCGGCGGCGCCACGGCCGCCCGGCCCCATGACGCCGAGCGCGTGCGCCTCGTCGACCATCATCATCGCGTCGTGACGACGGGTCAGCTCGGCGATCTCGGCCAGTGGCGCCAGGTCACCGTCCATGGAGTAGACGCCGTCGACCACGACGAAGCGCTTCGCCGCGTCGGCGTTGCGCTCCAGGATGTACTCCAGCTTGGGCACACTGTTGTGCGAGAAGATCTTGATACGGCTCTCCGCCAGCCGGCAGCCGTCCATGATGCTCATGTGGTTGAGCTGGTCGGTGACGATGACCGTCTCCGAGTCGCACATCGCCGAGATGGCGCCCAGGTTCGCCATGTAGCCCGAGCTGAAGGTCAGCGCCGCCTCGGTGCCCAGCCAGTCCGCGAGCCGTGCCTCCAGCTCCTGGTGGAGCGTCGTGGTGCCGTTGACGAGCCGGGCACCGCAACTGCCGGAACCGAAGCGGTCCAGCGCCGACTTCATCGCCTCGGTGATCTCCGGATGCCCGGCGAGCCCGAGATAGTTGCTGGTGCTCAGTACGAGCACATCGTCGCCGTCCAGCTCGGTCCGCACGTCCTGACCCGCGGCGAAGGCCGGTTCGAACGGGTAGAGACCGCGGTCCCTCACGTCCCGCACCAGATCCAGCATGGGTGCCATCGTTTTCCCGTATGCCTGCGAAATCATGTGACGCAGACTGCCGGGCGCGCACCGCCCACCACTACGGGAAGAACCCTGGGATGTGCCGATCCCAGGGTCCTCCTGACACACCCTGGCTCGGCGGGGAGACCTGCTGTGCCGCCGACCTGCTGTGCCGCGCATGCGGAGCGACTTGATCCCAGCCGACGCAGGCGGCCAGTCACGTCTCCGCCAGCCACCGGAACGCCCGGCGGGCAGGGATCACCTCTGGCTGGTTCCGCCGCTCCTGGCGCGGCGGTGGAACCGGAGCGCGCGGGTGTTCCTACGCGACCCAGTGCGGCCGCCGGGTGGCGGACGGGGCCGGGAGGCCGTCGCATCTGGGCCACCCCCACCACCGGCCGTCCGTACCAGCACGGAGAAGCCACCCGGGCCCGCTTGCCGCAGGCGGCGCCGACGGGGAAGCCCGGTCAATGAGGCAGCGGGGAGCCCGGTGGTCGAGCGGTGCTGGCGCGAACGATGAGCTCTGGTTCGACGGTGAGGTGGGTCGCCTCCGTCGTGCGGCCCTCGATGTGCTCCAGCAGCAGGGCGATACTGCCGCGGCCGATCGCGGCGAAGTCCTGCCGGACGGTGGTCAGGGGCGGAGGGAAGAAAGCGGCCTCCGGAATGTCGTCGAATCCGGCCACCGCCACGTCGGCGGGAGTGCTCATGCCCGCTTCACGCAAGGCGCGCAGGACCCCGAGGGCCATCTGGTCGTTCGCGACGAACACCGCTGTCAGCCGGGCACGCGGCGTGACCCGCGAGTTGCCGGCCCGCGTGGTAGCCGGAAAGAGGGCTCCAGTCGCCCCGCGGGAGCGGCGGAACCTCCGCTCCCGCCGCCCGCAGGGAGTCCTCCCACCCGCGGGCGCGTGCCTCGCTCTCCAGCCAGTCCGGCGGACCGGCGACGTGCCATACCGTGCGGTGTCCCGCGGCGAGCAGGTGCTCGGTGACCATACGGGCGCCGAGGGCCTGGTCGAGGGAGACGCCAGGCAGCTCAAGGCGGTGCCCGCCTTCCACCGTGACCACAGGGAAGGCGGTCCGCGTCGTCGCGAGAGCCCGCACCATCTCGCGCTGCGGGGTGATGGCGATGACGCCTTCGACCCCCCACGCGGTGAGGTGCTCCATCGCCTGGCCGAGCCCTGCTCGCGTAGCGGTACGAAGGGTGACGGTCGACACCAGATAACCCTGGTCGCGGGCCGCTAACCCTGGTCGCGGGCCGCTTCCTGCACCCCGGCGAGCGTGCTCGCCGGCCCGTGGAGGGTGGTGTTGACGGCGATGACGCCGAGGGTGTGCGTACGCCGGGTGACCAGCGCGCGGGCAGCGGAGTTGCGACGGTAGCCCAGCCGTGCGATGGCCTGGTTGACCTGCGCACGCGTCACTTCCCGCACGTTGGGATGGTCGCTGAGCACGCGCGACACCGTCTGATGTGACACGCCTGCCACCCGGGCGACGTCCGCCATGGTCGGCGGTTTCGTGGCGTCAGAGGGCGGGGGCACGCGTCTTCCTTCCCTGTGACCTGGCTGGTGGGCTACGCGCCACACGGTACCCGCCCGGCCGAAAGCCCCGCCGATGTGTCCGGCCGCTCATAGCGCGGCTGCGATGCCGCGCGGCCACCGGCGCCGCGGCTACGGGCGGGCTTCGAGGCGCCAGCCGGTGACGAGGTCGGCTGCCAGCTTCGGCCAGCGTACGGCCAGGCGCTGGCGCGCGATCCGGTCGCGTACGGGACTCGCGACGATCTGCCGCGCCAGTGCCGGATGCTCGCGCAGCAGGCGCTGGTAGGCGGGGAGGGTGTCGTGGGTGATGTAGTCCCAGCGCCGTACGCGGTCCGCGAGGTTGAAGCTCGGCAGCGGGGTGGTGAGCCGGACGTGGGGGATGCCGGCTCCTGTCCAGGTGCTGACGACGAGCGGCGAGTACTGGGCGGGGGTGCGGGCGCCGGGCAGGGAGACACCACCGGCGACGGTGATGGCGTAGGTGACCAGCCCCCCGAGAGGTCCGCGGTGCTCGCGCGTCTGGTCCCACTGGTCGGCGATGATCTGGTTCTGCTCACGGGACAGCAGCTGAGTGTTGGCGGCGTCGACCTCGGTCGGCCGTCCGGTGGCGATGCTGCGCCACGAAGCGGCTGCCTCGTCGTCGATCAGCCCGGCCGCCAGCATCTCGTCGGTCGCCGCCGTCCCTCCGTACAGATACGCGGCATGCATGGACGCCTGGTCCATGTAGATGTGCTTGTGCATGGCGAGCAGCTTGACGGCGAACCACCGCAGGTCGGCGGCCGTCAGGTCGGCGCCGTCCCGCGCGAGGTCCGTGACCTCGCGCGGCAGCCGGTCCTGGAGCTCCGGCGGCAGCGTGCTGATCTTCCGCGCGAGAAGAGGCGCGAGCCTGGGCAGTGCGTCGAGGTCCAGGAAACCGGCAGCGAACGACGGGCCGATGATGTTCGCCATGCCTGCCCAGCGCAGCTCCGGGTGGCGCAGGAACATCCTTCCGTAGTGGGTGTAGGCGGCCACCACGATGTGCCTGTTGGCCTCGGCGCCGCCTGCCGGTGCCCAGCCGCGCAGGTCGATGCCCGCGTCGTCGACCGCCCGCACGAGCCAGTACTGCCAGAGCAGCGCCCGGTAGCGGGCGGGGGCGATGCCCGCGGCGCGCACGGCGGCCAGCGCGGCCTCCAGCGGCGCCGCCTCCGAAGGCAGCGAGGGATGCACGCCGCCGATGTGTTCACCGTCCGCGTTGGCCAGCGGCAGGTCGAGATAGCGCGAGGCGAGGTCGCGGGCCGCGGTGTCGTGCGCGGTTCCCCGTACGACGCCGGGCGGCCGCGCGGTGGCGACCGCGGTCCCCGCACTGGCCATGTCACCCAGGAGAGCCAACGACACCGCGATCAGGGCCCACGCGGGTCTGCCGCCCCTGGCCCGCCCGTACCGGGCACCGGCCGCCCGGTCGCGCGAGGCGGACATCGTGCGCTTCATGGTGTTCCGCATGCCCAGGGCAACGAGCGTCCGACGCCAACGACACGACGCGGGGCGGCACTTGCGGCGGTGTGCCGCGGCGCCGCGCCGGGTTCGGCGCGTACGGACCCCCGCCCCGTGGCAGGGAGCCGCTTGTGCCGGGTGGACGTCGCGCCGGCCGCCGGTATCGAGGGCCAGGTTCTGTCCCGTACGGGCCTGCCCGTCCTGCCCGTCCTGGCCGTCCTGGCCGACCGACCGGCCGGGCTTCGGCCGAGCCCGACCCGGTGGGACCGTGGCCCCCGCGGCCACCGCAATTCCCCGAAGGAGAAGACGTGTTGCTGTGCGGCTCAGTACGGTGACGCGGTGCACTCGGCAGCTCCCCCTCGTCAGACACCACTGCCCGCGACTCATCGACCTGGGCCGCGACGCTGAGTGCTTGCCCCGGTGAACCGGACGTCAACCCCAGCCTCCCGCGTTCACACGATCGAGCCAGCGCGCGCCACATGCTCCACCGGGTCGCGCGAGGAAGACAGCCGCCCGGGTGAGGACCACCGGCGCACCGCTTCGGGGATACCTCCATCCGGTCCGCGGTACGCGCCACCCGTATCCCCACCGGGGGCCTGCCGACGACCAGCAAGCGATCAGCAAGCGATCAGCGAGGAGTACGCGTGCGGCAGAGACTGACCCACGGCCGGCGACGGGCGGTGTCGTGATGCGACGCGCGTACCGCGGGAAACCGGGGGCCGGTGCCACAACGCCGGAAGACGGTGTCTCCGACGCCGAGCGGGAACTGTTCGGCGGCAAGCTGCGCTACGACCAGTCTTTCGTACGCCACGAGCAGCCTCTGCTGAGTGTGAGCGTCTGGACCATGGCGGCCGCCCTTCCGCGTATGGTCGCCCTCGTCGTGCGCGCCGCGTGGGCCGCGGACCGGCGGGCGCTGTGCGGGCTCGTGACCGCCGAGCTGGGCCAGGGCATGGCCGGGGCCTTCGCTCTGGTCGCCGCGAACCGCGTCCTGACCCAGCTGTTCGCCCAGGGGCCCACGCCGGAGCGCCTTCGTACGGCCCTGCCCGCGCTGTTGGTGATGGCCGCGGTGACCATGTGCACGGCTGTCCTTGCCGCGTGGTCGGTGGCGATGTCGGGCCGTCTGGAGCCCCAGGTCGAACGTGCGGTCTCCGCCCGCTACTACGCGGCGACCACCCGCGTGGAGCTGCGTGCCACTGAGGAGCCCGCCGTCCAACGGGTCCTGGAAGCCGGAAAGTTCGGCACCGACTCCGCACGCCGCATGATCGGCTCGTCGGTGGCGGTCGCCAACGCCCTGCTCGGGCTGGCGGCCGCGGGGGCCGTACTGGTCACTCTCAATCCCCTGCTGCTGCCGCTGCTGGTGCTCGTCGCCGTGCCCAAAGGCTGGGGCGCTGTGCGCTCCGCCCGGCGCGAGTACGCCTCGCGCCGGCACTGGATCGACCACCGGCGTGCCATCTCCACGCTGGTGCAGTATCTGACGATGCCGCACGCCGGTCCGGAGATCCGGGCGCACGGCGCCGGTCGGCTGCTGCTGCGGGCGTACGAGGAGATGTCCGCCTCCATGGAAGCCGAGCAGCGCCGGCTCGCGCGGGCCCAGGCGGGCACGCAGCTGATCGCGGCGTCCCTGTCCGGTGTGGCGGCGCTCGGCGTGTACGGAGTGCTCTGGCTGCTGCTGACCACGGGCGGCATGCCGCTGGCTGTCGGCGGCACAGCGGTGATCGCCATCCGCACGTCCACCGGCAGGCTCACCGCCCTGGTCATGCAGCTGAACAGGACCTACGAGGAATCGCTGTGTCTCAGCGACACCCACGAGGCGTGTGCTGTGGCCGACCGGAACGCCATCCCCTCCACCGGTCAGCAGGTGCCTGCCACGGTCGACCGGATTCGGCTGGAGAAGGTCTCCTTCACCTATCCCGGCGCGACGGTTCCGTCCCTCGCCGCGGTCAGCCTGACCGTGCCGCGCGGCTCGGTGGTCGCCCTGGTCGGCATGAACGGCTCAGGCAAGACGACCCTCAGCAAGATCCTCGCCGGTCTGCTGCTGCCCACGTCAGGGCACGTGTGGTGGGAGGGTGACGGCGCGGACGGCGCCACACGGGTGGACCTGCGCGAAGCGGACCGGGCGCAGATCTTCAGCCGGGTGGCTCTGCTCGGCCAGGACTTTCCGCGCTGGCAGATGTCCGCCCGTACGAATGTCACCATCGGCGACGCGCGCCGCCCACCCGACCAGCAGCGGCTGGAAGCAGCCGCCGAGAGCGCCGATGCCCGCGCCATCATCGACACACTCCCCCACGGCTGGGACTCCATCGTCGTCAAGGGCTACGAGCGCGGAACGCAGATCTCCGGCGGCCAGTGGCAGAAGCTGGCCAACGCCCGCATCCGCTACCGGGCCGCTCCCTTCGTCATCGTCGACGAGCCGACCTCCGCCCTCGACCCGCACGCCGAAATCGAAGCCTTCGACGGGCTGCGCCGTATGACCGATGACGGCACGACCGTCGTACTGATCACCCACCGGCTGGCCGCCACCGCGGCGGCCGACCACATCTACGTCCTCGACCACGGCCGCCTCGCCGAGGAGGGCGACCACGCGGCGCTGATGCGGCACACTCGCGGCCTGTACCGCGGCATGTACCGAGCGCAGGCGGCTCAGTACGGCCACATTCCCGCGCAGACCGGCTCCGCGCCTGTCGCCCCGGACCAGGACCGCGCCGGTGACCCGGCCGGCGGAGACGGCACTGCCCGGTGAGGACGGCCGGAACCAGTGGTCCCCCGGTGGCTGGTCCAACGGGGGTGATCACGGGGGTTGATACCGTCCGGCCATGTCTGAAGCACATGAGTCAAGCGATCCCGTCACCGCGGCCGACGTCGAGTATGCCGTCCGCCAGGCGGTCACAGCCCTGCGCGCGGCGCGGTCACCGGACTGGGACGCCAAGGCGGGCTCCCTGGAGTGGAACTGCTGGGAGACCGTCGAGCACCTCGCCGACGATCTGTTCGCCTACGCCGCCCAACTCGGCCTGGAGGACCCGCCGCTGGACTCGCACATCCCGTTCGCTGTGACCCGTACCAGGCCCGGCGGCCCGGCGAACACCATCTCCGCGAAGCGCGACGCCGGTCCTGCCGGTCTGTTGCGGGTACTGGAAGCCAGCGGTGCGCTGTTGACGGCCATGGTGCGTACCGCCCCGCCGACGACCCTGTCCCACCATGTCTTCGGCGCGGCCGACCCCGAGGGCTTCGCCGCCATGGGTGTCGTCGAGACGCTGGTGCACATGCACGACATCGCCGGGGGTCTTGGCATCGAGTGGGAGCCGGACGCCGACCTGTGCGGCCGGGTGCTGGCCCGGCTCTTCCCCGACGCCCCGGCGGACACCGACCGCTGGACGACGCTGCTGTGGGCGACCGGCCGGGCGGAGCTCCCCGGTCGGCCACGTCTCACACAGTGGCGCTGGCACGGCACGCCCCGGGGCGACGTCAGGCCGTAGGCGGCGCGCCGGACCGGTGGGCACGGGCCCAGCCGGGGCCGTGGCGTTCCTGGCCGACCGGCCGAACGCGGCCCGTACGTCGCTCAGACCGGGTCCCTCAGCATGGCGAGCTCTTCGCCGGTGAGGGTCAGGTCGGCCGCCGCGGCGGAGTCGCGGATGGACTCGGGGCGGCTGGCGCCGGGGATGGGGATGACGCGGGGCGACGCGGCGAGGTGCCAGGCAAGGCAGATCCGCTGGGGGCTCACACCGCGTTGGCGGGCGATGGTGTGGAAGGGCGTCCGCGCTGCCGGCCCTTCGGTGTCCAAGGCGCTGCGGGAGATGCCACCGAGCGGGCTCCAGGGCAGGAAGGCGATGCCGAGTCCGTCGCAGAGCCGCAGCTGCGGTGCGCTGTCCCTGACAGCTGGGGAGTAGCGGTTCTGGACGGTCGCGAGACGATCGCCGAGCAGGTGGTGTGCCTGGCGGATCTGGTCGGAGTCGACGTTGGAGAGGCCCGCCAGCCGGATCTTGCCTTCGTCGAGCAGGTCGCGCAGCGCTCCGACGGATTCGGCGAAGGGGACCTGGGGGTCGGGCTTGTGCAGCTGGTACAGCCCGATGGCGTCGGTGCCCAGGCGCTTCAGTGACGCCTCGCAGGCCCTGCGCAGATGGTCCGGGTCCCCGTTGACCGACCAGGTGCCGTCTCCGGGGCGGCCGCGGCCGCCCTTGGTGGCGACGAGGACTGCGGAGGTGTCACCGCCGTAGGCGGCGAGGGCGCGCGCGATCAGCTGTTCGTTGTGCCCTGTCTCGCCGGCGTGCCAGTGGTAGGAGTCGGCGGTGTCGATGAGGGTGACGCCCGCGTCGAGTGCGGCGTGGATCGTGGCGACCGCCCTGGTCCCGTCGGGCCGGCCTTCGATGGACAGGGGCATCGCGCCGAGGCCGATGGGGCCCACGGGCGTGTCTCCGATCAGGCGGACGCGCATGCCAGCGCCTCCTTCGCGACGTGCGGCAGCCAGTCGGCGGTGTGCGAGAAGCGGAAGCCGAGTTCGGTGGCGCGGGTGTTGTCCACGGTGTAGCAGCGGTCGAAGGAGAAGGGCGAGGTCTCGGAGCCGACCGCGAACACGGGCTCTCCGAGGGCCTGGGCCAGCTGCCGTACGTCCAGTGGTCCGTGGGACGCGGCGTTGACGGGGCCGGTGAAGTCCCCTTGTGCCGCCCAGGCCAGGAACCGCGCGATCTCCTGGTCGTGGATGAAGGACGCGGGCCGCGGGTTCTGGTGGGTGATCACGGGGAGACCCCGCTGGATGCGGCTGATGTAGGAGGCGAGACGTCCGGTGAAGTCCTCACCGCCCAGGACATGCGCTGTCCGCACGCTGACGAACTCGAAAGCGGCGTCTCGCGTGAAGACGGCTTCCGCCTGGCGCTTGCCCTCTCCGTAGTGGGCGGCGCGGAAGTCCGGGTCCTGCCACGGCAGGTCCACGCGGACCGGCCAGGTCGCGGGATCGACGGCGTCTTCCGGGAGCGGCGCGCCGTCGAGTCCGGCGTACACCTCGACCGTCGAGGTCATGACGTAGCGCCGGGTCGTCCCCCCGAAGACGCGGCGGGCCACCGCTGCTTGCCGGGGTGTGTAGCAGACCTGGTCGAGCACGGTGTCGAAGGTGTGCCCGGCCACCGCGTCGCGCAGGGCGTTCTCGTCGTCGCGGTCGGCCCGCAGGTGCCGCACGCCTCCCGGCGCGGGTGCGGAGCCCCGGTTGATGATGGTGACCGCCAGTCCGGCGTCCCGCAGGTTCTCGATCAGCCGTCTGCCGAAGTACCGGCTGCCGCCGATGACGGCTATCTCTTTCGCGTTCATGGCAGTCAGCCTGCCCGCGTATCGTCATCAGCGGTAGTGGTGATCTCCTTACCTGGCTTTAAGGAAAACTGATGATCGATGTGCGTCGGCTCGGCATCCTCCGCGAGGTGGCCCGGCACGGAAGCTTCAACCGTGCCGCTGCGGCCCTGCGCCTGACACCCTCGGCCGTCTCGCAGCAGATAGCCGCCCTCGAACGGGGCCTCGGCTCGCCCGTGGTGGACCGCAGCACCCGGGGAGTGAGCCTCACCGAGGCAGGCCGCATGCTCGTGGAGGCCGCCGACGCCATCGCCGCCGAACTCACCGACGCCCAGGAGCGCGTCAACCGGCTGACGACGGACTGCACCGAGCTGACCATCGCCACCTTCGCCAGCGGCGGCCGCAGTCTGCTGCCGCCCGCGCTCACCCGTTTCGCCGCCCAGCACCCGGAAGTCGATGTGATGTTCCTTGAGCGTGAACCGGAGGACAGCCTCCCGCTGATCCGCGAGGGCCGGGCCGATATCGCCCTGGCCTACCACCTGGACGGCCCGCCGCCCTCCCGCCCCGGCGACCGGTCGGGCATGGACTGGACGCCGCTGACCACCGACCCGCTGCACGTCGTCCTTCCCCGCGCGCACCCCCACGCCGACCGCCCCAGCCTCCACCTCGCCGAACTCGCGGACGAGCGCTGGGTCCTCGGCTGCCTCAAGACCGCCGACCTCCTCGGCCACTACGCCGGACTCGCCGGATTCCACCCGCGTATCACCTGTAGCGCCACCGACTACTTCTTCGCCCAGGCCCTGGTCGCCGCGGGGGTGGGCATCGCTCTCATCCCCGCTGTCGCCCTGGCGCCCGAACCCGCGCTGGTCGCCCTCCCCCTGGAGGCGCCCAGCCCGTCCCGCTACATCGGTGTCGCGACCTCCCGCCGCCACCGCGGTCCCGCCCAGCCCTACGTCGAGGCACTGCGCGCTCTCCTGCTGGACACGCGCCCTGGTCACCACGCCACGGACGCCGGAGCTTCGCCTGTGTCCGGCTGAGGGACTCCCACGCGGGGCGGCCGTTATGGACCGGTCGGGGCGGTCGCCATTGGACCTGTTCAGCAAGCCATTGCGGCATGAGAGTGGGGGCATGAACACCGAGTTCCTGCTGACGTCCCTCATCGTCGTCGCCACACCCGGCACAGGCGTGCTCTACACGGTGGCGGCCGGCCTCTCCCACGGTGCCCGCGCGAGCGCCATCGCCGCCGCCGGGTGCACGCTCGGCACCCTGCCCCACATGGTCGCGGCGATCACCGGACTCGCCGGACTGCTGCACACCAGCGCCACGGCGTTCCAGGTCCTGAAGTACCTGGGTGTCGCCTATCTCCTCTACATGGCGTGGAGCACTCTCAGGGACAAGGACGCGCTCACCGGGGAGACGGAGGCCACTCCCCGTTCGGCGGCGAAGATGGTCACCACCGGTGTCCTCATCAATATCCTCAACCCGAAACTCACGATCTTCTTCTTCGCCTTCCTGCCGCAGTTCGTGAGTCCCGGCGAGCCGAACGTCCTGTTGCGCATGACCGAGTTGAGCGCGGTCTTCATCGCGCTGACCTTCCTGGTCTTCATCGCCTACGGACGGTTCGCCGCCGCGATGCGCGACCACGTCCTGTCCCGCCCGCGCGTACTGACCTGGCTGCGCAAGATCTTCGCGGGCGCCTTCGTCGTCCTCGGCGCCCGGCTCGCGTTCCTCTGATCCACGCCCGGCCCCTTTTCCCTGCCCCGTTCATGGAAAGCAGAAATCATGCACTTCCAGCATTCCGCCGAGATCTGGCAGAACTTCCCTGACCTCGCTCCCGGTGTGCTCCTTGTCGGCGGAATCACCAGCGACGTTCCCGTGGACCACCGGCTCACCGCTTACCACTCGGTCGCGGCAACCCGGCTCGCGGGCACACCGGAGGGGCAACTGCCGGAGATCCAGGCCTGGCGGCGCGCCTTCTCGACGATGGGTCTCAAGCCGACGCGGTACCGCTGCGCCTCCGAGTCGCTGCTCCGGCGCTTGAGGAAGGAGGGGCAGCTGCCCCGGACCCATCCGCTGATCGACATCTGCAATGCCGTCTCGGTCGCGTTCGCCCTCCCGGTGGGCGTCTTCGACCTCTCCGCCGTAGCGGAGCACATGGAAGTCCGTTACGCGGAGGGGGACGAGACGTATGTGACGTTCTCCGGCGAGAAGGAGACTCCCGCGGCGCGTGAAGTGATCTTCGCGGACGGGGCGGGCCAAGCGCACGCCCGGCGGTGGTCCAACCGGCAGAGCGGCCTGTCGGCGGTACGGGACGCCACCAGCAGCGTGCTGATCGTCGCCGAGGCGATGCACGGTTCGGGCGTCGAGGACGTCGCGCGGCTCACGCACACTCTCGCCGAGGAGCTGGCAGCCCTGTGGTCCGTGACCCCGAGGACCGCGGCCCTGAGCCAGGCGTCACCGCGCTTCGAGTTCTGAGCCACCGCTGAGACACCGATGAGACACCGCTGAGCCACCGCGGCAGTGAGAGAGCCCCGGCCCCTCGTACGCCCGGCGCGGGTCGCCGACGAGCAGACCTTGACCGACTTCCCCATCTGAGTCCCTATCTGGCCAGGAAGACGTCTCCCGCTTCGTTCGTGTCGCCCGGCACCAGGTCCGCGGCCCAGGAGGTGAAGGCGATACGCCGGGCTCGCGCGTCGGCGGAGGGAATCTCCCAGGGCCATGCGCCGCCGGTCAGGACTGGCCGCGTGGCGCCGGTGCGCACATCGCGCACGCTCAGGCCCTCGCCGTCACTGAAGGCCAGCTGGCGGCCGTCGCCGCTGAAGACCCCGGACGCGGTGCTCTCGCCGGTGGCCGTCGCGTCCTGCCGCCATGTCGTCGCGGCGCGCACATCGCGGACGAAGACGTTGAGCTTCTTGTTGGTGTCGCCCGGAGTGATCTTGTCGGACAGTGTCTGGAAGACGACGCTCCGGCCGTCGGGGCTGATCCCGGTGAGGTGGGAGCGCCGGTCCGACGGGCCCGCGCCGTCGTACGGGACATCCACCTGTCGCGTCCTGCCGGTCCGGCGGTCCGTGACGTAGACATCGTTCACCGGTGGCCCGGACACCTTGGAGTGGTTCATCCCGTACGCGACGAAGCGGCCGTCCGCGCTGATCTTCGGCGCGGTCGCCTCCCGCGCGAAGTCGGGCGGCGGCGCGCTCACCCGCTGGGTGACGCCCTTCCTCACGTCCCGTACGTACACGCGCACCTCATCGCGTGGGGACAGCGGATACCACGGCTCGTCGTCCGCCACGAAGGCGACGTAGCGGCCGTTGGCGCTGATGGACGGGTTACGGGAGACGATGCCGTATCCCTCGTCCAGGCCCACGCTGACCTTCTCGGTGCGGCCGGTGCGTACCTCGCGTACGTACACGTCGGCGATCTGACCCGGCGGGCCCGAACCCGGGGCGAAGCGCGAGACGGAAGCGAAGGCCAAGTGGCGGCCGTCCGCGCTCAGGGACGGCTCCTCCGTCCAGGCGCCCTCGGGTGCGCCCGCGCCGTGAGCGCTCACCTTGGTCACAGCGGCCGTCCGCAGGTTCTTCAGGTAGACGTGGGAGCGGCCGGGAACGCTGCCAGGGCTGAGGTTCGCGGCCTGGGAGGAGAAGGCGACGAGTCGGCCGTCGGCGCTGATGGAGGGGGCGGTGGAGGGCCCGTCGCCCTGCGTGCCGTCCGCCGCCGCGCTGATCCGCTCCACGCGCGGCGGCGCGACGGGCCCCGCGAACGTTCCGGTCGCCATCGCCATCAGGGCCGACACCGTCAGCACCGGCACCACGGCGCCCTTCGCCGCCCTCAAGGCTCCCGCTGCCGACGCCGCGACGCCTCTCGCCGCCGTGCGGTCACGCATGTCCATGGTGCTCCCCCGAACGCGTCTCTCCCCTGCTCTTCGCCGGGGCCTCCAAGGATGCAACGCCTTGCCTGATGACGGTCAATCAGCTCTTTTCCGTACAACCAGGCAGCCCGGCCAAGCGTCCGTGAGACCGCCATCCCGCGAGCCGGTGGGGCCATGACCTGGTGACGTCCGGCGGGTGGGCGGACGGGCGGCCCCGTGTGCCCCGCTTCCCCTGGGAGCCGGGATTCGGGGCCGACCGGCGGGGGTTGATGATGGTGGGTATGACGCGACCACGCAGAAGAGCGGAAATGTTTGTCAGCGCCGAGCACGATCGCCGGTTGAGCGCGCGCACGACAGGAGACGAGCGCGGCATGCTCGTCGACTTCCTGGCGGCCCAGCGGGCGACGCTGGAGATGAAGTGCGCGGGGCTGGACGCCGAGTTGTCCCGGCGGTCCGTGGAACCCTCCACGCTCTCGCTGCTCGGCCTCGTCCGGCACCTCGCCGATGTGGAGCGCCGCTGGTTCCGGCAGGTGATGGCCGGGCAGGACGCACCGCCCCGCTTCTCCTCGGCGGAGGACCCGGACCGGGACTTCGACGGCGCGGCGGCCGACCCCGCGGTCGCCGCCGGGGCGTGGGAAGCCTGGCGTGCCGAAGTGGCGTTCGCCGATGGCTTTGTCGCCGAAGCGGCCTGCCTCGACATCGTGGGCGACGACGCGTGGCGCGGGACCGTCTCGCTGCGCTGGGTTCTGATCCACATGGTCGAGGAGTACGCCCGCCACAACGGACACGCGGACCTGCTCCGGGAGCGGATCGACGGCGCCATAGGAGTGTGAGGGCAAGCGGCTCACGGCGGCCACCGCCGCCGCGCCCCGGTGGCCGCCGGTGGGTCGCCCCGTGCGTCGACGTTTCCGCGTCCGGTCGCCACGGCGGCACTCCCGGCGCCGCGTGAACCGGTGGCGCGTGAACCGGTGGCGCGAAGGCGGGACCGCGGCATGCCGGGGGCGCCAATTGATGGGTGCCGGGCGCGCGTTGCTGTCTTGTGTCCCCGGCGGCGGGGGGCCGGGGGCGAGCCCATGACGAGGGACCGCGGGTGGCTCGTGCCGCGCCGGGGCGCCAGTCTCGGCCGCGCGCGGGTGGTGCGCCGGCGCCCGATGGCGCGGCCCGCGCCGGGGCCGGGGGCGGGCGGGACCGCCTCGCTCGCATGGAGATCCTTCGCCGGCCGAGGCCCGTTGGCCTGCGGACAACAGGCGGTCGCGCTGCGGCGAGTCGGCACGCCGCGTGCGGAGGCGGGCGGCCGCGCGCCGCGCCAGGGCTGTGTGGCGGTGTGTCCAGGCGATCGGATGGCCGCCCTGAAACTGTCGGAAAGCAGGCCCCTCGGTGTCTTGCCAGTGCCCACCGGCCGTACTTACTCTCTAGTAAGCCCAATGGCATTGGCATGTCTTGGTCAAACTCGCCCTGGCGTTCAGCCGAGCCGCTCAAGCCGCCACGCGCCCGCTCCCCCCACGTACTCCACAGCGCCCCACCTCACTCGCCTGAAGGGGATATATCGCCATGAGGGATGCGCAAGGCAGACATATTATGGGTCGTGTGCGTTGGCGAAGATTCGCCGTGCTCTGCGTCCCTGGTCTCACCGCTACGGCCGCGCTGGCCATAGCCCTCGCCAACGGTGCGATCGCCGCGTCTTTCGCCGTCTCGGGCCAGCAGTTCAAGGTGGCCGCCGACGACCTCAGCGGAGACGGCTTCGCCCAGTACGGCAGCGTGGACACCAACGCCCGCGGCGACCTGCTGCCCGTCGCGGTCACGGCCATCAAGAAGGCCGAGATCAAGAACCTGTGCCAGTCGGTGGTCACCAGACTGCCGGTACTCGGCAGCATCTCCCTGAAGATCTCGGCGGGTACGGGCTCCAAGCCGGTTCAGGCCACGGACCTCTACATGGACGCCACCGAGATATCCGGCGACGCGAGCTTCAACGACATCGAGATCGGCCGGGACGCCTCCACGCTCGACAAGGGCCCTGACGGCGCCCAGGGGATGCAGGACATGTTCTCCCAGCAGGCCGATGACATCCGCATCTCCAAGCTCCGCACCGTCGCCTGGGCGACCACCGCCGGCACCTTCAAGCTCAACGGACTGAGCCTGAAGATCAGCAAGGGCAAGAAGGAATGCTTCTGAGCTTCCGGCGGTGGCGTCGGGGCCGGCCGTTCTGGGGCGGCCTGATCACCATCGTCGCGGGCGCGGAGATCGCCGCCATTCCCCTGGCCCCGATGAAGGTCATGGTGTTGCAGGGCGTGACCGGCGTCGTCTCGGTGCTGCTGGGGCTCGTGCTGGTCCTGATGGGACTGAGTGCCTGGTTCGCGCCCTACTACCGGGGGCTCGCGGGCGTACTCGCCGTGATGGTCGCCGCGGCCTCGCTCGTCCTGTCCAATCTCGGCGGATTCTTCTTCGGCACCATCACCGGCGTCATCGGCGGCAGTCTCCTCTTCGGCTGGCAGCCGCTACCGCCGCCGGAAGAACACGTGGACCCGGGTGACCGGCACACCGGCGCCGGCTCCCCGGAAGCGGAGCACGCGGACGACACCGACCCGGCCTGTGCGCGGGGGCACACGGCCGAGTCACCACCGCGGCAGAGCTGAGCCGCCGCCGCTGCCCGACTCCACCCCACAGCCCCACCCATCACCTCCACCTCCAAGGAGCCGCACCATGTCCAAGTCCTTATCCCCCCGCGCCCTGGTGGCAGCGGGCGCCGGGCTCGCCACCGCGGCCGCCCTGTCCCTCACCGGCACGGCGCAAGCCCAGCCCACCACCGCCGCCGCCGGGCCCACGACGGTCAGCCCCGCAGGCCACTACTTCAAGGCCACGCTGTCCGGCAAGGCCACCTTCAAGGCCGGTTCTGTGACGGTGACCTGCTCCGTCTCCACCTCTCAGCCCACCGACCCGGCCGGCACCGACGCCGCCAACCAGGTACCGGCCGCGCCGGGCAACACCAATCCCGCCGGGTCCGTCGGCGGCCCGCTCAACCCGCCCACATACAGCTCCTGCACCGCCAGCCTGGCCGGGGTCACCGCGACCGTCGTCACCAGCGGAACGTGGGGCGTCGCCGTCCAGCACGGCGAGCAGGTGAGCGCGAGCCTCACCATTCCCACCGGTGGCTTCGTCCTCAAGACCAGCGGTCTGGCGTCCTGCACGGTGACCGCGGCCCCCACCGCGCCCGCGACGGTCTCCGGCTCGTGGACGAACGGCGCGCCCTCCAAGCTCGCCTTCACAGGCGCCTCGGTGCCCATCCAGGTAGTCGGCGGCTTCGGCTGCCCGACCAGCTCCACGGCCTCCACGTTCAACGTCGCGTACGACGTCACCGACGTCACCGACCCCGCGTCCCAGATCACCGTGACGGGCTGACCGCCTCCGCGTCACCCCTGCCACGGTTCTCCCGCCACCGGCTCCGGTGGCGGGAGAACCGTTCCCGGGCGGGCCACCGGGAGGTGGCCGCCGGGGCCGGAAGGCGCTCGCGTGCCACTCCCCCAGTGCCGCGAGGGCGTTGTTGCGCCGATGCGGTGAGACATACGGGTACCGGGACGCGTCGGCCAGGGGCCCGGCGCGTCGGCGGGTGATAGTTCCGGGGGTGACCACGCCCTCGCCATGCCCGGTGCCGCTTCGAGAACGCGGCGGACCAGCCACCCGCGCGGTGCGGCGCCCGCCAGGAACGAGCAGGAGGGCACCCACGGCGCGACCGTGGCGCGGTCACCAGCCGACGCCCCTCCGCTGAAGGCGCACCCGTGGACTGGTACCCGCTGCGGCTGACCACTCCGGTCAAACAGCATGTGTTCGGCGGCCGGGCCATCCCCGACCGGCTGGGCCGCACGGACATGCCCGCGGGCCCGGTCGCGGAGACCTGGGAGGTCAGCGACGTCGAGGGAGACGGCTCCCACGTCACCAACGGTGCGCTGGCCGGCCGTTCCCTGCGCGAGCTGACGAGGGATCACCCCGGGGAACTGGTCGGGCGCGGCCACCCGGGCGGGCCCCGGTTCCCACTGCTGACGAAGTTCATCGACGCCCGCCACGCACTGCCGGTGCATCTGCATCCCGACGACGCGGCGGCCCGCCGTCTGGAGGGCGAACCGAACGGCAAGACGGAGGCGTGGCACATCCTGGACGCCGCGCCGGGGGCCACCGCCCTGGCCGGAGTGCGCGAGGGTGTGGACCGCGCGGAGCTGCGGCGGGCGCTGCTGGCACAGGACTTCGACTCCGTCATGCGCCGACTGCCCGTCCGGGCCGGGCAGACCCTCTACGTACCGGCCGGGACCCTGCACAGCTTCGGCCCCGGCACGCTGGTCTACGAGATCGAGCAGACCTCCGACCTGCAACAGCACGCGATGCGGTACCGGATGGAGGACGGCACGGCGATCGACGACGGCCAGTGGCACGCCAACATCGAAGCCCTGCTGGACGAGTGGCACGCCGCGCCGAGACCGGAGTTCACCGACGGCATCGAGGTCGCGGCCCATGACGGTGTGCGGCGAAGGGTGCTGAGCGCGGGCCCGTACTTCGCCCTGGAGCGGTGGTGCGCGGAGAAAGCGGGGGAAGCGGGGGAAGCGGAGGAAGACGTGCGCCTGGTCCACTGCTTCGACACGGCCGTCGTGCTCAGCAACGCCGGGGCGGCGGCCACCGTGACCTGCGGGGCGTGGAGCGAACGCCTCGACCGGGGTACGACACTGCTGCTTCCGGCGGCCCTGGGCCGGGTCGAGGTCCAGGCTCCCGCCGACGTACTCCTCGGCTATCTGCCCGACCTCGAACGTGACATCCGGCAGCCGCTGCTGGCCGCCGGTCACCCGGCGGCCGCCGTCGCCGCCCTGGGAGCGGGCCCCAGGTGACCTGCCCCGGCGGCGGAGGCGGTGAACGTCGCGAACCTTCGGCGCGGGGCGGGCGCCTCCCCCGGCCGGTTCGCCTCCGCTCGCCCGGGGGCCTGGAGTCCGCGCCCTAGACCGAGTCGGCCTTGAGGCGGCTGACGGCGCCGCCGTCGTCCAGGGGGGTGATGCGGCGCAGCGCGGTGAACGCGGCGGCCGGGTAGCGCGGATCGGGCCGCAGGGCGTACTCGCGCAGGCATGCCTCGGTGAACTTGATGACGTGCTCGTCACCGTGCTCGGCGGCTCGCGCACCCAGTTCCTCCACCGAGGGCAGCTCCGGGATGTGCGACCGCCAGGCCGTCGTGCCCTCCTCGCGCCGGTCGGAGGTGAAGGCGAGCAGGAACGCCGTGTGCATCTGCCACAGCCGGGCCAGCGTCGGTTCGTGCTGCTCGTACGGCAGATGCGGGAGCACGATGCGTACGGCGGCGGGCGCGGTGACGCCGTGGATGAGCGGGACGGGGAACACCTCGGGGTGGCCGAGGTAGACATCGGCGAACTGCAGCGTCATCTCGCTCAGCAGCCGGGGTGCCTGCTCCGGGGCCAGCCACTCCAGGGCGTCGTTGTACCCGGGCAGGTCCGTGAGGGTGTCCAGGCGGAGGCGGGCGGCGCTCGGGCCCCTGGGACCGTCCTGCGGCACCCGGGGGAGCTCGGCGACCGCGACCGGCAGCTCGTAGCGGCCGCTCAGGCGGGGGTGGCCGGGGAGCTCGGTGTAGCGGGCGGCCCAGTACGCGAGGCCGCGTGCCAGCTCGTGCAGCTGGAGGCGCGTCGGCTTGTCGGCCGCGGCGTACAGGCCGCGCACCGCGTGCGCGGTGCGGATGAGGCCGTGGGTCAGCCCGGCGAACAGCCCCGGAATCAGGCGCGGCCACCAGCGGGCGAGGACATCGCGCCAGTGCGCCTCGGCGAGTTCGCGGACGAACAGGCTCTCCCAGTCCCCGGCCCGGTCGAAGGCGCCGAGGGCGGGGCGCCAGGAGGACTCGTCCGCGGGGTCGAGAGGGAAACGCGCGGCGGGCGGCTCATGGTGTTCCATCGCGCGGCGGTAGCGCCGCACCCAGCGGGCGACCTCGTCCTCGTGCCCGAGCAGGGCAAGCGCCTCGGCGCCCATCGGGCCGTGATTGGCAAGGTCCACCCCCTCCCCGCGCTCGTACCCGAGATCGTCCATCCGTTCCAGGGCGTCGTTGAGCGCATCGCTGTAGCTGATCGACGGCATGCGGAGTCACACCTTTCGGATATCCGAACGGTTTGGAAATCCAAACCATTACACTCGCAGTATGCCGCACACGCACAAGCCCGGGAAGGCGCCCCGGCTGCCCACCCCCGACGAGGTCAAAGTCGTCGGTCTCGTACCGCTGCTGGAGCCGTTCTTCCGTGGGTCGGTGGTGCGGGATCTCATGCCCAACCCGTTGCGCGACGCGATGGACACCAGCGGGCTGACGCCGCGCCACGGCGCCGTGCTGCCGCAGCTGCTGGCCGGGGAGCCGCTGACCGTCAGTGAGATCGCCCGGCGGCTTCATGTGTCGGTGCCCACCGCCAGCGAGCTGGTCGGCGGCCTGAGCCGGGCCGGGATCGTGGTGCGCGCCGAGGACCTGGCGAACCGCCGCCGCGTCCTGGTGTCACTGGCCGAGGAGTACCGCCCCTCGCTCGAAATCTTCATAGCCCGGCGGACCGAGCCGCTGCTGCGCGCCTTGGACGGTCTGACGCCCGGCGAGCGTGCGGGATTTCTGGCGGGGCTCACGGGCTGGGTCCGCGAGGTGCAGAGCTAGGGGCGGAGCCCAGGGGCACGGCGCTGGAACCCCGATGCTGGTCCGCTCGCCTCCACGGTGGCGCGACGCGGCCGAAAGCCGGCGAGGGCCGACAAGGGCCCGGCGAAGGCCGACGAGGAGAGCCCGCCGGCGGCTCGCGGGGGAATAACTCCTGTCCCCGAAGCGGCTGTCGTGATTCACCGGAGGTCTGAGACGCAGCCTCTGCGGGGGGTGCCGTCGGCAGCGTCGCGGCATCGCCCGCCGCGTCCGCGCACCGCCGCGGTGCGCGGAGCCGAGCCAGGGAGAACCGCCGTGCTGAAGGCATTCGCCGACCTGTCCACGCCGCTGGTGGCCGACGCCTGTGTCCGCTGTGACGTGCCGCTACGCGCCGCGCCGCCCGGCATCGGCGCCCTCGCCCCCGGACACCGGGTAGCGGGACGAGCGCTGCCCGTGCGGCACTACGGCAGCGTGGACGTCTTCTTGGAGGCGTTCAGCGCGGCAGCGGAGGGCGACGTGCTCGTCATCGACAACGGCGGGCGGACGGACGAGGCGTGCGTCGGCGACCTGGCGGTACTGGAAGCCCAGGCGGCGAGGGTGGCGGGCCTGGTGATCTGGGGGCTGCACCGGGACACACCGGAACTGACGGAGATCGGCCTTCCCGTGTTCAGTTACGGCAGCTGCCCGCCCGGCCCGGTGCGGCTCGACGAGCGGGAACCCGAGGCGCTGGCCACCGCGCGGTTCGGGTCGCATCTGGTGAGCGGCGATGACATGGTCTTCGGCGACGCGGACGGCGTGCTGTTCGTCGCCGCCGAGCACGCCGAGGACGTGCTGACGACGGCGCACCAGATCTGGCAGACCGAACGCGAACAGGCCCGCAAGATCCGCGCGGGCGAGACACTGCGCCGGCAGACCGCCTTCGACGACTACCTGGCACGGCGCGCCGCCGACCCGTCGTACACCTTCCGGCAGCATCTGCGGCGAATCGGCGGAGCCATCGAGGAGTAGGGCGGAGAGTCGGTCCGGCGCCGCGGGGCCCGCCGACCCCGGTCACGCGCCACGGCGAGACGGCGGCACCGCGACACGGCAACACGGCGGCACAGTTACGTCGTGACGTGCCGCCGGTCGCCTGATGTGCCGGCGGTCGCCTGGCGTGCCGCCGTGCGCCTGATGTGCTGCCGAGCGTCTGGCGTGCGGCCGGGTGCCCGAACGTACGGCGCTGGCCGCCTGACGTCCTGTCGGACCGCTGCCGTACCGCCGCCGGTTGTCTCACCGCGCGGCGGGGGCGCCTGCCTCGTCGGAGGCGGGTGCCCCTGAAGCCGCCGTCGTCGTGTCGGCCCAGGCGGTCGCGTAGTACTTCACCCGGTCGTCCTCCGCGACCAGCCGCATGCCGACCGCTGTCATGACCCGTTGTGAGGCGATGTTGTCGTGGTCGGCGTCGCCCTTCACGCAGGCGATGCCGTGCGCCCGCGCGAGCAGAAGCAGTTCACGGAGGGCTTCCGAGGCGTATCCCATGCCGCGTACGGACGGGATCAGGCCATAGCCGATCGTGACGCTGCGGTCCTCGTCCGGTGGCCTGTTGAAACCCAGGCTGCCGATGACCAGCCCGTCTTCCCGCCGGCGGATCTCGTAGTCCCCGAACGGCTGCGGGTTGCCGGTGGCCGCGCAGTGGTTCAGGAAGTCCGCGGCCGATTCCACATCACCGTCAGTGGGGTAACCGGGCGCCCACCGGGAGCCGTCCGCCGGTTCCCTCGCAACGACCCGCCGGGCCTCGTCGACGCTCATCGGACGCAGCTCAAGGCGCGCGGTCACACGTGTCTCCCTACGCATCTCCATGCAGAGCGGATTATCACGCGCGACGGCCGGACCGCATGCGGATAACCCGGCACGGTGCCGCCTCGCGGCCACGGACGGCCGGAGTGCCCCCGGGCCCCTGGGCACCCACGAGGGCGGAAGTCACTCACCGGCCGATGAACCTGGCCATGTCATCGCCGGTCAGCTGGGGCGGACCGCTCTCCGCCCCCGTGCCCAGCGACTGCTCGACGGCACCGCGCATACGCCTGATCTTGAGGCGGACCAGGACAAGGGAGGACCGCTCATCGACGATGACGGCGAGGATCGCGCGCTGGGCCACGACCGTCATGTGCAGCTGCTCCTGCCCCTCCCCGGGGCGGGGCGCCGAGAACTCCCCCTCCGCGAGCAGCTTCGCCAGACCGTCCGCGGCCGCGGCGCTGCCCGCCGTCAGGTCGGTGAGCGATGCGGTGTCAGCCTGGCCGTCCTCGCGCGCCGAGGCGAGCTGCTGACCGTCCTTGCCGAACAGGTAGACGGCCTTGGCGCGGGCATCCGCCCGCAGCCGCGCCAGGGCGTTCTGCGAAGCGAGCGCGGATTCCTCTGAGCTGGGTCCGGCCATGGACATGGCGCAACCTCCTGAGCGGGCAGTGATACGTCGGACAGCGAGCCACATCCCGACTCTGGTAGTCCGGATCGTAGCTGTTCCGCGCCGCGGTGACGGGCGGGCCGGGGACGGGGGCGGCTCTCGCGGAGCCCGGCCGTCGCGCTCCCTTCCCTTCCTGCGCAGGGCGGGCTCAGGTCCTGGAGCGCCGGTCGGCCGGGCGGCCGCTCAGCCCGTGTCCGGCGGATCGTGCTGGGGACGGGAGGCACAGTCTGCGCATCGCGGACCGCGGCTGCGTCGTGGCTGGTCGCACAGTTCCCCGCGCCCCTGACGGGGCACGCCCCTTGGCTGTGCCGGAGCGTGCTTCCCCTGGGGCTGGCGGCCTGCGAGGCCCCATGCGCGACCCCGATGCCGGGCGCGTGTGATCCGCCGGACACCCTTAGGCGCCGCGACGCGGCGGTTACGACGCCGCCCGCTGTCCGCCGTCCGCGCCGCTGGTGAGGGCCCGCACCAGTTCCTCGCGGCTCATCTTCGAACGGCCGGGGACATCCTGGTCCGTCGCTCGCTGGTAGAGGTCCTTCTTGCTGAGCGCTTCCAGGTCCTCGCCCTTCCCTTTCCCGCTGGGGCGTTCGCCTTTCCTCTTTCCTGCTCCGCTCTCCGGCTCGCCGCCGCGGCTCTTACCGCGCTGACGGCTTTGATCGCTCTTGCCGCTCTTGCCGCTCTTGCCGCCCGAGCGGCTGCCGCGTGCCTCGGAGAGCCGCCGCGGCTCCCCCGCCCGCGTGTCCTGTCGCGTGTCCTGCGTACGGGCCTCGGAGACGCTGCGCTTGAGGACGTCCATCAGGTCGACCACGTTGGTCGCGTCCGGCGGTCCGGCCTCGCTCACGATCTCCTCGCCCCGCTGTTTGGCGTCGACCAGCTCGCGGACGCGTTCCTCGTAGGTGTCGTGATAGTCCTCGGGCCGCCAGTCGATGCTGAGGGCGTCGATCAACTGCCGGGCGGCGGCCAGCTCCCGCTTCGTGGCGCTGACGTGCTCCGGCGCCACCTCCATCTCCTGCCGGGGGTCCCGGACCTCGTCCACGTAGTGCATGGTGTGGAGCACCAGGACCTCCTCCTGCGCCCGCAGCGCCGTCAGATACTGCTTGCCGCGCATGGTGAAGGTGGCGATGCCCGCCTTGCCCGACTCCGCCAGCGCGGCGTGCAGCAGCGCGTAGACCTTCTGGTACTCCTTGCCCTTGGGGCCCAGGTAATAGGTGCGGTCGAAGAAGACGGGTTCGATCTGGTCCAGTTCGACAAAGCCGTTGATGTCGATGATCTGCGACTTGCCGGGGGGCGACCTCGTCGAGCTCCGCGGGCTCCACGACGACGTACTCTCCCCCGCCCAGGTCGTAGCCCTTGACGATGTCACTGGTGTCGACTTCTTTTCCCGTGCGTTCGTTGACCCGTCTGTAGCGGATACGGTCGCTGGTGCCACGCTGCAACTGGTGGAAGTGGACCGTGTGGTCCTCGGTGGCCGTGAACAGTCTCACGGGCACCGTCACCAGGCCGAACGTGAGGACGCCCGACCAGATCGGCCGTGCCATCACCCACTCACCTCGCTCTCAGGGCCGTCGTCCTCGCGCCGGTCATCTGTCGCCGGTCGCCAGCTCTTCCGCGCGTGACGCCGCCGTGTCCGCGCGCTGCCTGGCCTGCCGCGCGGCGCGCTCCGCGGTCCGCAGCCGGTCCTGCTCCTGATGGACGCCGACCTCAGTGGCACACTGCCGCTCTTCGGCCTCCTTGAGCTGCCTGGCCAGGTCTGCCGCCCGTTCGCGGTCCTGCCCGAGGCGGCTCTCGGCCTCCTCCAGCTGCCGTGCGCGCTCCTCCACCTCCTCCTCGCGGGCACGAGCCGCACGCTCGGCTTCCCGCGCTTCGCGCCGGGCGTGAGCGAGTTCGTCGCGCCGTTCCCGCTCCCGCCGCCGTTGACGGGCCTGGTCCAGATCCACGAGCGACGCGCCGCCGGGCTCCCGGCTCGCCGTCTTCCGCTGGGACGTCTTCCGCTCGGCCGTCTTGCCGGTGGACCGGGCGGACGGCGGGCCCGGCGAGTCGTCGCCTGAGGGCGCCGGGGTGAATCCGGTCGGTGCGCTCAGCGGCTTGGCCAGTCGTCCCGCCGCCCACTCTCGCGCCGCCCTGGGGTCCGCCAGCACCGCGTGCAGGGTCTCGGCGACCTCCCGCCGCACGCCCTCGCCGACCGGGTGACCGGCGTCAGCGGCCAGCTGCCTCGCCTGCCGGGACAGGGCGCCGACCAGGGTCCGCTGCTGCCGGGTGAGGTCGCGCAGCTGCTGCCCGTCCAGGTCCCGGTGCGCCTGGCGCAGGCTTTCCCCTAGGTCCACCAGCGGCTCGACCTCCTGGGGCTGCTCGCGGACGAGGAGGTTGCTCACCCAGGCCGACAGGGTCGGGCGGCGCAGGGCGCGCAGCTGGTCGGCGAGCTGCCGGTCTCCGGCCTTGCGTGCCTCCGCGACCCGCTCGTCGCGGGCCGCGGTGAAGTCCTCCGGCCGCAGCCCGTACAGTTCCCCGGCCACCGTCTCCAGATCCACGGACCTTCCCCTCGACACCCACCGACCGCGTCGATTTTCCCACCTTTTACCCGTTTGTGCGGTCCCGTGGTCCCCCACATGCGCCGCCCTCCGCCCACGCGGGCACGTCGCGTCGCTCAGCGGCGGGCTCGTACGGGCCCGCCGCTGTTCAGCACAGGCCGCTGAGATCGGGCGGGGGCCGCGGACCCGCTCCGGGCCCGCCCGGCGGTCACTTCCGGCAGCGTTCCAGGCCCTCGGGGGTGTAGCACGGCAGGTGGCCATGGGCTTCCAGCACGTCCTGGCCGCTTCCCCTGGTCATGTACGTCAGGAAACTGGAGGCGAGGGAGCCGGTGGGCGGGCGGCCGTAGGAGTAGGCGTACTCGATCTCGGTGAACGGGTACGTGCTGTCGCCGATGGCCTCGACGGATGGCGCCCGGCCGTTGAGGCGGACCGTGTGCAGGCCCTTGGACGTGGTGGCCGCGCGCAGCTCGCTGTAGCCGACAGCGCCTGGCAGCCCGGCCACGGTGCGCAGGACCTGCTCGGTGCTGCCCAGTTCGCATCTGGTGACCTTGTCCCGCGCCGAGTTCCTGTCCTCGCAGTTGCGCGAGGTGAACCCGGGCTCTCCGTCGCCGCCGAGGACCCGCCGCCGGAAGAGTTCGCGCGTGCCGGAGTCGGCGTCCCGGCTGACGAGCAGGATGGGCAGGTCAGGGCCGCCGAGCGCCTTCCAGTTGGTGATGTCTCCGCGATAGATGCCGCGTATCTGGTCCGTCGTCAGGTCATCGATGCCGACCTTGTCGTTCACCACGAGCGCGAACGTGGACACGGCGACCGTCTCTCCGGTCAGCCGCGGACGCCCCTTCGGCTTGGGGCCGTCGGACAGGGCGATCAGCGCAGGGGGCTTCCCGCTGGCGTCCGCGCCCGCTTCCGCCAGTTCCCGCACGCCCTCGTCGCTGCCGTGCGGGTCCACGACGATGTCCGCGTCCGGGCAGTCGGACTCATACCGCTTGGCGAGCTCGACCATGACGGGCTGGAAGGCCGTGGAACCGGTCAGGGTGAGCTTTCCGGTGGCGCAGCCGATGGGGGGCGGCGTGTCCTCGCGTACGACGATCATGCCCGCCAGGGTGATGACGCACAGGGTGAGCAGCATGGTGATCAGCCGGGCGGGCTTGCTGAACAGCGGCGGCTTGTCGTCGACGGTCGTGCTCCGGTTGGGTGCGACCGCGCCGTCCCTGATGCCGCCCGTGACCCGGATGTCACAGCCGACCCGGCCGCCCTTGAGCAGCACCAGCAGCTTGTAGTGCTGGCCCCGGTTCAGTGAGACGCGCGGAAGGCGGATCGTGTGGTCGTTGTGCTGTAGCCCGCCCAGGCCCCCGGCCGGGACGAAATGGTCCATCAGGTGCTCGGCGTCGGAATGCGTGACGGCGATACCCCTGACCACCCGGTCGGTGAAGGCGACCGTCAGACCACGGAAGGGGTCGCGGTCGGTGTAGTCGGTGTCGGCGATGCTGTCCGCCCCGTCGTTTTCGATACGGAGCAGCACAAGCGTCGCGTCGGACATGTCGGGGAGGTCGTTGAACAACCCCAGCCGTACATTCGGCTGGCCGTACCCGTTGCCGTCGTCGCTGCCGATGGGTGTGTCCATCTGCACGCGGTATCCGATGCGTTTTCGGCGCGGGACCCGGCGCTCGTACCAGACCACACCGACGGATACCGCGAGACCGAGCAGCGCGGTGAGTACCGCCACGACGCTGTCAGCGCTCAGCCAGTCCACGTGTCCCTCGCCCCCGTGCGTACCACCCGGACCGCTGTGAGAGCCCGGTCTCCGTATGAGGCCACGCCGGGGGCTGTGGGGGACGCTGTTCCACGGTCCGGACGTCAGATGTTGGCCCGGGGTTCGCCTCCGCCGTCCGCCGGGGGCGCCTTGGCCCGCGAGGACCGAGCGGGGCGCTGGGGGCGGCGTGCGGCGAAGGGGCCGCCCGGCGCGGGGGCGGCCTGTTGGCGAACCTGCCGGTCGGGCAGACAGCGGCGGGAGTTGTCGGCTGCCCGAGGTACGCGAAACCAGCAGCGGCCGGCACCGAACAAGCGGGAAGGACCACGGCGTGCGCGACTCACGGGCGATTCCGGCGGCTGTCTCCGGCCGGAGCTCGCCCTGGCCGACCGTCGCCGCCCAGCGCACGGTGCTCGGAGTCGTGCACAACATCACCTCGGCTACCCGCCTGCTGGACCTGCTCACCGTTTTCGAGGGCGACCGCCGCGTTCAGACCGTCTTCACCTGTACGGGATCGTCGGCATTCCCGGAGGGAATCCCCGAATTCTTCGCCGAGCGCGGGCTGTTGCATATTCCCTGGGAAGCCGCCAAAGCCCATGGATTCGACCTCGCGATCGCGACCAGCCGCGGCGGGGATCTGCATGAGCTCGGCAGTCCGCTGATTGGCGCACCGCACGGCGCCGGATACAATAAGAGGCTTGCCGAGCCGAGCCGAGCCGAGCCGAGCCGAGCCGAGCCGAGCCGAGCCGAGCCGGAGCCCAGCGCTTTCGGGCTGACGGCGGAGTGGCTGGTGCGCGACGGGCGTGTCGTGCCCTCGGTGGTGGTGCTGTCCCACGACGAGCAGCTCGAACGCCTGCGGCACAGCTGTCCGGAGGCGGTGCCGGTGAGCGTGGTGGCCGGGGATCTGTGTGCCGACCGACTTCGGGCCAGTGCGCCCTACCGTGAGTCCTACCGGCGGGCGCTGGGGGTCATGCCGCATCAGCGGCTGGTCGTCGTGTCCTCGACATGGGGCGGCGAGTCCGTGCTCGGCGCGACGGACACCGACATCATGCGGCGGGTGCTCGCCGAATCGCTGGCCGACGAATTCCGCACGCTGGCCGCGATCCACCCCAATGCCTGGTACGGGCACAGTTCCTGGCAGACACAGAACTGGCTGGCGCCGCTCACCGAAGACGGCCTGCTGCTCCCCGTCCCCGATACCGAGACCTGGAAAGCGGCCCTGCTGGCGGCCGATTATCTGATCGGTGATCACGGGTCACCGACGCTGTACGGGACGGCCCTGAAGGTCCCCACGGTGCTGGGCTCGTTCGGCACCGACACGGTCGCGCCGGGCTCGCCGATGGAACGGCTGGGCAAACTGCTCCCCCGGCTGCGTCCCGGCGCTCCCCTGCCCGGTCAGCTGACGGCGGCGGCCGCGTATCAGCGGCAAGACCCCGAGATGACGGTGCTGAGCGAGATGGTGACCTCGCGGCCCGGTGAGTCGGCGGCGTTGTTGCGCGGTCTGTTCTACGTGTGGCTGCGGCTGCCGGAGCCACCGGCGCCCGCGACGACACCGCTGGTACCGGTCCCCGGCCCTGTCTCGCCGCCGAGGCAGCCGCCGGGGCTGCGGCCCATGCATGTGTCGGTGTCCTGCCGCCCGGCCGACGGGGAAGCGGACGGGCTGGCCACGGTGCGCCGGTATCCCGCGCGTCGGCAGCCCACCGCGCCCGGGGAGTGGATCGCGTCGGCGCATCTCGCCGCTGACGCCGACGAACCGGATAGTCGTACGCCACGTCGAGCGTGCCGGAGAAGAACCCCTCATCCATCATGGTCATCGCCTCCAGCCTGGTCGCCCGGTCTTCGAACTGGCCCGCTATCCCGGCCAGCTCGGCGGGGCCCATCGTCGCCAGGTGGGCCCCGATGACCCGTACGGCGAGCGGGATGCCGCCGCAGGCGCGGACCACGGGCTTCCGGGCGGTGCGGGTCTCTTCGGCGAGGGCTCCGACCCGTCGCAGCAAGTCGTCGCTGTGCCGGTCGTCCAGCGGTTCGACGGGCAGGGTCTGGACATCGCAGTGGCTGACCAGGCCGGGCAGCCGGATGTGACTGGTGGTCAGGACGACGCTCTCCTGGGAGCCGGGGAGCAGCGGGGTGACCTGGCTCGCCGTGACCGCGTTGTCGATGTGCACGACGATGGGGCCGCTGCTGGTCCAGGACCGGAAGAAGGAGGCCAGCCCGGCCGGGTCACCGGGGCGGTCGTCCTTCGGCGCGCCGAGGATGCCCAGCCAGTGTTCGAGGACGGCCACCGGGTCCGCGGGGCGGCCCGAGCTGTCGCGGCCGAGTACGGCGTGCAGTTGGGCGCCGCGGAAGTCGTCGTCGTGCCTGCGCAGCCACTGGCGGGCGGCGGCCGTCGCCCCGATGCCGGGGACTCCGGTGAGACGGGCCCGCGCACGTCTCCGCCGCTGACATTGTTGTGCACGGGCCCGTGAGCGGTGAACGGCGGGGCTGGCGGGGGCGCTTGCCGCAGCGCGCGGAGGCGATCGGCCGCCCCGGAGTCCTCCCGCAGCAGCAGCTCCAGCCGGGCCCGCCAGCTCTCCTCCATGTCCGCAGCGGCGATGTCCGGTGCGGCGATGTCCGGCGCGGCCGGTGAGCCGCCCGCCGTCCGGTCGCTGAGCAGCCGACGGCCACTACCGTGGCCCGCTCCGGGCGGTGGCGGCTGAACAATGCCACCAGCCGCTCCTTGTCCTCTGGCCACGAGTCAGACACCATCAGCCCCATCAGCGCCGTCGCACCCCATGCGGCCAGCGCTGCCGACTCCGCTTCCACCCCCTGACGTCGTGCACCCACCGTAGAAAGATTCCGGGCCCGATTGACAGCACCTGCCGGAACCCCGGCTGCCGGGTGCCCCCTGGTGGGCACCGGCCGTGTCCGCGCGCACCGCGGCCGACGCGGCGGCCCGGAACACCCGCCCGCGACATGATCAGCGTCGTCACAGCCTGCCAGGCCGACCCCTCACAGGAGACAGAACCCCATGGCGAGAACAACCCTGGCCAGCGCCCTGGCCCTTGCTCTGGTCGCCACCGGCGGCACCGTCCTGGCCTACTCGGCGAGCGCGTCACCCGACGCCGCCGACCGCGTGGCCCCGCTGCGCGGTGTCGGCGCCGACACCGTCGACGGCCGCTACATCGTCGTCCTCAAAGAGCCGGGCATGGACGGCATGCCCTCGTCCGTGCGGAAGGCGCTGGCGGGCCCGCTCGCCACCGCGCGGACCGCGGGCGGCACCGTACGCGAGGAGTACACCGCCGCGCTGCGCGGCTTCTCGGCCGATCTCCCCGAGGCGGCGCTGGCGGACGTCCGCCGTGACCCGGCGGTGGACTACGTACAGCCTGTCCGGGTGCACCGCCAGGAAGGCCCCGCGGCCGCCCCGGTATCCGCGCAGGGGGCGCAGTCCCGCGCGCCGTGGCATCTGGACCGGATCGACCAGCGCCAACTGCCGCTGGACACCACGTACGAGTACGCGGCGGACGGGTCGGGCGTGAACGTCTACGTGCTGGACTCGGGTATCCGCGCGAGCCACAAGGAGTTCCAAGGGCGCGCGTCCGGGGTGTACTCCTCCATCGACGACGGCAAGGGCACCAACGACTGCGCCAACCACGGCACGTTCGTCGCCAGCCATATCGCGGGGAAGACCTTCGGGGTGGCGAAGAAGGCGAAGCTGCGTGCGGTGCGCATTCTGCGCTGCGACAACAGCGCGACCACCGAGGAGATCCTGGACGGCATGAACTGGACGGCGAAGAACGCGCCCAAGTCGTCCGTGGTGAACATGAGCATCCAGAGCGCCGACGGTGTCACCGATCACGCCATGGACGACGCCGCCAAGAAGATGATCGACCGGGGGCTGATCGTCGTCTTCATCGCGGGCAACTTCGGCAAGGGCGACTGCGAGAACTCCCCCAAGGACCCGCGGGCCATCACCATGGGCGCCTCGACCAGGACCGACGCCCGCAACACCGGACACAACCCGTCCAGCTACGGCGCGTGCCTGACGGCGTTCGCGCCGGGCGCCGGGGTGCGCGGCGCGGGCAAGGACAGCGACACGCACGTCCTCAAGGACTGGAACGGCACGTCCTTCGCCGCGCCACTGGCGACGGGCACCATCGCCCTCGCCCTCCAGCGGAATCCGCACCTGACGATGGCGGAGGCCAAGAAGCTCATCGTGTCCACGGCGACGAAGGGCGCGCTGACCGACATCGGCAGGGGCTCGCCCAACCGGCTGCTGTACACCGGTGGCGCGGAGCCCGCACGGACCGGCGCGCGACCGGGCGCCTAGTCGGCGCCGCCTCGGGCGGGCACGCGCACGCGCGGCGCGCGCGAGGGCGGCCGGTGGCACGTACGCGCGCGGGCGCGGGAGGGCTGATCGCCCTTCCGCGCCCCCGCTGGGCCGTCTTGTGGCTAGCGGGTGTCCGGCGGTTCACGCGTGCCCGGCATCGGCTGCGCAAGGAGCCTCCTCAGGCCGCCAGGCCCAGAGGAGCAGCCTGGCACAGCGAAGGGGCGAGCTGTCGGCGCGGGGAACCGCGCGACCAGCCACGACGCACCCGCGGTCCGCGACACACGGTCAGGGGCACCCTCTCCCTGACATGACCCGCCGGACACGGCCTACTCCTTGTCGGCAGCGGCCCGCTCGCGGTCGCCCGGCGAGCCGCCACCGGCGTGGCCCAGCCTGCTCTCGCCCTCGTGCAGGCCGATCTTGGCGTGCAGCGCGCGCAGGGGCCCCGGCGCCCACCAGTTGGCGCGGCCCGCGAGCCGCATGAAGGCGGGCACGAGGGCGCCGCGGACCAGCGTGGCGTCCATCACCACGGCGATCGCCAGCCCCACGCCGATCGCCTTGAGATAGACGATGCCGGAGATGATGAAACCGAGGAAGACGATCGCGATCAGCAGCGCGGCGGCCGTGACCGTCGAGCCGGTGCGCTCCAGGCCCCGGGCCACCGCCTGCGTGTTGTCTCCCGTGAGGTCGTGTTCCTCCTTGATACGGGACAGCAGGAAGACCTCGTAGTCCATCGACAGGCCGAAGGCGATGCAGAAGAGCAGCACGGGGACGGTCCACGTGATGGAGTCCGTGACGACGAAGTCGCCGACCAGCCCCTCAAGGTGGCCGTCCTGGAAGCCCCACACCAGGACGCCCAGCGTGGCGCTGAGGCTGAGGCAGTTCAGGACGAGGGCCTTCAGCGGCAGCAGCAGGCTTCCGGTGAACAGGAACAGCACGATGAACGAGCTGATCGCGATGACCGCGAGCGCCAGTGGCAGCCGGTCGTTCATCGAGTCGATGGAGTCCTTGAGTTCGGCGGCGGGCCCGCCGACTTCCACGTCGTACGGCGCGTCGATGGCCCGGATGTCCTTGACCAGCTCCCGTCCCTTCTCGGACAGCGACTGGCTCTTGGGGACGACGGAGAGGTAGGTCGCGTCGGCGATGCCGAAGCGGGCGGACGACGCGCTGGCGGGGGCGACCTGCTTCCCCCCGGCGAAGGTGCCGCTCTCGGTGTCGACCCGGGCAACGTTCGGCAGGCTGGACAGCCGCTCGGCGTAGCCGGTGATGTTCCGCTCGCCCTTGGCGGGCGCGTTCTGCAGGACGACGTTGAGCGCCTGGGTCTCCTGCGCGCTGAAGTCCTCCCGGAGGATCTCGCCGACCTCGCGCGACTGCGTACTGGCCGGGAGCACGCGCTCGTCGGCGAGGCTCATCTTCAGGTCGAGGAACGGCGCGCCGAGGAAGAGCAGCAGGCCGATGACAGCGGCGGCGACGGGCACCGGGAACCGCATGACGGTGACGGCCAGGCGGTGCCAGAAGCCCTCGCCGATCGGCTTCGGTGCCGTCGCCTGCTTGCGGCCGAGGATCTTGCCCTTGTCGATGCGCGGGCCGAGCGCCTTGAGCAGGGCGGGCAGGAACGTCACCGAGACCACGGCGGCGATCAGCGCGGTGGGGATGCCCGCGTAGGCGAAGGAGCGCAGGAAGTAGAAGGGGAACACCAGCAGCGCGGCGAGCGCCAGAGCGACGGTCACGGCGGAGAACACGACGGTGCGGCCCGCCGTGCGCAGCGCGATGGCGATGGCGCCGTCGGTATCGGTGCCGGCGGCCAGTTCCTCCCGGTACCGCTTGATGAGAATGAGGCTGTAGTCGATGGCGAGGCCGAGGCCGAGGCCGGTCGCGACGTTCGTGGCGAGTACGGAGACGTCCGAGAAGAGCGTCAGGATACGCAGCGTCAGCAGCACCGAGACGATCGTCAGTCCGCTGACCAGCAACGGCACCAGGGCCGCCACGAGGCTGCGGAAGACGAACAGCATCACGATCAGGAGAATCGGGAAGGTCACCATCTCGATCTTGAGAAGGTCCTTCTCGGTGGTCTCGACGATCTCCTTGTTCGCGAGGGCGGTGCCGCCCAGCTCGACGTCGACGCCTTCGGTCTCACCGTCGTAGCGGGATTCCAGCTTGTCGAAGTGGTCCTGGATCTTGTCCTCGTCGCCGGAGATACGGGCGAGCACCAGGGCCCGGTCGCCGCCCTCGCCGCGCAGCGACTCCGCCTTGCCCAGCGACCAGTACGAGACGGCCTGTTCGACGCCGTCCTCCTGGGCGAGGCGTTCGGTGATGTCCCGGCCCGCCCTGGCGACCTCGGGGGCGTCCACGCCCCGCTTGTCGGTGATGAGCAGCGTCAGGTTGGGGGCGCCCGCCTTGAACCGCTCGTCCATGACCTCGGCGGTCTTGGCCGACTCCGTTGAGCTGTCGATGAACCCGCCGGCCGACAGTTTCGGGATGACTCCTCCGCCCAGCGCCCCCGCGATGACGAAGAGGACTCCTGAGAGATACAGAACCAGTCGGCTGCGACCGGAGGTGAACCGGGCCAGGGAGGCAAACATCTGACGTAACCCTTCATTCGGGGCGCGTTCAGCGGGGTTGCGCGTGGAAGGGTCACGCTACATCGCATGCCGGAGAGCAAGGCTGTTTGTCGGCCATGGCAAGAGTCTGCTCACCAACTCTTGTCCCTTGCCTGCTATTCCTCCCTCCACAGTGCGGACTTTACGTTTTCCGAGAGCTCGGTTCCGAACCTGTTCTGTGGAGGTGCGACACGCATGGCTCAACCCAAGAGGACGGCCGTCGTCGGCGGTGGGATGGCTGGCTGCGCGGCTGCCAAGGAGCTGTTGAAAAACGGACGGGAGGTGGTCATCTACGAGACCACCGCCGGTCTGGGCGGTCGTGCGCGGTCCTGGCACCGTCCGGAGATTGAGCCCGACGTCGGTGTGAACCTGTGGTTCACGAGCTTCTATAAGCTCATGTTCGAGCGCATCCGCGAGTACGGCCTTGAGGGCGAGCTCACGGAAATGTCGAACAACGTCATCGTGGTCGACAACGGAAAGCCCGCGGAGCTGCTCTCGGACTCGATGAAGAGCCTCTTCACTTTCCCCCACGTAAAACTGTCGGACCGCATCGGGTTTCTCACCGCGACGCTGAAGGAGACCCTGAAGCGCAAGGAACTCGACATTTTCGACCCGCTGAAACTCGCCAAGTTCGACGACGGAACCAACGCGGCGGACTACGCGCTCAAGAGCCTGTCGCAGCGCGGCTTCGACAACCTGCTCCGGCCTGAGATCGAGTCGTTCTGGCTGTGGCGCTGCGAGGACATCTCCGCCGCCCACGTACGGGCCATGCAGGCGCAGGTGGCGGGCGCCAAGTTCTATGTGTTCAGGAACGGCATGGAGATCATCGCCGAGAAGAACGCCGAGGGCGCCGAGATCCGCCTGGAGAACGAGGTCACCGACCTCCAGGTCAACGACGGCCAGGTGCGTATCACCGCCCGCGCGGCCGACGGCACGCTGAGCGAGGACGTCTACGACGACGTCGTCGTGGCCACTCCCGCGCCCTCCGCCGCGAAGCTCACGGCCGCCCTGCCGCGCCAGATCGTCGGCGAGGACACCCGCGACTTCCTGGCCACGCAGAAGTACGAGCCCGCCCTGTCGGTGTCGTACCTGGTGGATCTGAGCAGCATGCCGTCCGAGGCGCACATCGTCGCCGCGGGCGCCGAGGACCCGCCGGTCAAGACGATCATCACGTTCCCCCGCCAGGTGCGTGATGAGAAGGGCCGCCCGGTCGACAAGCACCTCGCCTTCGTCTACCCGGGCCGGGCAGCGACTCGCAGGCTGCTCAAGCTCTCCACCGAGGAGCAGTTCGCCGAGACCTCGCGCCTGGTCACCGAGCTGTGGCCGGACTTCCCCTCCGAAGCGGAGCCGTTCGAGATCGCGGAGCGCCCGCTGGCCATGCCGGTCCCCGAGCCCGGCCGCTACCGCAAGTCGGCCCGTGTCATCCGGCTCCAGCACGCGCCGGTCGTCTTCGCGGGCGACTACTTCGCCTCGCCCATCTCCGAGGCCGCGATGCTCTCCGGTATCCGGGCGGCCGACAAGCTGCTCACGGTCGGCTGAGGCGCGGCGGGCCGTACATGAATGCGATCACCGCAGCCGGGGCCCGGCGCGCGGACGGCGCGCCGACCGGCCCCGGCCCGCAGGCTCAGGGGTTCGCCTCGCGTCTGTCGGCCTTCGCCCGCCTGGCCAAGTTCGAGTTCGTCCTCGACTACTACCTCAGTGTGCTGGTGGTCGTCTCGGCGCTCGCCGCGAGCACCCGGTTCGCCGGGGACAGCCTGCTGACGCTCGGTCTGTTCCTGCTGGGAGAGATCGGCGTCGTCTCGGCTGTCATGGCCTTCGACGACGTCAACGGGCTGAACGACGGCAGTGACGCGGCGAACTACCTGAGCGAGGACGGCACCGAGCTGCGCCCCGTCCAGCGCAAGCCGCTGCTGACCGGGGCGCTGACGCTGCGGCAGGCGCGGTGGTTCGGGTATCTCTCACTGGCCTGGGGTGTGCTGTTCTGGACCGTCTCGGCCGTCACCGCCGAGCACCAGCCGGTGTGGGCGCTCGTCGTGACCGCCGCCGTGCTGCTGTCCAGCTGGCAGTACTCGTGGGGGCTGAAGCTCAGCTACAAGGGGCTTGGTGAACTGCTCATCGCGGGCTGCCCGATGGCCATCGTCATCGCGCCGTACGGGTTCGTCTCCGGTGATCTGCCGGCGCTGGTGCTCGTCGAGGGCGTGCTGTTCGGGCTGTGGCAGATCCTCGTCTCCGCGTATTCCAACACCAAGGACATCAGCGGCGACGCCGCTGTCGGGCGCAGCACGGTCGCCGTGCGGGCCTCCGAGCGTGGCAACCGGCGTTTCATCGGCGCCCTCAGCGCCGTGGACGTCGCTCTGGCCGCGACGGCGGCGGCGGCCGGCTGGGCGCCGTGGTGGTTCGTGCTCGCGATGCTGCCGCTGACGGCCCTGCGGGTGCGCCAGTACGTGTCCTTCGTACGCGGCGGGGACTCACTGCTGGCACGCAGGCGAGGGGTGGTGGCGTTCCGGACCGGCGTCGCCTGCCTGATCCTGGTCAACCTCATTCACTGACGGGAGAGTCATGAGTGGCAAGAACAGGCCGTCCGGCTTGGGTTCGCTCTTCGAAAGCCACGCGGAACGGGGTCGGCGCACCCGCTTCCATCTGAGCAGGCCGTTCGACATCGCCCCTGAGCTGGGCTGCGAGCACACCGTGCAGCAGCTGGCCGACCTCGTGGCCGAGGCGTCGGCGTGGCTGTACGAGGCGGGGGCGCGGCCCGGTGGCCGGGTCGCCATCGCCAAGGACAACCACTGGGACTATCTGCTGCTGGCCGCGGCCGCCGTGCGGATCGGCGCGCTTCCGGTGCTCATCGCCGGTTCGCTGCCGCCGGACACGCTCCAGACCGTCGTCAAGCGTGCTGACGCCCGGGTGCTCGTCAGCACGCGGCAGATCCTGGAGAACGCCGCGAAGGCGGGTGTGGACCTGGCCGCTTTCGCCGGGCGCACCGTCTCCATCGACGGGCCCGCGGACGGCGCGGTGGCGGTCGACGAACTGCGCGGGGCGCGGGTGCCCGGCACGGTGATCGGCGCCTCGTACGAGCCGATGGTCGCCACGCACACGTCGGGTACGACGGGTGTGCCCAAGCTGGTGGTGCACTCCGCAGACACGATCATGGGGCACCTCAGCCGCACCGAATCGCTGCCGTGGCCCATCGTCGGCATGAAGCACCGGGACACGGTGGCCACGGCCATCGCGTACAACCACATGCGGATGATCACGTGGAGTGCGGGCACGCTGCGGCTGGAGCCGAAGGACGCCCTGATCGTCACGGACTCCGACCCGGCGACCGCCGAGCGGATGTTCCGCCGGCACCGTCCCAACTACCTGGAGGCGCTGCCCTCCACGTACATCGGGTGGGAGGAGCTGACGGAGAAGCCGAACCACGTCTTCACCGATGTCCGGGTGTATGTGAGCACGTTCGACGCGATGCACCCGCCGACGGTGCGCAAGTTCCTGCGGGCGAGTGAGCGGCGCTTCCCGACCTGGCTGCAGGGCTGGGGCCAGTCCGAGACCGGGCCGATGACGTTCCGCCTGCTGGCCCGCCGCGACCTGGAGAGCCAGGGCGACCGCCATCCCACCATCCGCGATGTCGGCCGTCCCATCCCCGGTTTCACCGGGATGAAGGTCGTCGACCCGCAGACGATGCGGCCGGTGCCCGACGGCACGCCCGGTGTGGTGCTCTCCCGGACCCATGGGCGCTGCGTCGGCTACCTCGGCGAGGAGGAGCGCTGGCACATCAAGGCCGAGGGCAAGTGGTGGAACACCGGCGACTGGGCGGTGCGCGGCAAGACCGGTGCCTTCAAGCTGCTGGACCGCGAGGTCGATGTCATCCCCGGCATGAGCTGCATCGAGATCGAGGATGTGCTCGCCGACCGGCTGCCGCAGCTCACCGAGGCCGCGGTGATCGGTGTTCCGGGGCAGCTGCCGCTGCCGGTGGTGTGCACCCGGGACGGCTCATGGGACCAGGACGCGTGGCAGCGGGCGACCGCCGACCTGCCGCGCCTCGCTGACCCGCGGCTGCTGGCGTGGGAGGAGATCCCGCGTACCAGCACCGGCAAGGTACGGCGCATGGAGCTGAGGGAGCGCCTGCTCGGCGACGCCGCCGCGTACGGCACCGGACGCTGGACCTGAGACAGGCTAGGGAAGGGAAAACACCAGCATGGCGCAGGACCTGGCCGATGTGGACATCGCCGTCGTGGGTGCGGGGATCTCCGGGCTCACCGCGGCCCACAGGTTGCGGGAGGCCGGCCGCCGCCCCGTCGTCTTCGAAGCCGAGCAGGCGGTCGGCGGGCGGATGAAGGCCCGTCGCGTCGACGGCTGGATCGTGGAGGAGGGCACCGAGACGCTCGCGTCGGCCGGTTACGACGCGACCTGGCGGCTCATCAAGTCCGTGGGCCTGGACCGGGACGGCGGGGTGCAGAAGGTGACCAGTCTCGCCGGGGTGTGGCGGGACGGCCGCGCGCACGCCGGTACGGGGCACTGGGTGGGGGCGCTCACCGGCTCGGGGCTTTCGCTCGGCGGGCGGATGGCGCTCAGCTCGCTCGTCGGCGAGATAGCCAAGTCCGCCTCCGGGTTCGACACCCGGCACCCGGGCAGCACCCCGCTGGGGTCCCGGACGGTGGCGAGCCTGGCCGCGGGCCGCGACCGGGAGCTGTACGACTACGTGCTGCAGCCCGCGGTCGCCACGGCCTGGGCGTGGGACCCGCACCGCTCGTGTGCGGGCCCGCTGGTCTCCACCATGCTCTCCACCCGCGGCCTGCTCGGTTGGCGTACCTACCGGGACGGAATGGACTCGCTGGCCCGCAGGGTCGCCGAGGGGCTCGACGTGCGCACCGGGCACGCGGTGACGGAGGTCAAGGACACCGACGCCGGGGTGCGCCTGGTCTTCGCCGACGGACAGGTGGTCACCGCGCGGGAGGCCGTACTGGCCGTGCCCGCCCCGCTCGCCGCGCGCCTGCGGCCCGCCGCCCCGGCGGACGAGTCGCCGTTCCTGCGGGCCGCTTCGTACACACCGATGATGCGTGTCACGTGTCTGGTGGACCGGCCGCTCACCGCCCCGCAGCGCCGGGGCACGCCCTCGGTGTACGCGGTGCTGGTGCCCGAGGTGGAGGACGGCTATGTCAGCGGTGTGACATTCGAGCACGCCAAGGCGGCCAACCGGGCCCCGCGGGGCCGGGGTCTGGTCAGCATCCTCACCTCGCAGCGGGCGACGCGGGAGCTGATGGACAAGCCGGATGAGGAGGTCACGGCGTCCCTGATCCCGCGGGCGGAGCGGTACGCGCCGGGGCTCGGCGGCGCGCTGTACCAGGCGTTCGTGCACCGCTTCCCGCACGCCTCACCCGAGGCGTCGCCGCTGGCGCTGCGCTTGCAGAGCGCGTTCCTCGGGCGCGCGGCGCGACGGGTGGAGTACGCGGGCGACTGGGTGTACCAGCGGCCCTCCAGCGAGGCCGCGGTGCAGTCGGGAGAGCTGGCGGCCGAACGCCTGCTCTCGCGCGAGGACTGACGGGGCGGCGGGCGACCGCGCCGCTCCCCTGCCTTTACCGCCGGTAAAGGCAGTCGGCGGCCGCGGCGAGCGAACCACGCTCGCCGCGGCCGCCGCCGGCTCCGCGCGTCCGGGTGGGCACCCCCCGCCGCAGGCCCCTGAACAGCACGGTGTATGCTGCTCAAGGCTTCGGTCATGGTCATCAACTGGCGTGGACCAGTTGAGCACGACGCGAACGGCAGGCGAACGGCGCCTGTCGCGGGAGCAGTCGTTCACCTGCGCGTTTCACGTGCCTTGACCGTTCTTTTGCCACCTCCTGAAACCGTTGACGAACCAGCGTGGAAGTCCCCGCGGGCCCAACGGAAGGAGCCGCATGGTGCAGGCAGGCACTCACACGCAGCAGGATGGTTTCACTCCGGAACCAGCTGTGGCTGGTTCCTGCCACCGACCCCTTTCTCCGCTCGTGGGCCGGGACGACGAACTGGCCCGGTTGAGGGTCCAGGTGCTGGCCAGGGACACGCAGGTACTCACGCTGACCGGGCCGACCGGTGTGGGCAAGACCCGGCTGGCCACCGCGCTCTCCGACGACGTGGTCGGCGCCTTCCGGGACGGCGGCCGCTATCTGGACCTTGAGGCTCTGGGGCGGCAGAGCCCGGCCGAAGCGGTGCGGGCCGCGCTCAGCGGCGTCCGCGAAGACCGAAACGACCTCGACTTCCTCCTCGTCCTCGACTGCGGCTCCCGACCCCCTCAGGACGTCACCGCCCTGGTGGCCGAACTCGCGGGCGCCGCGCCCAGGTTGTGCGTCCTGACGGTCGCCACCCAGGTACTCGGCGTCTACGGGGAGCGCCGCATCCAGCTCGCTCCGCTGGCCGTGCCAGGAGCGGCCCGCGCCGCAGGCCCGGTCGCCGAGGTGACCTCGGTGCGGCTGCTGGTGCAGCGCACCCGCGCGGTGCGGCCCGGCTTCAAGCTGACCGAGGAGAACCGGGACGCCGTCGCCCAGCTGTGCGGCCGCCTCGACGGGCTGCCGCTCGCGCTCGAACTGGCCGCCGCGCGGCTGAAGGTCTCCTCGCCCCTGGCGCTCCTCGGCGAACTCGACCGCTCCTACGGCGTGTTGCGCGGTACGGCGGCGGACACCATGTCCCGGCACCTGAGCGTGTACGACGCCATCGAGCACAGCTGGACCGCGCTCACCCCCGCCCGCCGGCAGCTGCTGAAGCGGCTCGCTGTGTTCGCCTCGGCCTTCGACGGTCCCGAGGCGGGCGAGGTACTCGGGCTGTCCGTCCACGACGCCCGGTCCGCCCTGGAGGAGTTCGTCGACCGCAGCCTGCTGCTCCCGCAGGAACAGCCCGACGGCAGCATCCGGTTCCGCATGCTGCGCCCCGCGCGGGCGTACGCGCTGGAGCAACTGGCCGACGAGGACGACCTGCGCCGCATCAGGGACCGGCACGCCGCGTACGTGCTGCGCCAGGCGCACGCGACGCTTCCCCAGCTCACCGACCCCGGTCAGGCGGCCGCCCTCCACCGGCTCGGCCACGCCCACCAGGACACCCTGGCGGCCCTCACCCACCTGATCGGCACCGGCGACGGTGACGCGGCGGGTGAGCTGGCCACGGCGGCCCTGCCGTACTGGCTGATCCGCGGCGAGTCCCGCGAGGCGGCGGCCCGGCTGGCGGCGGCGGGGACGGCGGGTGCCGCGTCCGGCCGGGTTCGCGCGGGGCTGCGGGCGGCGCTGGCCGAGGCGCAGTTGCTGGACGGGCGGCACGGCCAGGCGCGGGAGGAGCTGCGGACGGCACTGAGCGGGTACGAGAGCGAGGGTGACCAGGCGGGCGTCGCGCGGGTCACCGAGCTGCTGGCGCGCCTCGCGCACGCGGAGGGCGATCTCACCGGCGCCAGGTCGCTGCTGGAAGAGGCCATCACGGACTACCGGCGGCTGGGCGACGACCACGGCCGGGCCTCGGCGACGGGCAGGCTCGCCGAGGTCTGCCGGGACCTGGGCGAGGCGGCGGTCGCGGCGCAGCACGGGCAGGAGTCCGTGCGCCGGTTCGACGACCTCGGTGACGCGCGCCGCGCGGCACTGGGCAAGCTGCTGCTGGCGGGCATCCAGGTGGACGGTGAGGTGCCGGTCGGCGCCGAACGGGTCGCCAGGCAGGCGCTGTTGTTCCTGCATGAGCTGGGTGATCTGCCCGCGCTGGCTTCGGCGCTCCAGGTGGTCGCCGACCTGCTGGTGCGCAGGCACGGCCGGACCACGGGAGCTTGGGAGCGGGCGGCCCGGCTGCTCGCGGCGGCCAGGGCCTTCGAGGAGGGCACGGGCGGGCTTCCGCTACGGCTGCCGCCCGCCACCCGGCAGAGCCTGCTCACCCAGGCCGGGAAGCGGCTGGGCGACGCCGCCTTCGAGGAGCACACGGCGTCCGGTGCGCTGCTGACCGCGCACGACGCGGCGACGCTGGCCGTCGCGCCGCTCGCGCCCGCCCCCGCCGCCCCGCAGGCGCCCCCGGCGGCGGACACGCTCACGCGCCGCGAGCAGGAGGTGGCGGCGCTGGTCGCCGAGGGCCTGACCAACCGCGAGGTCGCACGGCGGCTCGGCACCGCCGAGTGGACGGCGGTGAACATCCTGCGCAAGGTGATGCGGAAACTCGACTGCAGCTCGCGGGTGCAGGTCGCCAACCGGGTGCTCAGCGCCCGGGCGACGGCCGATGGCGAACTCGCCGCCCCGGGGCTGCCGCGCGTGGTGTGACCGGCCGGCCGGACAGAGGGCCGGTCAGAGTCCACGGGGCGGCGCCGCGGTCGCACGGCGCCGCCTCCGGCGTGCGGCGGTGCCACGGGGCGTGTGCCGCGCGGTGGCGCTGCGGCGGCGCTCCGCCGCCTGGCCGACCGCGTACCCGGTGACAGCTCTCGGTGGCGTGAGACCCGTGAGGTGTGTGAGGCGTCCGCGTACGCGTCGCGGCTACGCGTCCCGGTACGCCACGGCCGCTGCCAGCGCCGCCAGTTCGTCCCGCCACTCCTGGGCGACCGGCGCCGCCGCCAGCGCCTCGCGTGCCTGGTCCACGAGGGTGTCGATGCGGCGCTCCACCTCCGCCCTCACGTCGGCCGCCGCCAGTTCCTCGCTCAGCACGGCCTCGTCCCAGCTGCCGCCGGAGACCAGGTCACGTACGCGTTCGCTGCGCTGCACGGCAAGGCTCATCAGCAGCGTCATCTTGTGGTTCCCGGCGTCGGCGCCCACCGGCTTGCCCGCCACCTCCGCGTCGCCGAAGGCGTCGATGAGGTCGTCACGCAGCTGGAACGCCTCGCCGAGCGCCGTACCGTACGCCTCGAACGTCCCGGCCAGGCCGGTGTTCCCGGCGATGGCGGCGCCCAGCTCCAGCGGGCGGCGGATGCTGTAGCGGCCGGACTTGGCGTTGGCGATGTACTCCGCCAGCCGGGGGTCGGCGACCGCCTCGGCGGCGACCGCCACATCCAGGTGCTGGCCCGCGATCATCTCGGTGATCAGGTCGCCCCACACGCGGCGGGCCTCGCTGGGCAGTTCCTGGGCGAGCCTGGCCGCGTAGGAGAACGCGAGGTCTCCGGCGAGCACGGCGACGCCCTCGCCGAATCGGCGCGCCTCGCCCCGCCAGCCGCGCGCACGATGCTCCTCTGCGGCGCGCGCGTGGGCGGTGAGTCGGCCCCGGCGCAGTGCGGAGCCGTCCATGACGTCGTCGTGGAGGAGGGCGAAGGCGTGCAGCAGCTCGATGGCGGCGGCCGCCTCCACCACGTACGGGTTCGCCGGGTCTCCCCCAGCCGCGAGGAACCCCGCGGCGCAGAAGGCGGGACGCAGCCGTTTGCCGCCCGCCCGCACCAGTCGGCCGACGCTGTCGACGGGGGCGGCCGCCCGCGCGTCAACGCCCTCCCACAGCCCGCGTTCCGCGGTGAGCAGGGCATCCAGGCGGGCTTCCGTGCGGCTGAGGATGTCGGCCCTTGACCGCGCGGCGCGGCCGGTGGCCACGGGCGCGAGCGGTGACATGGTCATGGATTGCGGTTCCTCTCTGCGGTCACCGGCATGGCCGGGCGGCGGCATGGCGCGGGCGCCCGCCGATCGCGACGCGGGGATGGCGGCCATCGCGCTCCGGTGGCGCCGCCCGCGAAGCCCTCATGCCAGGCCGGCGACCCCGTTGGGCCGACGCGTGGCCGCGCATTCGGCCGCGCCGTCAATTCCCGGCGGTCTTCTGGGAATCAGCGAAGACAGCTCCACGCCTTTTTACGCGCCGCCGACGCATTTGACGAATGGGCTTCCGTGATCCACCCGGACGCGGGCCGCCGACTGCCCTTGGCGCTTTTGCCCATGCCGGTAACCCGTCGCACGCCGCTGTGCTGACCCGTGGCCCGGTAAAAGACAGGCCCTCTTCGCCTGGCCATTTTCGGAATGCTCCCTCGGATGGCTGCCGGAATCGTTGTCCACCATCAGTCGTCGCCAACGGCCCGGTCAAGGCGGCCTGGCCGACAACAAATGAGCGTTCTGGGAAACCGCAGGACTCTGCCCCGCCATGTCATGTGGAGAACCGAATCTGTCATGTCATTGCCTGCCGATTGCTATCCCCGCGTACCGCCTGCTCCGCCTACTTTCGACATCGGGTACTACGAATGGAGAGACATGGGCAGGAGAGTGACGGAAAGCATTCCCGACAGCCCCGGGGCTGTGGCACCAGCCGGAGTCCCGTTCTTCACCCAAGCAGCCTCGTTCGAGCAGCTGTGGCCATCCGTGAGTCGTCATGTCGAGGAGGTCCTGGACTCGGGGGTCTACTCGAACGGACCCAAGACCGCGGAATTCGAGGCTTCGCTGCGTGCCTACACCGGTGCCCGGCACGCCATCGCGGTGAGCAACGGCACCGACGCCCTCGTCCTGCTGCTCCGCGCGGCGGGCATCGGGCCCGGCGACGAGGTCGTGGTCCCGGCGTTCACCTTCGCCGCGTCGGCGACCTCCGTGGCGCTGACCGGGGCGCGCCCCGTCTTCGCCGACATCGACCCCGTCACCTACGGCGTCGACCCGGCGTCGCTGGAGAAGGCGATCACGCCGCGCACCAAGGCCGTCATGCCGGTGCATCTGTTCTGCCAGCCCGCGGACATGGCCGAGGTGCTGGACATCGCCGCCCGGCACGACGTGCTGGTACTGGAGGACAGCGCCGAGGGCATCGGCATGCGCTTCAACGGCGTCCACACCGGTCTCGTCGGCGCGGGCGGCGTGCTGTCGTTCTTCCCGACCAAGACGCTGGGGGCGCTCGGGGACGCGGGCATGGTCCTCACCTCCGATGACGAGCTGGGGGCCCGTGTCCGCGCGCTGCGGGACCACGGGCGCACCGCGCCGCCACCGCCGCCCGCCAAGGGCGACGCCACGGCCGAGGTCGCCCGGCAGGGCGAACTCGTCGGAACCAACGGCAAGATGGACGATGTGCAGTCCGCGGTACTGCTCGCCAAGCTGGCCCGGCTCGACACGGACATCCAGCGCCGGGCCGAACTCGCCGATGCCTACACGCGGCGGCTGAGCGGGGTGCCCGGGGTGCGGCGGCTGCCGGTGGTCGTCCAGGGCCCGCGCGCCTCCGTAGACCCCGTCTTCTACGTGTATCTGATCGAGGCCGACGACCGGGACGGCCTCGTCGCCCATCTGGCCGCGCGCGGCATCGGCACCGAGACGTACTACCCGCGCCCCCTCCATCAGCAGCCCTGCTTCGCCGGCCACGGTCACCAGGAGGGCGACTTCCCGCACGCGGAGGAAGCGGCCCGGCACACCGTCGCGCTGCCGCTCTACCCGGACCTGACGCTCGGCCAGGTCGATGACGTGTGCGCCGCCATCCGTTCCTTCTTCCCGGAAGGTGCCGCCTGATGAGTGTCCTGGACTCAACGCCCGCGGTCGGCACGGCTCCCGTGCCGTACTGTCATCCGCTGCTCGACCCCGGCGCCCGAGAGCTGCTGCTGCGCACCGTGCGGGAGGTGGCGACCGACCCGGAGCAGAAGTTCATCCTCGGCCGCCGCACGGCCGAACTGGAGAAGCGGTTGCGCCGCCGCACGGGGGTGGGCGATGTCATCGCCTGCGCCAGCGGCACAGCGGCGCTCACCCTCGCCCTGCGCGCGACCCTCATCGGTCCGGGCGACGAGGTGATCGTGCCCGCGTTCGGCGCCGAGCCACTGGCGGCCGCTGTCCTCGGCGTGGGCGCCGTGCCGGTGTTCGCCGACACCGACCCGGAGACCATGGTCATCGACGTGGCCGACGCCGCGCGCCGGGTCACCGCGCGCAGCCGGGCGATCGTGCCCGCGCACACCTTCACCGCGCTGGCCGACATGCCGGCCCTGGCCGAACTGGCCACCGCGCACCGGTTGACGGTCATCGAGGACGCGGCGGTGGCGCAGGACGCGATGCTGCACGGGCGCCCCGCGGGCACCTGGGGTGACGTTGGCTTGTATTCGTTCTTCCCGGCGAAGCCGTTCGGGATGCCGGGCGAGGGTGCCGTCGTACTGAGCGACAACCCCGAACTCGCCCGGGCCGTTCGGATGCTCCGCAACCACGGCCAGGACGGCGTGAACCGCTTCCTGCATCACGAGATCGGCCTCAACAGCCGGTTCGACGAGATACAGGCCGGGTTCCAGCTGGCTCGGCTCGCCTCGCAGCACGAGCGCGTCGCCCGGCGCGCCGCGACCGCCGCGCACTACAGCGAGCGCTTCGCCCCCTTGCGTGAACACGGCCTCCTCGCACCCCGGCCGGGTGCGGGCGACCGCTGCCACTACGTCTACGCGGTGCAAGCCGAGCGCCGCGATGAGCTCGCCGGTCATCTCGCCGCGCTCGGCATCGGCACCCGGGTCTACTACCCGGTGCCCCTGCCCCACCTGGCCGCGTTCGCCCCTCATGCCACGGACGGCCCGGGCTGGCCGGGCGCCGAACAGGCCAGCGCGCGGCACCTCGCCCTCCCGCTCCACCCGCAACTGACCCAGGCACAGGTGAACCGCATCGCGGACGCCGTCTGCGCCTTCTTCGGCTGACAGCCGCCCGTCGGCACACACCGCCGTCCACAGGAGGATCGATCCGTGAGCAGCAAGATCGCGATACTGGGGCAGGGCTACGTGGGCCTGCCCCTGGCCGTACGGGCAGCCCGGGCCGGGCACAGCGTCGTCGGATACGACATCGACACCGACCGCATCAAACGGCTCGCCGCCGGTGAGTCGTACGTCGAGGACGTGCCCAGCGAGGAGCTGGCCGCGCTGCTCGACAGCGGCAGTTATTTGCCGACTGCCGACGTGGACGAGCTGGACGGCTTCGATGTCGCCATCATCACCGTCCCGACGCCGCTGCGGGAGGGCGTGCCCAATCTGAGTTACGTCGAGGACGCCGCCCGCGCCCTCGCGCTGCGGCTGCGGCCGGGGGTGACCGTCGTCCTGGAGTCGACGACCTATCCGGGCACCACGGGCGAACTCGTCGCGCCGCTGCTTGAGGACGGCTCCGGGCTGGTGGCGGGTGAGGACTTCTTCCTCGGCTACAGCCCCGAGCGCATCGACCCGGGCAACGCCGTATGGCATCTGGGCAATACGCCGAAAGTGGTGTCCGGCGTCAACGAGGCGTCACTGGCGGCGGTGCGCGCGTTCTACGACTCGGTCACCGAGACGACGGTTCCCGTGCGCACCCCGGAGGTCGCCGAGCTGTCCAAGCTGGTGGAGAACACCTTCCGGCATGTGAACATCGCCCTGGTCAACGAGATCGCGATGTACGCCCACGAGCTGGGCATCGATGTGTGGGAGGCGCTGGACGCCGCCTCGTCCAAGCCGTTCGGCTTCATGCGGTTCACCCCGGGGCCCGGTGTCGGCGGACACTGCCTGCCCGTCGACCCCGAGTATCTGTCGTGGCGTGTGCACCGTACGCTCGGCCGCCGCTTCCGCTTCGTGGAGCTGGCCAACCACATCAACAACCACATGCCCGACCATGTGGTGCAGCGCCTGCTGCTGGCCTTCAACGCCCGCCGCCGCCCGCTGGCCGGGTCGCGGGTGCTGCTGCTCGGTCTCGCGTACAAGGCCAACACGGGCGACGCCCGCGAGTCGCCCGCGCTGCGGGTCGCCGAGCTGCTCATCGGGCTGGGCGCTGAGGTGCGCGCCGCCGACCCGCATGTCGTGGAGTCGGTGACCGTCAACAGCACCGTGCACCGCGTCGACTTCGGCGTCGATGAGCTGCGGGCGGCGGACGCGGTGATCCTGCTGACGGACCACGACGCGTTCGACTACGGGATCATCCCCGAGCACGCCAGGTACGTACTCGACTGCCGCCGCAAGCTCGCGCCCAGCGAGAAGGTGGACATCCTCTGACTCCTCCGACTCTGACCGTGCCCGCCGTCGCTCTCATGTTTCCCGTACGCGGAGCGGGCGCGGTGCGGCAACGGAGGCCGCACCGCGCGAGCGTGGCCGCGTTACGTCGTTGCATCGTTACCTCGTTGCATCGGTACCGCGTTATCTCGTTGCACCGGCACCCCGTTACGTCCGGTTTCGTTCCGCTCTGCGATGTGATGGCTCCCCCTACAGGCTGAGGGGCCACCCCCGCCATGCGGTGCCCCCGCTCCTCCTGCGGTGCCAACTTGCTCTGTGCTCTCAACCTGTCACGCGTGGTCGTCCTCTTCTCACTCGGCAACCGAACACGAGAAGAGGCGCACTGTGCGTATGAGCCTTTCGGGACGGACTGTCCTCGCCCTCACGCTGGCGGGAGCGGCCGTTGTGCCCGTGGCACCCGCGTTCGCGGCGGAGCAGCCACGCGCTGACCTCCGCGCGGACGTGAACCGCGACGGGACGGTCGATGTGACCGGCACGACGGACAACGCCGGGGAGAACACCTGGTCCACTCGGCGGGGAGCGGTCTTCCTGCCCAATATCGACGATGACTCCCGCAGGTGCCCCACCACGGGGCCCGGCGGCAAACCACTGCCCGACAAGCGACTGGCCGCGTGCAACGACGCCACTGACGGCAAGGTCAACGGAACTGCCGACGCGGCCGACCTGGCCCGGCTGCGGACCGTGCCGGTCAAGGACCTCGCCGGGGACGCGCACGGCACCGTACGGCTGACCGGGGCGGGCGCCAAGCACGCCCGGCTGTTCGTGCACCGCGCGGACGGCGGCTGGACGCCCGTCACTTCCAGGACCCGGCTGACAGCGGCCGAACTGCGCGGCGGGGTGGAACTGGGCATCGAGGGCAGGGACGTGGTGCGGGACACCAAGGTGTGGGACGGCCGCGCCGTGGCCAGGCTGACGGTGACCTCGGGCGGCAAGAGCGCGTCCGACGACGTCACGCTACGCGTCGCCCCGCTCCTCACTCACCACCATCTGCAGAAGGCGCAGCAGGTCCTGGTCACCAAGATCAGCGGGGCCGGTGAATACGGCCGCCAGCAGCGGAAGTTCGTCAAGGATCTGGGAACGGAGGTGCGGCGGGCGGGCATCAGCAAGCCGCTGGTCACCTTCACCAAGTACCAGGACCCCTGGGCACAGGACTTCGTCGAGCCGGGTTACGTCAGCATGGCCGCGTCCGGCGGGCGCCAGCACGCCATGCGGGTCATGCTGCGGTCGGCCCAGCCCACCCGTGAGGCGGGCCGGGAGCTGTTCGAGAAGCTGCGCGGCCGTGACACGGGCGTCGTCCAGGTCACCAAGGTCCGCGACTCCGAGGAGGAGACGCTGAACTCCACGGGGAACATGGAGACGATCCCCCCGTACGAGCACGGGGGGCGGTCCTACCCGGCAGGTCGCGTGATCATGGGCCAGCGCGTGGACAGCGGCTCCAAGCCGGCGGCCGCGATGCGCACCCTGCTGTCCTCGCAGGGCCTTCAGGACCCGCTGCTGCTCGACACGTCCTGGCTGCATGTGGGACACGTCGACGAGTTCGTGCAGTTCCTGCCCGCCGACACCCCGCGCGGCTGGCGCATCGGCGTGGCCGACCCGAAGGCCGGACTGAAGCTGCTGCGGGACGCCAAGCGGGACGGGCACGGCTCGACCCGGATGTTCTCCGTGCCCAACGCGAAGGGCACGCCCGCGCCGAAGGAGACCATCGCGCAGGCGCTCGCGTCGAAGCACCTGCGCGCCGACAACGAACTCGCCGCCCAGCGGATCGCCGCCAACCTCAAGATCCTCCAGCGCGAGACCGGCGTCACCGACGCGGAGGTCGTCCGGGTCCCCGCGCTGTACACCCGGGGCACCGAGGAAGGCGCCCAGAACCGGCGCATGCCCAGGCTCCAGCGGATGGGTTCCTCCGTCACTCCGCCCGACGCTGTCAGCGAGTTCGGCCAGCAGGCGACGCTGGGCGAGGACGGGGCACGTAAGCCGCGGCCTTCAGGGGCAGCGGACAAGACCGGAGCTGATGCCCACCAGACCACGATGACCAGCGCGTACATACCGGGCGCTGTCAACGGCGTGGTGCTGAGCCCGGACCGTTATCTCGCCCCGAAGCAGTGGGGGCCGGTCATCGGCGGCAAGGACATCTTCACCAAGGCCGTCAACGCCGCCTACGCCAAGGCGGACATGAAGGTCGCGTACATCGACGACTGGTACACCTACCACCTCGGGATGGGCGAGGTGCACTGCGGCACCAACACCCTCAGGGACATCTCCGCCCCCTGGTGGAAGGGCTCCGGCGGCCGCGGCTGACAGCGGTAGTGCTCCGGCTCCCGGCGGCCACCGCCGGGAGCCGGAGCCTCCGCGCTCCCGTGAACCTCCGGCGACGCCGCGCTGACGCCCCACGCGTCGCCCGCTGAACACGTGGTGGGCGGCGGAGACGAGGCCCCGTGCGGGCCCGGGCGCGGAGCGGTGGGGCAAGAACATAGGGGTGGTCACCGCGACGGGGCCGGTGGTAGACGTGATCGACGATGCCGGGGCACGGCCTGCCCGGCACCGTGCGTGCTGATCGCTCTGCTTCCACGGTCCCCTCAAAGGAGTAGCCCGATGCGCCACAGACGCATGCCCTCCCTCCTGGTCACCCTGGCCACCGCCCTTCTCGCGATAGCCGGACTCACCAGCGCTCCAGCCCAGGCCCAGCCCCAGCCCCAGCCCGGCGAAGGCTCCCGGCTCGCGGGCCCGAACTTCAAGGCGCCCTTCCCCTGCGGCCAAAAGTGGACCTTCAGCCACCACTCCGCCGAGGTGCGCCGCGCCCTCGACTTCGTACGCGCCGACGGAGGCTCGACCGCCGGAACCCCCGTGCTCGCCTCCGCCGCCGGAACGGCCACGCGGATGTCCCAGCCCGGTGGCGCGGGGAACTACATCGTCATCGACCACGGTGGCGGCTGGAAGACGTACTACTTCCACCTCGCCTCGTACGCGGTGCCCAGCCGCGCGTCGGTGGCCCAGGGGCAGCGGATCGGTGCCACCGGCAGCAGCGGCAACTCCTCCGGCGCGCACATCCACTACGAGCAGCTGCTCAACGGCGCGGGTCAGAACATCGTCATCAACGGGTCGGGGCTGCCCTATCCCTCCCAGTACCACCAGTCCTACCTGACCAGCGACAACGGCTGCGGTGGCGGCGGCAACTTCCGCACCTGGGGCTCGGACATCCGGGTCAGGTCCGACGCCTACCTCACCTCACCGGTCGTGGGGGTCCTCCCCGGGCCGACCAACGTCACGGTGATCTGCCAGAAGCAGGGCAGCACCGTCACCGCCGAGGGCCACACCAACAACTGGTGGAGCAAGCTCCGCGACCAGGGCGGCTTCATCTCCAACATCTACATCGACCACCCGGCGGCCCAGTTGCCCGGCGTCCCTGTCTGCTGATCCCGGCAGACCGCCCTGTCCCGAATCTCCGCGCGTAGCCGGGAGCCCGCCGCGGTGCGCGGGACCGGCGGGCTTCCGCCGGTCGCGCGCGTGGCCGGTCGTCCCAGCAGCAGTTGATGCCGCGTCACGTCCCACTTGTACGCTTGTACGATCGCTCTGCCACACGCCTCAGCAAGCCGCGAGCCGCGAGCCGCAAGGCAGCGTCAGCCCTGTGATCAGCCGGGCGGCCGGGTCCACCGCACTTCGCCGTCCTGCCACTGGCCGGTCGGTGCGAGCCCCGCGGCGGACGCGACGGCGGCCGACGCCAGGTGATCCGGGTGGATGTGCGCGATCACGCGCTGGGCGTGGTCGGGCATGAGCCAGCCGACCAGGGCCCGCGCGGCTTCCGTCGCCAGACCCCGGCCCTGCCAGGGGGTGCCCACCACCCAGGAGACCTCGGCTACGGTGCCCCCGGCGGCGGCGCTGACGGTGGCCTGGACGGTGCCCACCAGGCAGTCATCGGCGTGGAGCCGAATGACCCAGTTCCACCAGCGGACAGCCGGGTCGGGCGAACCGGCGACCAGCCGCTCATAGCGGGCCCGCAGCGCCTCAGGAGTGTGCGGGGAGCCGCCGGTGAAGGCGTGCAGCCCCGGGTCGGCGAGCACCGACGCCATCGGGGCGGCGTGCTCCACCCGGAGCGGCACCAGATCGAGGCAGTCGGCCACGACCCGCTCAGGCTCGGACCCGCTCATGCCGCCACCCCCGCCCGCCACAAGGGACGCGTGAAGCACACGCCGCCGGCTCCCGCCGGGCGGCGGCTGCCCGCCCGTGGGACCTCAGGCCCGGCCCCTCCTCGCGTGGAAAGCCCGCCTTCAGCAGCACCGCTGGTTCCTCCCCGTACGTGAGCCACGGCCGTCCCGCGACCCGCCCATGATCACCCATCAGCCTCCGCAGCGCACCGCGCGGACGCCCACCGCCGCAGGCCAGGGCCCCACCGCCCCCGGCGGGGAGCCCGCTAACCTGACACGATGCGAACTACCAGGCGTGCGGCACGCATCGCGATACTCGACCCCGACGACGCGGTCTTCCTCTTCCGTTACGAGAACGAGGAGGTCGGTGTCCACTGGGCCATGCCAGGCGGCGGTTGTGAGCCCGGCGAGAACCCGCGCGAAGCGGCGGTACGCGAAACACTGGAAGAGACCGGCTGGACCGACGTCCGGCCGGGAGACCTGCTGTGCACCTGGGAGCACGACTTCACCCGGGCCGGGGTCCCCGTGCGCCAGTTCGAGCACATCTACCTCTCCCGGGGCCCGCGGCGCGAACCGGCCGGGGATGTGGCCGCCGCGCACGCCGCCGACCGGATCTCGCGCTGGCGGTGGTGGTCTCCGGCCGAACTCGCCGCCTCCCCCGACGCGCTGTGGCCGCCGGCCCTCCCCGTCCTGCTGGCACCGCTGTACGGCGCGCCGCAGGTCGCCCCCGACCCCGTCGATCTCGGCTTCGTCCCGAACGAGGGCTCGCCCGCGGTCTGAGGGAGTCACTGTCCCCGCCGACCTGGGAGTGGGGTCGCCCTCCGGCCAGGTGCGGGAGCGAGCGGTCAGTCGGTGGACGGGCGCAGCCGGAGCCCGGCCATGCCGCCGTCGACGGCGAGCGAGGTGCCGGTGACCGAACCGGCCGCCGGACTCGCCAGATAGGCCACAGCGGCCGCCACGTCCTCGGCGCTGACCAGCCGCCCCGTGGGCTGCCGGGCCATCAGGGCGCGGCGTTCGGCCGCCGGATCATCCGCGGCGTCCAGCAGCCGCGCCACCCACGGGGTGTCCGCGGTGCCGGGGTTGACGCAGTTGACGCGGATGCCCTCACGCACGTGGTCAGCGGCCATCGCGAGCGTCAGGGACAGGACGGCTCCCTTACTCGCCGCGTACAGGGCCCGCTGGGGCAGCCCCGCCGTGGCCGCGATCGAGCACATGTTGACGATGGCGGGATGCGGTGAACGCCGCAGATAGGGCAGGGCGGCGCGTGAGACACGGGCCATGCCCAGGACGTTGACGTCGAGCACCCTGAGCCATTCCTCGTCCATGTTGTCCTCGACGGTCCCCGCAGCTCCGATGCCCGCGTTGTTCACCAGGACGTCGATGCGGCCACCGCCCAGTTCTTCGCCCGCTTCCGTGATGGCCGCCCGGACCTCCCCGTCGTCGGCGACGTCCGCCCGTATACCGTGCAACGGCTTCTCGGCAGCCTCCGGGGCGAGGTCGAGGACCGCCACGCGCGCGCCACGCGCATTCAGGAGCCGTGCCGTTGCCAGCCCGATGCCGGAGCCGCCCCCGGTGACGACGGCGGTGAGTCCCTCGAAGTCCGTCATGCTGTCGCCTCTCGCCGAGCCGGGTTCTTCCGTCGGGAAGCCGTCCGGGTCCCGGCGCCGGTGCCAACCGGAGCCTGGCGGGCACACGCTGAGGCAGCAGGCAGCAGGCACGACAGCGATCAGCGAAGAGATCCGGCGATGCTTCACAGCGATCCGGACTCTACGGACCAGCCCACGCCCACACAAGAAGACATCGGAGGTATTTCTGCCCGGGCAACCGGCACCCCGACGGCGCACGGCTCGCAGGGGGGAGCTCAGCAGCAGATCAGCAGCGGTTCAACCGTAGTTGAGCGGTAGTTGAGCAGGAGACCGGGCTCGCGGGGGCCGACGGGCCGCGCGGTCGTGATCGCCCCCTGGTAGGCGGCGGGCTGAGGTTGGACCGGTTCGCGGCCCGGCTATCGGGGCTGTCGCCAAGGGCGCTCGCGGCGGCCCAGTCCACCAGGCCGTGGCGAACAGGCGCGGCCCCGCCTCCGGGCGAGAGGAGGCGGGGCCGCAGGAGGTGCGTCAGCGCCAGCCGTCGTGGCCGAAGCCGAAGCCGTCGTCGCAGCCGTTGTGGTGGCCGTGGCCATGACCGTGGCCGTGGCCGTGGCCGTGACGGCGCTCGATGGAGCCGGCGCCCTCGGTGACGCCGTAGGGGCCGCCGACGTTGAACCCGGTGAACGAGGTCTCCGAGTCGCCGTCGTGGCGGTCGTTCTCGTAGTCGGCAGGGTCGTTGTCGTAGCCACACGAGCCGGAGCCCCCGGTGACACCGTGGGGGCCGCCGACGTTGAGCCCGGTGAACGAGGCCTCCCACCCGTTGTGGTGGCCGTGGCCGTGGCCGTGGCCGTGGCCAGGGCCGGACGCGAGCGCGGTGCCGGCGCCGCCCAGCACGGTGGCAGCGGCGAGGGCGGTAGCGGCGAGAGCAGTACGGATGCGCATGTTCACTCTTTTCTGTTCCTGTGGTCCTAGTCGTGGACGGCTAGGACCTGCCCCACTTAACGCCCCTACAGGCACATTCGGCACCAAATACCCCCTAATGGGCCAATTCGGGTTGCGTTGAGCAGCCCGACCTGCCTAGGGCATACCGATCATCACAAGATGGTCGGCCGTCACGCCCCAAGTCGACGGGGGCCATGGCTCCTGCGCCGTATCTCGCCGGGGAGTTGAGCACTTCCCCGCAGCCACTCCGGGCCTCCCCGGCGCCCTGGAGCCCTTTCCTCCGATGAATCGCCCTCTGTCCGCTTCCATCCCCCGCCCCTCGCCTGCTTCCTGTCAGCGCACGCGACGGCGCCCGGGATAGCCGGACCTGTCCGGGGAGGGTGGTCGCTGGTCGCCGAGCCTCCCGCGGTGCGGGGAACGCGCCTCGAAGCCGACCCGCAGCCGCCGCAGCCGCCGTCCAGGTGACGCCCCTCAGTGGACTGGCCTACGCTGTCGCCCAGTTACGCGCACACGTGCCCATGCGGACGGCCAGCCAGGGGTTTCGGCCCGCTGGTAAACACCCACTTTTTTGTCAGTACTTGATCGGTTCTCCGGCAGGCGCAAGCATCGGCATCACGCGCCGGCAGTGCGGGGGCGACCTGACGGAGAAGGGCACACCAGGATGGACGTCGAACCGGATCGCGGCGCCGGGTGGTGGCGGGTCCACGATGACCCGGTGCCGGACGCGGCCGGAGTGGTCGCGCTCGTCCTGCACCGGGACGACTGCCCGGTCGCCCGGGAGGGCTCCGACCTGGTGACGACCGAGGCCGCCCACGCGTTGCTCGGCACACCGGGCACGGTGGCGTGCCGAGCGTGCCGGCCGCAGACGACGCTGAACGCCCCGGGTGGCGACCGGCTGGCGGAAGCCGGGACCTCCGCGCAGGAACCGGCCGGCCCCTGACCACCCCGACACCCGAGCAGGGCGGGCCTCCCGCACCGGCGGCTGTGCCGCCGACGGGGAAGCCCGCCCTGCTCAGCCGGGCGTGGGTCAGCCCAGGCCGCGCCCGAACTCCAGGCCGCTGGTGGGGGCCGGGAGGTTCAGGCTCGCGGCGCCGAAGCCGGTTCCGCTGACAGCGCCGTCGCCGGTGACGCCGCTCAGCGACCAGACCCGGCCGTCGCGCTCGTCCTCGCCGGTCGCCGCGACGTGCAGTTCCGCCACGCCGTCGCCGTTGGCATCGCGCAGCACCACCTTCGCGCCGAAGGCGTCCTTCGTCTCGTTGCCACCGGGCACGCCGGGCGTCCCCTGGTTGACCGCCCGTGAGCCGTCGGCGGTGACGCCGGTGCGAGAGCCGTGCAGCAATGTGGCACTGCCCGCGTCGTTGGCGGCGTTGATGGCTTCCCCGGGGGCGCCGACGGCGAGATCCGCATAGCCGTCGGCGTCGGCGTCGGCCGCCGAGACCGCGTCGCCGAAGTCGTCGTTGAGCTCGGACGCTCCGGCGCCGCTGCCGGGCACACCCGGGGTCTCCTGGCTGAAGTCCGCGGGCGCCCGGCTCCCCGCGGGTCCCTGCGGGCCCCCGTACAGCACGCGGACGGTGCCGCCGACGCCGTGCTGGATCGGGTACTTCGGCTTCCAGTCGTCGTCATCGGGACCGACGCTGATCGCGTTGCCCATCGCGAGGTCGGTGTAGCCGTCGTGGTCGAAGTCACCGGCTGCCGTGGAGTGTCCGCCGGTCTCCCGGTACCAGCCGGTCTCCCGCACCAGGCCGTCGGCGGTGCCCCGCAGCAACGCTGTGCCGTTCCCTTCCTGCCCGAACCACGGGGCCGCCACGTCGGCGCGGCCGTCGCCGTCGAAGTCACCGACGGCCAGTCCGGCGACATTGGAGAAGTGGCTGATGCCGGAGTCGGCGACCCGGGTCAGCGGCCCGGGCGTGGTGCCGGGCGCGAACGGTCCGCGGGCCAGCGAGAGGGTGTCCGCCTCCTCCCCGTCGTTGGCCGTGACGATGTCCAGGTCGCCGTCGCCGTCGATGTCGGCCACGGCGAGGCCGTGGCCGCCCGCCCCGCCGTAGGCGCCTTCACCGGGCAGGTCGGTCGCGCCGGTGCTCCCCGAAGCGCCGCCCCACAGAATGGTGACCCGGCCCATGTCCTCGGCCGTGCTGTCCTCGCCGGGAGTGGCGACGACCAGGTCCGCGTAACCGTCCCGGTTGAGGTCGCCGCTGGCGTGCCGGGCGCCGAACTCGTCGTACCGTTCCGGGGAGCCGGGCACCCCGGCGGTGGCCTGGCTGACCGTCCACCGCTTCGCGGTCGCCGGTCCCGTGGCGGAGCCGGGTATGACGGCGAGATGGCCCGCGCCCGCCTGCCCGCCCACGGTGCCGCCCGGCACGCCGACGACCAGGTCCCCGTGTCCGTCACCGTTGAGGTCGTAGGGCTGGGCCGGGGCCCGGGGTGCAGCGTGCGCGGTGGGAACGGTCAGGGCTGTGGCGGCGGCGGCCGCGGCGACGGCGGCTGCCAGCGCCAGTGAGCGTTTGTGCACGAAGATCCTCCGTTGGTTGGTGGGGCGCGTGGTCAACCACCGGTCGTTCAGCCAGTGTTGGCCTCAGCATGGGGCGCGGTTCCAGCAGTGATCACGTAAAGAAGGACCACCGCCGTGCGTACGGGGTTGTACGGGCACGCGCTCTTTCCCCAGCCGGGTGCTCCTACCGCCCATGCCTGCCTGCCGGAACAGTCATCAGAACGGTCAGTTCCAGCCACTTACCGGGCCGGGCCCCCGCCCCGGGGGCCCGGAGAGGGGAGCGGGCATGATGGAGGCATGCGGACCCAACCTGTACTGGTCTATGACGGAGACTGCGCCTTTTGCACGAGCGCGGTTATCTTCGTCGAGCGCCGAATCCGACCTCGTTGCGAGGTGACCGCGTGGCAGTTCGCCGACCTCGACACACTGGGCACCACGCGGGCCAGGGCGGAGCACGAGCTGTTGTGGATCACGCCGACCGGTCGCGTCTACGGCGGGGTACGGGCGGTCGCCAAGCTGCTGCTGCGCGCGGGGCGCGGCTGGGCGCCGCTCGGCGCGCTCCTCAGCCTCCCGCCGCTGCGCTGGCTCGGCCACGGGGTCTACCGGCTCGTGGCCGACAACCGGCAGCGGATGCCGGGCGGCACGGCGGCCTGCGCGGTACCGGCCCGCCGCGGCTAGGCTGTGTCCGGCCGGTCATGCTGGGGGGAGCCCCTGTCCGTGCGTCGCGGACTGCGAGTGTGCTGCGGCTGGGCGCGCGGTTCCCCGCGCCCCTGACGGAGCCCGCCCCCCGCGCTGTGCCAGGGCTGCTGCTTCCTCTGGGCCTGGCGGCCGGGAGGCCCCATGCGCGGCCCGATGCCGGGCGCGCGTGATGTGGCCGGAGACCCTTTTTGGGGCGGACGCGGCAACGGGAGGACGCCCGTCATCCCCCGAGACGGGCGTCCGGCCTTTCGGCGGAAAGCGGGCCGGTACCGGCACCGCCTCGCGCGTCAGGGCTTGCGCCCCACCGCCCCGTAGAGGGAGACGTCGGCGTCGGTGACACCGGAGTCGGTCTCGCTGTCGGGCCGCCACCGGTGGGGCACCTCAACGCCCGGCTCGACCAGGTCGAGTCCGGTGAAGAACCGCTCGACCTCCGCGCGGGAGCGCGTCTGCGCGGGGATGCCGCCCTGGTGGTAGACATCGACGACCTTGGCCCAGGTCGTGGGGTCGAAGTCCGCGGTGCAGTGGGATATCACCAGGTAGCTGCCCGAGGGCAGGTCGCTGACCAGCCGCTCGACGATCTCGTACGCGTGGAACTCGTCGGGCACGAAGTGGAGCAGCGCGTTGAGGGAGAGCGCGATCGGCTGGCTCATGTCGAGCGTTTCGCGCAGTTCGGGGGCGGTGAGGATGTGCTCCGGTTCCCGGACGTCCGCGTGGATGTACGCGGTCCGGCCCTGCGCGCTGCTGCGCAGCAGCGCCTGAGCGTGGGTCAGCACGATCGGGTCGTTGTCGGTGTAGACGACCCGCGCGTCGGGGGCCTCGCTCTGAGCGATCTGGTGCAGATTCGGCTCGGTGGGAATACCCGTGCCGATGTCGAGGAACTGGCGGACGCCCACGCCGGTCAGGTAGCGGGTGGCACGGTGCATGAACTTCCGGTTGGTCCGCGCGCAGGTCCTGATGCCGGGATACAGGTCCATGACGGTCTGCGCGGCCAGCTGGTCCACCTCGTAGTTGTCCTTGCCACCGAGGTAGTAGTCGTACATGCGCGCCGGGTGCGGCTTGCTGGTGTCGATCTGGCCCGCGATGAGACGCTGTTCGGCCATGTGGTCCTCCGGTTCCTCTGCTGTCGCCGCCGCGGGGTGGTCGCATACCGTGCGGGGCGCGTGGGTCACGTGTGGTGCTGGCGCTGCTGACAGTGCTGGGGCTGGGGATCAGGCGAGGAGGAAGTCCGCTTGGCCGCCCTTGGCGCCATGGAGGAACTGTTCGATCTCGCGGGGGGTGTAGATCAGTGCCGGGCCGTCGGGGTCGGTCGACTGGCGCAGGGCGACCCGGCCGTCGGAGAGCTTCATGGCCTCGACGCAGCTGCCCCCGTTGGGGCCGCTCCAGGGCTTGCGCCAGCCCTCGGTGCCCAGGGCGCTGGCAGGCATGCCGTTATAGACGTGGTCAGTGACTGTCACGGTTTTGTTCACGGTCACAGCTCCTTGCGAAGATCACCGAGAAACGCCTCGGTGCGTGGTGCTGGGACGGCCTGGGTGCCCATGCGGTCGAGAGCTTCGAGGTAGGCCGCCACATCGGCGCGTTCGTCGAGGTACGAGGCGCTGGTCAGGCTCTCGCAGTAGACGACGTCGGGCAGTTCTGGAACCCGGAACCTGAAGAGCTGGAACGGCCCGAACATGCCCGGGTGCGGACCGGCGGAGAAGGGGACTACTTGCAGGGTCACGTTCGGCAGGGCGATGGCCTCGATCAGCCGGTCGATCTGCGCGCGCATCACCGCCGCGTCTCCCACGGGGCGGCGCAGTACCGTCTCGTCGATGATGGCCCACAGCCGTGGCGCCTCGGGCCCTGTGAGCAGGCGCTGACGCTCCATCCGCAGGTCGACGCGGAGGTCGGTCTCGGCGCTGGGCGCGTGAGGGAAGCCGACCGTGAGCAACGCGCGTGCGTAGTCGGGGGTCTGCAACAGGCCCGGGACGAAGTGCGGTTCGTAGGCGCGGATGAGGCTGGCCGCCCCCTCCAGGCTGACGTAGAGGCTGAACCAGTCCGGGAGGACGTCGCGGAACCGGTGCCACCAGCCCGGCCGGTTGGCCTCCTCGGCCAGCCCCAGGAAGGCGGTGACCTCTTCCTCCGGGATGCCGTACGTACGCAGCAGCTTTTCCACGTACGGGAGTTTCAGCCCGACTTCGGCCTTTTCCATCCGGCGCACGGTGGTCTGGTTGACGTGCAGGGCCTTCGCCGCTTGCTCGTAGGAGACCCCGGCCTTCTCCCGCAGGTCGCGCAGCCGCATGCCGAGGACTATCTGCCCGACCGTCGGGGCTGACCGCGCCTCACCCACATCCCACCTCCGCATATGGCTTGTTCACAGCAGTGTGCCACGGTTCTGCTGACACGAACAGACTGCTCTCGCTATTCTGCATTTCGCACAATGCCCCTTGCTGACCGAGTGAGGCAGCGATCATAGAGACAATGGCCACCCCCACCGTCCCGACCGCGGCTCGCAGACATCCCAGAGCCCCAGACGTCCTGTGTTCCTCCCCCGCAACGCCCAGCCCCCCGCAGGCACATGGAAGGCGAACGGCTGTGATCGCTCCTGAGACAACGCCCCTCTCGTCGCCCACCGACGGACTCGGCGGCCACTACCACGAGGCGTTCCGGCTCCCCGCCGAACCCACGGCGGTCTCCGACGCACGGCGCCGCGTACGGCACTGGCTGACCTGCCAACAGGTATCCCAAGACGCCAGCGACATGGCGCAGTTGGTCATATCCGAGCTGGTGACCAACGCCGTCGTGCACACCAGCAGCACCACGATCGCCTGCGTTCTGCAGTCCGTGCGGGGGCAGTTGCGCATCGAGGTACACGACCAGGGCAGCGGGTCCTCCCGGCCCATGCCGCGCGACGCCGCCGCCGGGGACGAGAACGGGCGGGGGCTGCTGCTCGTGGAGACCGTGGCCGACACCTGGGGCGTCGACTTCGGCGCGCAGGGCGGCGGCCGCACCGTGTGGGCGGCGCTGCGAGCGGCGTCCGCGTGAGGCCGCCCCTGCCCGGCCGGTGGCGGGAACCGGGCCGCACCCGGCCGCCCTACGGGCCGAGCACCTGCCCCAGGTCGTAGTTCACCGGCTCCTCCAGCTGCGCGTAACCGCACTCGCGCGGCTCCCGGTCGGGGCGCCATCTGCGGAACTGCGTCGTGTGCCGGAAGCGGTCGCCCTCCATGTGGTCGTACGCCACCTCGCACACCCGCTCCGGCCGCAGCGGGACCCACGTGAGGTCCTTGCCGCTGTTCCAGCGGCTCGGCGCGCCGGGCATCCGGTTCTCCTCGTGCGCCTGCCCGCTGCCCCAGTCCGCCCACGGATGCCCTTCGGCGGACTCCATCCGCAGCGGGGCCAGCTCGGTCATCAGCGACTCCCGCGCGCGCATCGGGAACGAGGCGCAGACCCCCACGTGCTGGAGCCGCCCGTCGGCGTCGTAGAGCCCGAGCAGCAGGGAACCGACGACCGGGCCGCTCTTGTGCGGCCGGATACCGGCCACGACGCAGTCCGCCGTGCGCTCGTGCTTGACCTTGACCATGGCCCGCTCACCCTGGCGGTACGGCAGATCAGGCCGTTTCGCGACGACCCCGTCGAGCCCCGCGCCCTCGAACTGCTCAAACCACTCCCTGGCCAGCGCCAGGTCCTCGGTGAAGGGTGCGATGTGCACGCGTCCGGAGGCGTCGCGCAGGGCTTCGGTGAGCGCCGCACGGCGGTCCCGTTGCGGGGCCCGCTCCAGCGAGGTGTCGCCCAGTGCCAGCAGGTCGAAGGCGACATAGCTGGCGGGGACCGTCCTCGCGAGCAGGGCGACCCGCGAGTCGGCGGGATGGACGCGGGTGAGCAGGGCCTCGAAGTCCAGGCGGCCCTCGCGCGCGATCACGATCTCGCCGTCGAGTACGCAGCGCGGCGGGAGGTTCTCGCGCAACGCGTCGACCAGTTCGGGGAAGTAGCGGGTCAGCGGTTTGCCGGAGCGGCTGCCGAGCTCGACCTCGTCGCCGTCCCGGAAGGCGATGGCCCGGAAGCCGTCCCACTTGGCCTCGTAGATCATGCCCGGCGGGATCTTCGACGCGGCCTTGGCCAGCATCGGCTTCACGGGCGGCATCACCGGGAGGTCCATGATCCTGATTGTGCGGCGGGCCCCGGGAGCCCGCCCGCCGAGAGGCGCGCGGGAGCGCCCCGGCCTAGCGTGGCCGCATGGCAGACGCGGTGGAGCTCACGGTCGGTGAGCGGACGGTCCGGCTGTCCCACCCGGACAAGGTGTATTTCCCCGAGCGGGGATTCACCAAGCTCGACGTGGCCCAGTACTACCTCGCGGTCGCCGGCGGGGTGCTGCGGGCCCTGCGGGACCGGCCGACGACGCTGGAGCGCTACCCCGAAGGGGTGACCGGGGAGTCGTTCTACCAAAAGCGCGCGCCGAAGAACCTGCCGGACTGGATTCCGACCGGCCGGATCGCCTTCCCCAGCGGCCGGTACGCGGACGAGATCTGCCCGACGGAGGAGGCGGCCGTGCTGTGGGCGGCGAACCTGGGCACCCTCACCTTCCATCCGTGGCCGGTGCGCCGGTCGCGCCCGGACCATCCCGACGAGCTGAGGATCGATCTGGACCCGCAGCCTGGCACGGACTACGAGGACGCGCTGCGGGCCGCGTTGGAGCTGCGGGACGTGCTGGACGGGCTGGGGCTGCGTGGCTGGCCCAAGACCTCCGGTGGCCGGGGGCTGCACGTCTTCGTCCCTATCGCGGCGTCCTGGACGTTCACCCAGGTCAGGCGGAGCGCCATCGCCATCGCGCGGGAGCTGGAGCGGCGCGCGCCGGAGCGCGTCACCACGTCCTGGTGGAAGGAGGAGCGCGGCGAGAAGATCTTCGTGGACTACAACCAGACCGCGCGGGACCGGACCATCGCGAGCGCCTACTCCGTACGCCCGAAACCGCACGCCCCGGTCTCGGCCCCGCTGCGCTGGGACGAGCTGCGTGACGCCAGGCCCGAGGACTTCGACATCGCGTCGATGCCCGCCCGGTACGCGGAGCTCGGTGACCTCCACGCGGACCTGGATGAGCACGCGTACGGGCTGGAGGCGGCGCTCGAACTGGCCGCACGGGACGAACGCGACCACGACCTGCGCGACCTGCCCTACCCGCCCGATCACCCGAAGATGGAGGGCGAGCCCAAGCGGGTGCAGCCGAGCCGGGCCAAGCACTGAGCGAGGCGGCACGGACGGGACTCGCGCGAGATGAGGCGGAAGGGAGGCGGCGGTGGACCCCGTGACGGCACTGGACCGGATCGCGTTCCTGCTGGAGCGCGCACAGGCGGGGACGTACCGGGTGCGCGCGTTCCGTACGGCGTCCTCGGTGCTCACCGAGCTGGGGCGCGAGGAGGTGGCCCGCAAGGCGAAGGCCCGCTCGCTGACGTCGGTGAAGGGCCTCGGGCCCAAGACCGTCGCCGTGGTCGAGGAGGCGCTGAAGGGCGGGGTTCCCGGCTATCTGGAGAAGCTTGAGGCGGAGGCGGCGGACCCGCCGGCCGAGGGCGGCGCGGAGCTGCGGGCCGCGCTGCGCGGCGACTGCCATCTGCATTCCGACTGGTCGGACGGCGGCAGCCCGATCGAGGTCATGGCACGTACCGCGGCGGATCTGGGGCACGACTGGGCGGTGCTGACCGATCACTCGCCCCGGCTGACGATCGCCCGCGGCCTCACGGCGGAGCGGCTGCGGCAGCAGCTGGAGGTGGTGGCCGGGCTGAAGGAGCGGCTGGCTCCGTTCCGGCTGCTGACCGGCATCGAGTGCGACATCCTGGACGACGGTTCCCTCGACCAGGACCGTGAGCTGCTCGACGAGCTCGATCTGGTGGTCGCCTCGGTCCACTCCAAACTGCGGATGGACGCCCCGGCCATGACCCGGCGGATGGTGGCGGCGGTGCGCGACCCGCTGGTCGATGTGCTCGGGCACTGCACGGGGCGGCTGCTCACGGGGCGGGGACGCCCGCCGTCGGCGTTCGACGCCGACGCCGTGTTCGCCGCGTGCGCCGAGTCCGGTACGGCGGTGGAGATCAACTGCCGGCCTGAGCGGCTCGACCCGCCGCGCGCGCTGTTGCGCAAGGCGGTCGCCGCCGGGGTGTTCTTCGCCATCGACACCGACGCGCACGCACCCGGCCAGCTCGACTGGCAGCCGTACGGATGCGCCCGCGCGGCCGAGTGCGGGGTGCCCGCGGAACGGGTGATCAACACCTGGACGGCCGCACAGCTGCGGTCGTGGACGCGCACCCGCAAACCGCCCGCACGCGCTGCCAAGAGACGGACCCCCACTTAAGGTGGATATTCCACCAGAAGGGGCAAACGCATGCGCTCTATGTGGAAAGGTGCCATCGGCTTCGGCCTGGTGTCGATCCAGGTGAAGCTCTACCCGGCCACCGAGGAACACGGGACCAAGCTGCACCAGGTCCACGCCGCCGATGGCGGCCGCATCCGCATGCGGCGCACCTGCGAGGTATGCGGCGAGCAGATCGACTACGCCGACATCGCCAAGGGCTACCAGGACATCGAGGGCCGCACGGCGGTCCTGACCGACGAGGACCTGGCGGAGCTGCCGCTGCCGAGCAAGCAGCTCATCGACGTGCTGGCGTTCATCGACGCCGACGAGATCGATCCGCTGCGGCTGTCCCGCGCGTACTACGTGGGCGCCGACTCGGCGGGAGCGGCCAAGCCGTACGTGCTGCTGCGCGAGGCGCTGCTGAGCAGCGGGCAGGTCGCGGTGGCCAAGGTCGCGCTGCGCACCCGCGAGTCGCTGGCCCTGCTGCGCGTCCACGATGACGTGCTGGTGCTGCACACCATGCACTGGCCCGACGAGGTGCGCGCCGCCACCGGGCTCGCCCCCTCGGAGAAGGTGACCGTGCGGCAGCAAGAGCTGAAGATGGCCACCTCGCTGATGGACACCCTGTCGGAGGACTTCGATCTCGACGCGCTGCACGACGACTACCGGGCGGCGCTGGACGAGCTGGTCGCCGCCCGGCTCGACGGCAAGGCCGCCCCGTCCGCGGAGGAGGCGGCACCGGCGCCGGACAACGTGGTGGACCTGATGTCCGCGTTGCGGGCGTCGATCGACGCCCGCGCGGAGGGCGGCGGGGAGCGGCGTACGGCGAGGAAGGCACCGGCGAAGAAGAGCGCGGCGGGCAAGAAGAGCACCGCGGCGAAGAGCGGCGCCCGGGGGGCGGTCAAGAGCACGTCGAAGACGTCTGCGAAGACGTCGGCGAAGAAGAGCGCCGCGAGCAAGACGACGGAGAAGCAGGCCAGCCGCCAGCGCCGGGCGTGAGCCGGTGCCGTGAGGCCCCGGCCCTGGACAGGTCGGGGGAACCCGGCCAGGGCCTCTTTACGGGGATTCTAATTGAACCATGAACGAACTAGTGGTTGATCCCACCCCCGTCCCACGCGGTGGCTACTTGGCGAACCACTCCCCCAGCGCGGCGCCCGCCTCCGGGGCACCCAGCGCGCCGGGGCCGTAGGAGACGGCGCCGTCGGCGGTCAGCCCGCCACGCGTACCGCGCAGCACCCAGGCGGCCCCGGTGCGGCTGGCCGCACCGCTCTCGCCGGGGGCACCGGCCGCCAGCTCCGCCGCACCGTCGCCGTTGGTGTCCAGCAGCGCCACGGCGGCGCCGAACCGGTCTGCGGCCTCCGCCTTGCCGGGGACGCCCGCCGTGTTCTGGTGGAAGGACTGGGCGCCGCTCCCGCTCAGCCCCGTCGCGCTGCCATAGAGCTGGACGGTGCCGCCCGCGTCCTTGCCGCCGTCGGTGAGGTCCTCGTACGGGACGCCGACCGCGACGTCCGCGTATCCGTCACCGTCGACGTCACCGGAGCTGAGCGCGTAGCCGAACTGGTCGCCGTCCTCCCCCGCACCTGGCACCCCGGCGGTGTCCTGGTCGATGACCATCGTGCGCTGGGAGAGCCCGTTCGCGGCACCGTAGATGACCTTGAGCGAGCCCTCGTCGTAGGGCAGGTTCTCCACGACCCCGCCGGGGACGGTGCGGATCACGACGTCCCCGTAGCCGTCCTTGTCGACGTCGGCGATGGTCCCGGCCGCAGCGTCGTCGAAGTCGTCGGGTCCCTGGCCGAGACCGCTGTTCGCGTCCCCGAGCCAGAACTCGCTCGACTCGGACATCTCCTCGAAGGCGTGGAAGCTCAGCAGGTCGTCCGCGCCGTCACCGGTGACATCGCCGACCACGAGGTCGGTCGCCGGGTCGATCTTGCCCGTGTCGAGCGCGGTGCTGTCGCTCGGCGCGCCCGCCCGGGTGAACGGCCCGTACAGCACGCGCAGTCCGGCGCCGTCCTGCGCCGAGGAGCGGTTCGCGATCAGGTCCTGCCTGCCGTCGGCGTTGAAGTCACCGGCGGCCAGGTTGCCGCCGCTTGTGTCGGCGCCCGCCGGCAGCGTCGTACCGCCGCTCAGCCCCTGCCCGGAGCCCCAGAGCAGCGTCACCGACTGGGTGCCGGCGGCGTGGACGGCCAGGTCGGTGTAGCCGTCGTGATCGAAGTCGCGCGCGACCGTGCGGTCGCCGAACCGTCCCGATACCGCGGGGTCGCCCGGCACGTCCTCGGTGGCCTGGCTGATGACCTGGCGCTTCGCGGTGTCGGAGCCGGCAGCCGAGCCGTGGACGACGGTCACGTAACCGGCGCCCGCCCGCCCGCCGACGGTGCCGCCCGGCGCCGAGGCGGCCACGTCGGCGAAACCGTCCTTGTTGAAGTCGGCCTTGGGCGCGACCCCCGCCGGGGCCACCGCTGACGTGGTCTCCGCTCGCGGGGCGGCGCCGGCCGGAGCGGCCAGCAGAGCGGGAGCGGTCAGGGCGGCGGCCACGGCCGCGCGGCGTGCGGCGGTGGCGATGGAGCGTTGGCTCACGAATCCTCCTGCTGATGGTGGTCTTGAGGCCAAGAGATGACATGAACGCCCGGCGACCGCCCAAATGCCCCAGAGTGGAGGCCGGGTTGATTTCCCCCGCACCCCACTGGACCCACGGGCCCGCCAGAGGGTTGCACGAGAACGTGTGCGCGCTTTCGCGCCGCCCGGCCGCGCGGGAGGTGACGGCCGTCCTGGCGCGCCCTACGGCACCACGACGATCTTGCGGCCCTGGCCCGCCTGGAACCGTTCCAGCGCCTGCGGGTACTGCTCCAGCGGCATCCGGTCGCTGATGAAGACCTGCGGGTCGAGCACGCCGGAGGCGAAGAGGCCCGCCGCCCGCTCGTAGCTGTGCAGCACCGCCATCGAACCGGTGATGGTGATCTCGTGGTTGTAGATGCGGTACGGGTCGATCGTCGCGGTCGTCGCGTAGTCGGCGACTCCGAACTGCAGGTACGTGCCCGCCTTCGCGACCCGCCGCAGACCGTCCTGGATGGCGGCGGGGTGGCCGGTGGCGTCGATGACCACGTCCCAGCCCCGAGGCTGCTCCAGCTCCTCGGAGGCGGCGGCCGACCGCGAGCAGCCGAGCGAGCGGGCCGTGGCCAGCCGCTCCGGGTTGATGTCGAGGACGTCCACGCTGGCGGCGCCCGTGCGCTTGGCCAGCTCCAGCATCATCAGGCCCATGGTCCCGCTGCCGTAGATGAGCACTTCGGCGCCGAGGTGGCTGCCCAGCACGTCGTAGCCGCGCACGGCACACGACAGGGGCTCGATGAGCGCCGCGTCCTGCAGTCCCACATGGTCAGGCAGCCGTACGCAGTTGGCGACCGGCGCCAGCGCGTACTCGGCGGCGCCTCCGGCGACCGACACCCCGATCGCGGCCCAGTTGTCGCACAGGTTGCCGCGCCCGACGCGGCAGTAGCGGCACTCGTGGCAGTGCAGCGAGGGGTCGACGGCCACCCGGTCGCCGATGGCCAGTTCGGTGACCGCCGACCCGAGGCCCACCACCTCACCGGCGAACTCATGGCCGGGGATGACCGGCAGGGCGGGGGCGAACTCGCCCTGGAGGATGTGCAGATCGGTACCGCACAGACCGCAGGCGGCCACGTCCACCACGACCTCGCGCGGGCCCGGGGTGGGGTCGGGCATCGTGGTCACGGTGACTTTGCCGGGGGCTTCGATGAGTGCGGTCTTCACTTGACTGCTCCTAGGGACAGGCCCTGGACCAGCTTGTCCTGGGCGGCGAAACCGGCGGCGAGCACCGGCAGGGAGATGACGACGGAGGCGGCGCAGACCTTGGCGAGGAACAGGCCCTGGCTGGTGATGAAGCTGGTGAGGAAGACCGGCGCGGTCTGCGCCCTGACACCGGTCAGCACCCGGGCGAACAGCATCTCGTTCCAGCTGAAGATGAAGCAGATCAGCGAGGTGGCCGCGATCCCCGGTCCGGCGATCGGCGCCACCACCCGGGCGAGGATGGTGCGCAGCGAAGCGCCGTCGATCTGGGCGGCCTCGATGATGGACACCGGTATGTCGGCCAGGAACGACTGCATCATCCACACGGCGATCGGCAGGTTCATCGAGGTGTAGAGGATGACGAGCAGCCAGATGTTGTCGAGCAGGCCGGCGTTCTTCGCGAACAGGTAGACCGGCAGCAGACCGGCGACGACCGGAAGCATCTTGGTGGACAGGAAGAAGAAGAGCACATCGGTCCACTTGCGCACCGGCCTGATGGACAGCGCGTAGGCGGCGGGCAGCGCGAGCACGAGGACCAGCAGCGTCGAACAGACGCTGGCGGTCAGCGAGTTGATCAGGGGCGGCCAGGGGCTGGCGCCTCCCCCGGCGCCGAAGAACTCGCGGTAGCCGTCCCACGTCAGGGAGGCGCCCAGGGAGGGCGGGTTGGTGGCGGCGTCCGTCTCCGAGTGCAGGGACGTCAGGACCATCCATGCCACAGGGAGGAAGAACACGATCCCGCTCAGCCAGGCCAGCAGGCCGAGGGAGGCGCTCCGCCGCCGGGCACGGGCCTCGGAGCCGGTACGGGTGGAGGCGGGCGAGGTGCGGTCGCGGGCCGTGGGCGGCGTAAGGGCCTGTGTCGCGTGGGTCATGAGCGGGACGCCTCCTCGGAGAACAACGACGAGACCACGCGCAGGGCGAAGGTGGCGATGATGATCGAGCCGATCACCACGAGCACCCCGGCCGCGGACGCCTGTCCGTACTCGTGCGCTTGGTAGAACGTCTGGTAGATGGTGTAGGGGAGGTTGGCGGTGTCCAGGCCGCCGGAGGTGATGGTGAAGACGGCGTCGAAGTTCTGCACGATGTAGACGGAGCCGAGCAGTACACCGAGTTCGAGGTAGCGCCGCAGGTGCGGCAGGGTCAGATAGCGGAAGATCTGCCAGTTGCCCGCGCCGTCCAGGCGTGCGGCCTCCACCAGGTCCAGTGGGCGGCTCTGCAGTCCGGCCAGCAGGATCAGCATCATGAACGGCGTCCACTGCCACACCAGCGACGCCTCCACAGCGAGCAGCGGCATCTCCGAGACCCAGTCGGGCTGCGGGGGCGTGTCGTCCCCGAACAGCTCGGCCACCCATGTCAGCGCGCCGTTCAGCAGCCCGTACTCCGGGTTGTACAGGGCGTGCTTCCACAGCAGCGCGGCGGCGACGGGCACCACGAGAAAGGGGGCGATGAGGAGGGTGCGGACGATGCCCCGGCCGCGGAACTGCCGGTCGAGGAGCAGGGCGAGCAGCAGCCCCAGCACGACCGTGGTGAGCACCACGGTCGCGGTGAGCGCGGCGGTGGTGAGCACGGACTCGCGCAGCTCGGCGTCCCTGGCGGCGTCGGCGTAGTTGCTCAGCCCGGTGAAGTGCCGCTCGTCCGGGTCGAGGGAGTTCCAGTCGAACAGGGAGATGACCAAGGTGGCCACGAAGGGCAGCTGGGTGACGGCGATGAGGAAGACCAGGGCGGGCATCAGCGGGGCGCGGGTCGCCCATGCCTTGACGGCTCCGGGGGCACGGCGGCGTGCGCGCGGTGAGGGTGTGCGGCGGGTCGGCCGCGCGGAAGTGGTGGTCACAGAGGGTGTCATCAGTCCTGGTACTCCTTGCCGACCCGCTGGGCCAGTTTCTGAGACTTCTTCAAGGCGTCGCCCACGGACTGCCGTCCGGCGATGGCGGAGCTGATCTCCTGGGAGACCTTGGTGCCGAGGTCGGTGAACTCCGGGATGTCGACGAACTGGATGCCGATGGTGGGCCGGGGCTGCACTCCCGGGTCGCGGGGCCTCGCGCCCGCGATGGAGCGGCGCGTCACCTCGGCGAACGCCTTCGCCGCGGCGCGGTACTCGGGCCTGGCGTAGGTGGAGGCCCGCTTGCCGGCGGGAACGTTGGCCCAGCCGGTCTCCTCGCCGACCAGGGCCTCGTACTTCTTGCTGGAGGCCCACGAGATGAACTTCCACGCGTCGCCCGACTTCTTGGACGCCTTCTGCATCCCCCAGGCCCAGGTGTAGAGCCAGCCGGAGTCCGGCGTGTTGACGACCGGGGCCTTCACGTAACCGATCTTGCCTTTGACCGGGGACTTCGCCGCCTCCAGCGACCCCGCGGCAGCGGTCGCGTCGTACCACATGGCGGCCTTGCCCTGGCTCAGGTTGTTCAGGCATTCCGCGTACCCGGACTGGGCCGCGCCCAGCTGGCCGTGTTCGCGCAGCAGGCCGACGTAGAACCGGGTCGCCTTGACGAACTCCGGTGCGGTCAGCCGCGCTTCCCAGTCCTTGGTGAACCAGGTCCCGCCGAAGGTGTTCACGACGGTGGTCAGCGGCGCCGTCAGCTCGCCCCAGCCGGGCAGCCCGCGCAGGCAGATGCCCTTCATGCCGGGCCGGGCTCCGTCGGCCTTGGCCGCGAGGTCGGCGACCTGCTGCCAGGTGGGTGACGCGGGCATCGTCAGGCCCCGCTGGGCGAAGACGTCCTCGCGGTACATCAGGAAGGACGACTCGCCGTAGAAGGGCTCGCCGTAGACCTTGCCGTCGTCGGCGGTCAGCGACTCCCGGACGGGCGCGAGGATGTCGCCCTGGTCGAACGCCTTGTCCTTGGCCAGGTAGGGGCCGAGGTCGCGCAGCCAGCCGTTCTCGGCGAAGAACGGCACCTCGAAGTTGCTGATGGTGGCGACGTCGTACTGTCCGGCCTGGTTGGAGAAGTCCTGACTGATCTTGTCCCTGACGTCGTTCTCCGGCAGCACCGTGAAGTTGACCTTGATGCCGGTCTTCTTGGTGAAGTGCTCCTTGGTGAGCTTCTGCAACTCCGTCATCTGCGGGTTGTTCACCATGAGGACGTTGACGGCGTCACCGCCGAAGAGCGATGAGCCGCCCGCTCCGACGTACCCCTCGCACCCGGCGCAACCGGCGAGGAGCACCCCCGTGGTGGCGGCCGCGACCAGCGCGCGAGGGCCGCTTCGTGTGTGGCTGGGCATAACGGGTCTCCCCATGAGTCGGTCGAGTGCGACGGGCGTGGCGGATGGCGGGCAAGGCCCCGGGCAGGCGTGGCTGGCGGGTGCGGACGCGGGCATGCCTGACCTGCCCCGGGGCGGCGGACTGGCTGCGGAGTGGGGGATGGGGAGTACGGGATGTGAAGCGTGGGATGTGAAGTGCGGTCGCGGGCCGGGGGTTGTGGTGGGAGGTGATGCGGGCGGGTGCCGCTGTCGTGGGGTGGCCGCACGGGGCGAACTCCCGTGGCGCCCCGCCCCGGTCAGCGGCGGTCCGGGGCGCCGCTCACCCGGTCACACGCGCAGCACTTGAGGGCCGAGCAGGGAATACCGCTGCGCCTCGGCGAGCGGCAGGCCCATGTCGGTGACGATGGCTTCGAAGTCGTGGACGTCGGCGAAGCGGCAGAAGCTGACGGCACCGAATTTGGTGTGCGCCCCGGCGAAGACCCGGCGCCGGGCCACCCTCATCACCTGCGACTTGACCTCACTGACGGCCGGGTCGGGCGTGGTCAGCCCGTACTCCCGGGAAATGCCGTTGGCACCGATGAACGCCAGGTCGATGACGAAGCCGCTGAGCATGTGCGTGGCCCAGTGATCGACTGTGGCCAGTGTGCCGCCTCTGACCCGGCCGCCGAGCAGCAGCACGGTGACCTGGTCGCTGACCGCCAGCGCGCCGGCGGTGGCCAGCGAGGACGTGATCACGGTCAGCGGGCGGTCGCGGGGCAGCGCCTGAGCGATCAGCTGCGGCGTGAACCCCTCATCGACGTACACGGTCTCGGCGTCCGCGACGAGTTCGGCCGCGACGGCCGCGATCCGCGACTTCTCCGGGACGTGCATGGTGGTGCGGAACGCCAGCGTCGTCTCGTACCCCGCGCTCTCCACGGGGTACGCGCCGCCGTGCGTGCGCCGTACCAGTCCGTGCTCCTCCATGGCGTGCAAGTCGCGCCGTACGGTCTCTTTGGACACCCCGAGCTTCGCGGCCAGCTCGGCGACCACGACGGACCCGGTCTGCCGGGCCAGGTCCAGCATCGTGCGTCGGCGTTCGTCGGCGTCCACGGCGCCATCTCCTGTTCCGCTCTTGCTTGCGCGGGGATCGATGCCCGTTCGGGCGTCTGGAGAGATTTCTACAAGGACGCACCCGCCGTGGCCAGGCTGAGCGCACCACGTGTGCTGACCGTATGTGCCCGTTTCACCGTCGGGAACCTCGCAGGCAGCGGCGCCACGCGCGGCGGACGCCGCTCACGGCGACGCCCGTTCCGGGCTGCCGCGCGGCCCGTTTCCTGCCCGCTTCTCCGTCGGGTGTGCGGCGCGGCCAAGGACCGAGACTGCCGTATGGGTCGTATGCGCCATTTCGCACCCTCCGGCGCGCGCCGACGGGTGCGCCGGAGTGCGTTCGGACGCCCGGCGACCCACTGGGCGCCCCGGAAGTGGCCCGCGCATCGGTGCCTCCTCTGCCGTGTGCGGGTCCCTGTGTCCACCACACTCCGCTGCGGGGCCTGGAGCGGATACGGTTCTGCCATGGGAAGCAACGGGGCAGGAGCGGCGAAGGAGTCGGGATACGCCCTGCTCATCGCGGCGGGACCGACAGGCAAGCAACGGGCGATGGACGCGGCCGCCGCGCTCCCGGCGCTCGCGGCCGTGCCACCGGCTGTCCTGCTGGGGACGTCCGGCGGTGCGCATGTGGTGCAGCTCGTCGACCCGGACGACCCGCACACGGTGCTGGCGCATCTGCGGACGGCGGCCGCGCACCGCGGACCGGTCCTCATCTACCTCGTCGGGCAGTTGACGCTGGATGCCAAGCAGCAGCTGCCGCACCTGGCGCTGGCACGTACGTCGGCGAAGACGGCCCGCTACACCGCCCTCCCCTGGCACTGGCTGATCTCCGAACTCGCGCCCCGGCAGCCGGGCAGCACCACCGTCATCGCCGACCTGATCGCCGACGCCGCCGCTTGGCCGCAGCTGACCGCCGCGCGGCTGACAACGGGGCTCACGCTGTACGGATGTGTCGCTCCGGCGCCGCCCCGACGCCAGTTGGGCACTCCGCTCTACAGCCGGGCCCTGGCCGCGGCGCTGCGCGGAGCGGACCACCGCCCACCGCTCGGCCGGCTGCATCAGCAGGCGATCGAACAGGCCGGACTCGGTGCCGGGCCCGGCCTGCTGCTGAGCCCGCCCGGCGGGCCGGACGCCCGGACGGGCCCGCTGCCGCGCCCCACGCAGCCGGAGGCCGCGCCGGTTCCGGCGCCCCGCACGTCAGCCCCGACCGCGACGACGCCGATGACGCCGACGACGACGCCAGCCGCTCACGATGCCCAGCCCGGGTCCGCGCCCGGCGCTGAGGCCGGGCCCGCGCCCGCCTCCCCACCGGCTCCGGTTCCCGCGTCCCTCGCCCCGCCCGCCGAGCTCGCCGCCCCGACGGCCGCGACCGGACCTGGGGCTGACGGGGCCGCGCACGCCGGGGCGCCCGCGCCGGTCGCGCCGTACGCCGAGAACGCCTCGGAGACCGGCTCGGCGGCTGTTCCACGGCGGGCTGCCGACCCGGGGCCGCCGCCCGCCCACGCGCCGGACCGCTCCCCGGCCGCGGCCCCCCACGATCCGCACGGGGCGATACTGGAGGCCGCGCACGCCGGGCGGCACAGTGAGGCCGCCGCGATGGCGGCGGCCTGGGAACAGGAGGCGTTCCGGTCCTCCGGGCCCAACTCCCCGCAGGCGCTGCACTGGCTGGAGGTACGTGCCGACCTGGCCCGGCTCGCGGGTCAGTCGGCGCGCGCGTGTGAACTGTGGATGGCCGCCGCCACGACCCGCCTGACCGCCGGTGAGACGGCCGACCAGCCGGACGTGGAGAGCGCGGTGGACCGCGCCCACCACCAGTGGCAGCACGTGACGGACCCGGCGCGGGCCGAGGCGCTCGCGGAGGAGCTGGTCGCGCTGCGCGCCCGCGTTCCCGGACGCAGACCTGGTGCGTTGCAGGCGGTCCGGACGAGACTGGAGAGCCTGCGGGCCGTGCGAGCGAGCTGAGTCGCCTCAAGCGCAAACCAGCGTTTCCCGACGGAGGTTCCCGCCGTGTTCGTCGATCTCCCCCTTGATGAACTCCATACCTACCGGCCGCCGCTCCCCGAGCCCGAGGGTTTCGACGCCTTCTGGGCCCGTACGCTCGCCGAGGCGCGCAGCTTCGCGCTCGACGCCGACTTCGCCGAGCATGACGCGGGCCTCGCCCTGATGGACACCTACGACGTGACATTCTCCGGTTTCGGCGGGCACCGGATTCGCGGCTGGCTGCTGACGCCCCGGGGAACGGCGGAAGGAGGGGAGCCGCTGCCCTGCGTGGTGCGGTACATCGGCTACGGCGGAGGTCGCACCCTCCCGCACGACTGGCTGCTGTGGCCCGCCGCCGGGTACGCCACGCTGGTCATGGACACCCGGGGCCAGGCGGGCGCCGGGCGGCCTGGAGACACCCCGGACCCGGTGGGTGCGGACGGGCCCGCCGTTGCGGGAATGGTGACGAAGGGCGTCCTCGACCCGGACGACTACTACTACCGGCGGCTGTACACCGACGCCGTACGAGCCGTCGAAGCCGCGCGAGCCCACCCGGCCGTGGACCCGGCCCGCATCGTCGTCGCCGGTCACAGCCAGGGCGGCGTGCTGGCGCTGGTGGCGGCCGCGCTGGCTCCCGGCGTGGCCGCCGCACTGGTGGATACGCCGTTCATGACGCATATCCGCAGGGCCGTCGAGATCACGGACGCCGAGCCGTACGGTGAGCTGGCGCGGTACTGCGCGGGGCAGCGGGACCAGGTGGAGCGGGTGCTGCACACCCTTGACCACTTCGACGGGCTCAACTTCGCCGCCCGGGCCACCGTTCCCGCGCTGCTGTCCACCGCCCTGCGTGACGAGAAGACGCCCGCCTCGACGGGGTTCGCCGCCCACCACCACTACGCGGGAGAGAAGCGGCTGAGCGTCTGGCGGTTCAACGGCCATGAGGGCGGCGGCCTCCACCAGGAAGCCGAGCAGATCCGGTTCCTGCGGAAGCTCTTCGGCTGACGGGGCCGAGCCCGCCTCCGCTGGCCGCGCCCCTCCGCCTCCGCCATGTGCCGCGTTCACCGGCACCCTGGGGGCGCCGCACGCGGCGGATCTGCCGCGTTCGCCGTCAGGGCCGGGGTTCTTCCCGGCAGGCTCATGCCGGGAGCGTCACACCGCGGGGACCGGAGCCGGCAGCCGGGCGTCCCGGCGCACCAGCTTGGCGTACCGGCCCTGCTTCAGCATGAGTTCGTCATGGGTGCCGTGCTCGGTGATGCGCCCGCCGTCGAGCACCACGATCTGGTCCGCGTCCCTGACGGTGGAGAGCCGGTGCGCGATCGTGATCGTCGTGCGGTTGGCGGAGAGGGCGTCGATGGCCTGCTGAACCGCGTGCTCGGTGCGGTTGTCGAGGGCGCTGGTCGCCTCGTCGAGGATGAGCACGGGCGGGTCGCGGAGGATGGTCCTGGCGATGGCCAGCCGCTGCTTCTCGCCACCGGAGAACCGGTAGCCGCGCTCGCCGACCAGGGTGTCGTAGCCGTCGGGGAGGGCCGCGATGTGGTGGTGGATCTGGGCCGCCTCCGCTGCCGCGCGTATCTCGTCATCGGTCGCGTCGGGCTTGGCGAAGCGCAGGTTCGCCGCGATGGAGGCGTGGAAGAGATACGTCTCCTGGGAGACCACGCCCACCGTGCGCGCGAGCGTGTCGAAGCTCAGGTCCCTGACGTCGGCGCCGTCGATGAGCACCCGGCCGCCGGTCACGTCGTACAACCGGGGCACCAGGTAGCTCAGGGTGCTCTTGCCCGAGCCTGTCGGCCCGACCACGGCCAGGCTGCCACCGGCGGGGACCGTGAGGTCGATGCCGCTGAGCGCGCGCTCACCGCTCTCGGGATCGTAGGAGAAGTCCACCTGGTCGAAGCGGACTTCGCCACGCACCTTCTCCAGGGACACCGGCCGGGCCGGTTCGTCGATGTCCACCGGCAGGTCGAGGTATTCGAAGATGCGGTGGAAGAGCGCGAGCGAGGCCTGGAGCTGCACGCCCGTCGACAGCAGACTCACCGTGGGGCGGAACAGGCCCTGTTGCAGGGAGACGAAGGCGACGAGGGTGCCGATGGACACGGCGGGGCCGCCCGTCTGCAGGGCCATCCCGGCGGTCCAGTAGATGACCGCGGGCATGGCGGCCATGACGATGCCTATCGTCGACATCCGCCAGCGGCCGGCCATGCTGGACCGCACCTCAAGGTCGACAAGGCGCTCCGACTCGCGGCTGAACTCCTTGGTCAGCGAGTCCGCCCGGCCCATGGTGCGCCCCAGCAGAATGCCGCTGACCGACAGCGACTCGGTGACGAGGGCGGCCATCGATGCCATCTGCTTCTGCCGCTGCGAGGTGATCTTCTTGCGCTCCCTGCCGACCCGGCGGCTGATCCAGACGAACACCGGCAGCAGACAGAGCGAGACCACGGTCAGCCGCCAGTCCAGCGCGAGCATCGCGACGATGCTCGCGATCACGCTGGTGAGGTTGGAGACGAGCGAGGTCGCGGTGGAGGTGACGGTCGCCTGCATGCCGCCGATGTCGTTGGCGATGCGCGACTGCACTTCCCCCGTGCGGGTGCGGGTGAAGAACGCCAGCGGCATCCGCTGCAACCGCTCGTAGACGGCGGAGCGCAGGTCGTGCATGACGCGCTGGCCGACGGTGGTGGAGATCAGGGTCTGCAGGACACCGAAGACGCTGGTGACGACCGCGGCGGCGATCATGCCGCAGACCAGTGCCGTCAGCAGTCCCGAGCGGCCCTCGGGAATGGCGGTGTCGAGCACCTCGCGGAGCATGAACGGCGAGGCCACCGAGACAAGCGAGGAGGCGGCCACCAGGAGGCCGACCAGCGCGAGGCGGCCGCGGTAGGGGCGGAAGAGGCGGACGATACGTCTCAGTTGGGCAGGTTGCTCGGGGTCGGCGGGTGGTGGGGTCCATTCTGGTTCGTCGCTGCGCATGGGCTCCTTCTGGGGTGAGTGGTCTCGGGGCGGTCTCAGGACAGGGAGCGGCTCGGGGGCACGCCGGGTCCGCGCCCGGGCTGGGGCTCCGGCCGGAACGTCATGGCGTCCACGAGGCGGCCGCCAAGATTTCCGAGCATAGCCCATTGTTACCTATGCTCACAATGAACTACGTCCTGGTAGCCTCGGTCCATGCCCGCCACCGATACCTCCGGTCAGCTCGCCGAACAGCTGCTGCGCCTCACCCGCAGGCTGCACCGCGCCCAGAAGCGCTATCTGGAGCCACTGGGCATCACCCCCGCCCAGGCCCGGCTTCTGCGTACCGTCGCGACGTACGACGAGCCGCCGCGCATGGCCGACCTGGCGGAGCGCCTTGAGGTCGTCCCGCGCGCCGTGACCACGCTGGTGGACGCTCTGGAGGCCGGCGACATCGTGCGCCGCGCGCCCGACCCGCTCAACCGGCGGGTCGTGCGGATCGAGCTGACGGACGCCGGGCGGGCCGCCCTCCGCGCGCTGCGCCACGCACGGCGGTCCGCGGCGGAGGACATCCTGGCGCCGCTGACCGAGGAGCAGCGCGAACTCCTCGGCGGACTGCTGGGCACCCTCGCCGGCTGCACCGACCGCGGCGAGCCCTGCTGAGCCGGATGGAGCTCAGCAGGGCTCGCCGCGAGCGCGGTGCGGGGGGGCTCAGCTCCTGGCTCCGACGTGCAGCGCGAGAGCGGACTTCGCCGCGACGGTGGCCTGGACCGTGCCGTCCTCGTCCACGGTCACCGTGCTGCCCGCGCAGTCGCCGGGCGCGGCCTCGGCGACATCGCAGTAGGTGCCCGCGGGCAGCGACGTCGTGAAGCTCTCCCGCAGTGCGTCATCGCCGTTGTTGAGGGCGACGAATCCCTTGTCCCCGCGCCCGAAGGCGATGGCCGTGCCGCCGTTGTCCCACCAGTCACGCTGTTCCGCTCCGGCCACGGCGTTGCGGAAGCCGACCATGCCCACGATCTCCGGCTTGGCGTGGTTGCAGGTCCAGCCGTCGGCGCCGCAGACGGCCGCTCCGCCCCCGGGAGGCCCCGCGTCCTTGTCGGACCACTCGTAGCCGGAGAAGACGTTCGGTGAGCCGTACTCGGCGGCCAGCAGATAGACGTTGGCCAGCGTGTAGGCCGCGCCGTCCCTGTAGGTCAGCGAGGAGCCGTTCCGCTCGGTGTCCCAGTTGTCGACGAAGGTCCGCGCCGACCGCCCGGGCAGCTTGCCTTCGCCGACGGAGCGCAGCCCGGCGAGCGACCCGCCCTGGAAGGCCGTCTTGAGGTGTCCGCCGAACCGGAACTCGTCGACGTCGCCCAGGCCCGTGTACTCGTCCGCCGTGACGGCCTCACCGCCGTGGTCGATGACCTCCGAGATCCAGTGCCCGGGGTCCGCCATCTTCGCCTTGATGGCCGCCAGGTCACCGGCCGCCATGTGCTTGGCCCCGTCGATCCGGAAGCCGTCGACGCCCAGCGACCGCAGGTCCGACAGATAGCGGGCGATGGCCGTACGGGCGGTGTCAGAGCCGGTGTCGATGTCGGCCAGGCCGACCAGCTCGCAGTTCTGGACGTTCTCGCGGTCGCGGTAGTCGCTGACGTCCTCGCGGCAGCCGTGGAAGTCACGGTCCTGGTAGGTGCCCGGGTAGTCGTACTTGGTGTAGGCGGTGCCGCCGGTGCCCGTCCCCGACCCGGCGGACATGTGGTTGACGACCGCGTCGGCGATCACCTTCACGCCCGCCTCGTGGCAGGCGCCCACCATCGCCTTGAAGGCGTCGCGGTCCCCGAGCCGCCCGGCGATGCGGTAGCTCACCGGCTGGTACGAGGTCCACCACTGCGCCCCCTCGATGTGTTCGGTGGCCGGGGAGACCTCCACATAGCCGTAGCCCGCGGGCCCGAGCGAGTCGGTGCAGGCCCTGGCGACGGCGTCGTACTTCCACTCGAAGAGCGTGGCGGTCACGGTCTTCTCGCCGGGCGGTGCCGCGTGCGACTGCGCGGGGGCGAGAGCGGCCGACCCGGTCGCGGTGAGGATGACGGCCAGCGTTCCGCCGAGCATTCGGGGTGAACAGCGCACAGAGCGGCTCCTTCGACATGCGGGCACCCATCCAGGTGCCGTTCGAAGGCAGCCACGCGCCAGGCCGCCGGGTGGGGGGAGGCGAGGTCGCCCGCCGCGCGGCGGCGACCTCGCAGTGGAGCGTGCCTGCCGTGCGATGAGCACGTCAAGAGGCGAGTAAGAATTTCCATGAACTTTCAGAAACTCCTTGCCACCGGTGCCTGCCCGCCTGGCGCCCGCCCCCGGCTGATCCTCGGCTGGCATCCGGCTGACACAGAAGTCCAACTCCTCGCCCCAAGAGTCCAATTCCGCTCTCTTGTGTCACACGCCGCGCACGAGCCAGGGTCCAGACACGGCTTCCGTACGCCACGCGCCGTCAGCTCTCCAGGAGGCTCGATGAACGAGGCAACACCCCCCAACCCGACCGATCCGGCCAGCACAGATACCCCCGACGGCCCCTCCCCCAGCCGCCGTTCGGTGCTGTGGACCGCGGGCGTCGCCGGAGCCGGGCTCGGCCTGGGCGCCCTGGGTACGGGTGCCGCCGGCGCGGCAGGCACCGAGGAGGCGCCCGCGGAGGCCGCCGCCGCGCCCAAGCAGCGCGGCAAGACCATGATCGGCGTGCCGTTCGAGGGACGGGCCACCGTACGGGTGGGCATCATCGGCCTCGGCGAGCGCGGCGGCAGCATGATCGACCTGTTCCTGGCGCTGCCGGGCGTCAGGGTCGTCGCGCTGTGCGACCCGGTGCGGGAGAAGACCGAGAAGGCCGCCAAGAAGGTCACGGCCGCCGGTCAGCCCGCCCCGGCTGTCTACACCAAGAACGACCACGACTTCGAGAATCTGTGCAAGCGCTCCGACCTCGACTTCGTCTATGTGGCGACGCCGTGGGACTGGCACTACGAGATGGCCAAGTCGGCGATGCTCAACGGAAAGCATGTTGGCGTGGAGTGTCCCCTGGCTATGGAAATGCGCCAGTTGTGGGAGCTGGTCGATCTTTCGGAGCGGACCCGGCGGCATTGTTTGCAGCTGGAGAACTGCGCGTACGGCAGGAACGAGATGCGCGTGCTGCGGATGGCGCACGCGGGCCTGTTCGGCGATCTGCTGCACGGCGCCGGAGCGTACATTCACGACCTGCGCGGGCTGATGTTCTCACCCACGTATTACGAGGGTCCATGGCGGCGGCTGTGGCACACCCGGCTGCGCGGCGACCTCTACCCGAACCACGGTTTCGGGCCCGTCGCCAACTACATGGACGTCAACCGCGGTGACCGTGCCGTCCGCATCAGCACCTTCGGCTCTCCCTCGCTGGGGCTGGCCGCCTACCGGGAGCAGAACATGCCGCCGGGCGACCCGAGCTGGAAGGAGTCGTACATCGAGAGCGACATGTCGATCAGCCTCGTGCAGACGGCGAAGGGTCGCGTGATCCGGCTGGAGCACTGCGTCTCCAATCCTCATCCGTACAGCCGCCTCAACATCCTCGGCGGCACGAAGGGCGTCTTCGAGGACTATCCGGAACGGATCTACCTCGAACCGGATATGAACGACGACGAGTGGGGCGACTTCTCGAAATACGCGAAGTGGGACCACTGGCTCTGGAAGGAGCACGCCAATCCCCCGGGCGGGCACGGCGGAATGGACTACATCATGCTGTTCCGGCTGATCCAGTGCATGCGGCTCGGACTGGTGCCGGACTTCGACGTGTACGACGCGGCCACGTGGACCGCCCCGGTGCCGCTCAGCAACGCGTCCATCAGGGCCAAGGGCGCCCCGCAGGAAATCCCCGACTTCACGCGCGGGCTGTGGAAGAAACCGCGTCCTGGCATCGATTCGGAGAAGCCCGCCGCGTAACGCGCGACGCCTCCGGCATGAGCCCGTGCCGGAGGCGTGCCACGAGCGGCTGACCGGGCGGGCGGGGCCTCCTCGTGACCGGGGAGTCTCCGCCCGCTGGCGGGCACGAGCACGCGGATGAGCACACCCGTCCACCTGCCGGTCCGTTCGCGACCGACCGCCCGCCCGCCCGCCCGGGGAAGTGTTACGGCGCGGCCGCCGGGAAGCCCGTCACTTCGCCAGGTTGGCCTCGTCGCCCATCACCACGACCGGGTGGCGCGCCGGGTCGAGCGTCTTGAGCAGGTACTTCATTCCTGCCTTCGGCAGGCTGACGCATCCCGAGGTGCCGCTTCCATGGTCGAGATGCAGCCAGATGCTGCCGCCCTTCCGCTGCCCCTGGGGGCGGGTCGGGTCCAGCGGTGAGACGCCCTTGACGCGGTTGTAGTCGACTGCGACGACGTAGTCGAAGTCGTTCCAGTGCGTCTTGGGCCAGTAGTGCGGCGCGGCGAACGCCGCCCCCTGGTGGTACGGCAACCGGGCGCCGGGATCGGGCAGCACGCCTCCCGCGTCGCTGAGCGAGAACACACCGACCGGGCTGCGTTTGTCGTTCTCGCGGTGGTCGGTCGTCCAACCGCGCCTCCCGTTGTGGGCGGGCCAGGCGCGGTCCCGCTTCCAGGAGTCGCCGTGCTTGGCGTAGAACACGACGGTGGCGTCCTCATCGTTCACTCCGTCGCCGTACACCGCGACCACCTGCCGGGTCCGGCTGGGGATCTTGGCCGCCAGCTTGTCCCCCACGTCGGGGATACGCCGCGGATCATCCGCACGGGGCGCCGACCCCTTGGTGGCGCCGTCCCGCTTCCCGCTGCTGTCCTTGACGCCGTCACAGCCGACCAGCAGGCCGGCCACCACCACGGCCAGGGCCGCCCCACGCACAGTGCCGCTTATCCGCATGAGCCCCATCGTCGCACCCCGCGCGCGGGCACGCGGCCCAGGTACCGGCCCGGACCGCCGACGGGCTCGGCCGCGTAGCGAGGGAGCCTTGCCGCCCCCTTGTCACGGGAAACGCACCGACCGCCGTGGCCCACGCGGGCGTGCGCGAGTGCGCGGGGCGTGACCCGGCACAGGTCACGCCTCAACGGCGGAAAATGTCAGAGGAAACCGAGAGCCCCGAGGCCGCCCACGCCGCCGAGGAGCATGAAGACCGGCATCAGCACCTTCAACTCGATCCAGCTGCCCGCGCGGAAGCGCATCACCCTGGGCGGGCCGATCGGATACCACCGCTTGCGGCCGACCGGTATCGGCCACAGGATCGGGCAGCCGGACACGGTCAGAGCGTCACCGATGTCGTGGACGAGCGCGCCCAGCACGATGGGCAGCCCCAGCCAGAGGTACTCCTGGCCGTCTCCGGTGAACAGCCAGTCCGATCCGTTGCCCGGCTTGTTGAGCACGTCGGCGAGAATCCAGGCGCTGGTCGCCCCGAGCAGCCAGACCAGTACGTCGCTGGAGACCCTGGCCATCCGCCACAGCAGGCCCTCCACAGCGAGCACCATGTGCACGAACAGGATGCCGAGCACCGCCCAGCGGCCGCCGGTCAGGGCGAGCACCGAGGTGCCGCCGCCGATCATCACCGCCCAGAGCCAGGTGTGGGTGAGGGTCCGGTGACCTCCCGTACGACGAGGGTCGCCCGCTTTCCTGGTCGCCGTGTACACCGCGTGCGAGAGCTTGTCGATCACTTCGCACAGGCCGCGGGAGATGGGTCCGAAGGCGCGGGATATCGTCGCGGACCTGTGGTCGAGGTCCGGTGCGAGCGCGGCTCCGGCGCAGATCAGCGCCCCGACGACCAGCACCGGCCAGGGCATCGGATGACCAGCGGCCCCGGTCGCCGCCCCCACCCCCAGCCAGGCTGCCGCTCCGGACAGCGAATGCGCCGGTCCCATCATCGTCGTTCCCCGCCCCTGCTCGCCCGCGCCTTGACGGGTGTTGGTCTGTTCGGCTCGGCACAGCCTAGCGGCGGACGATCTTGTTCCGTACGGCCGGTTCCCAGCCCCTGGGGAAAACCAGGCAGTATGGGGGCGTGACTCTTATCGATCAGCTGCCGAGCAACGCCGACCCTGATGCCCTGTTCGAGGCGTTCTCGACCTGGGTGGAGGAGCGGGGTATCTCGCTGTATCCCGCCCAGGAAGAGGCGCTGATCGAAGTGGTCTCCGGGGCGAACGTGATCTTGTCCACGCCGACCGGCTCCGGGAAGAGCCTGGTCGCGGCAGGGGCGCATTTCGCGGCTCTGGCGCGCGACGAGGTCACCTTCTACACCGCGCCGATCAAGGCACTCGTCTCGGAGAAGTTCTTCGAGCTGTGCAAGATGTTCGGCACGGAGAACGTCGGCATGCTCACCGGTGACGCGTCCGTCAACGGTGACGCCCCCATCATCTGCTGCACGGCCGAGGTCCTGGCGTCGATCGCGCTGCGGGACGGCGAGAACGCGGATGTCGGCCAGGTGGTGATGGACGAGTTCCATTTCTACGCCGAGCCGGACCGGGGCTGGGCCTGGCAGATTCCGCTGCTGGAACTCACGCGCGCGCAGTTCGTGCTGATGTCGGCGACCCTGGGCGACGTCAAGCGGTTCGAGGAGGACCTCGCCCGCCGCACAGGCCGGTCCACCGCCGTGGTGCGGTCGGCCACCCGGCCCGTGCCGCTGAGCTATGAGTACCGCACGACGCCCATGACCGAGACGCTGACGGAGCTGCTGGACACGCGCCAGGCGCCCGTCTACATCGTGCACTTCACGCAAGCCGCCGCCGTGGAGCGGGCGCAGGCGCTGATGAGCATCAACATGTGTACGCGTACCGAGAAGGACGAGATCGCGGCGCTGATCGGAAATTTCCGCTTCACGACCAAGTTCGGCCGCAATCTCTCGCGCTACGTCCGGCACGGGATCGGCGTGCACCACGCGGGGATGCTGCCCAAGTACCGGCGGCTGGTGGAGCGGCTGGCGCAGGCCGGGCTGCTCAAGGTCATCTGCGGTACGGACACGCTGGGTGTCGGCGTCAACGTCCCCATCAGGACCGTGCTGTTCACGGCGCTCACGAAGTACGACGGGCAGCGGGTGCGGACGCTGCGGGCCCGCGAGTTCCACCAGATCGCGGGCCGCGCGGGGCGGGCCGGGTTCGACACGGCGGGGCTCGTCGTCGCGCAGGCGCCGGAGCACGTCGTGGAGAACGAGAAGGCGCTGGCGAAGGCCGGGGACGACCCGAAGAAGCGCCGCAAGGTGGTCCGCAAGAAGGCCCCGGAAGGCTTTGTGAACTGGGGGCAGAACACCTTCGAGAAGCTGATCGGGGCCGATCCTGAGCCGCTCACCTCCCGGTTCAGGGTCACGCACGCCATGCTGCTGTCGGTCATCGCCCGGCCGGGGAACGCCTTCGACGCGATGCGTCGGCTGCTTGAGGACAACCACGAGCCGCGCAAGAACCAGCTGCGCCACATCCGCCGCGCGCTCGCGATCTACCGTTCGCTGCTGGACGGCGGCGTGGTCGAACGGCTGCCGGAGCCGGACGCCGAGGGGCGGATCGTACGACTGACGGTGGACCTTCAGTCGGACTTCGCACTGAACCAGCCGCTGTCGACGTTCGCGCTCGCCGCCTTCGAGCTCCTGGACCCGGAGTCCCCTTCGTACGCGCTGGACATGGTCTCGGTCGTCGAGTCGACGCTGGATGACCCACGGCAGATCCTGGCGGCCCAGCAGAACAAGGCCCGTGGCGAGGCCGTCTCGGAGATGAAGGCGAACGGCGTCGAGTACGAGGAGCGGATGGAGCTGCTTCAGGACGTCACCTACCCGCGACCGCTGGACGAGCTGCTCTCGCACGCCTACGGGCTGTACCGCACGAGCCACCCGTGGGTCGGCGACCACCCGCTGTCGCCCAAGTCCGTGATCCGCGACATGTACGAACGCGCCATGACGTTCACCGAGTTCACCGCCTTCTACGATCTGGCCAGGACCGAGGGCATCGTGCTGCGCTACCTCGCCAGCGCGTACAAGGCCCTGGACCACACCGTCCCCGACGACCTGAAGTCGGACGACTTCGAGGACCTGATCGCCTGGCTCGGCGAGATGGTGCGGCAGGTCGACTCCAGCCTCCTCGACGAGTGGGAGCAGCTCGCCAACCCCGAGGTGGAGTCCGCGGAGGAGGCCCAGGAGCGGGCCGATCAGGTCAGGCCCGTCACCACGAACGCCCGAGCCTTCCGGGTCCTGGTGCGGAACGCGCTGTTCCGCCGGGTGGAGCTCGCCGCTCTGGACAACGTCAGGGAGCTGGGCGAGATGGACGCCGACTCGGGCTGGGACGCGGACGCCTGGGGTGCGGCGCTCGACGCGTACTGGGAGGAGTACGACGAGCTGGGCACCGGCCCCGACGCGCGCGGCCCGAAGCTGCTGAGCATCGAGGAGCAGCCGGAGCACGGCCTGTGGCGGGTGCGCCAGACGTTCGCCGACCCCAACGGCGACCACGACTGGGGCATCTCCGCCGAGGTGGACCTGGCGGCTTCCGACGAGGAGAGCCGCGCGGTGGTACGCGTGACCGACGTGGGCCAGTTGTAGCCTCCCAGGCGCCGTCCGCGTACGGCAGCTGAGCACCGGGGCGCAGCCCTGCCGACAAAGGAGCACCCTCTATGACCAACCCGGCCGAGCGCCTGGTCGACCTCCTCGACCTGGAGCGGATCGAAGCCAATATCTTCCGTGGCCGCAGCCCCGACGAGTCGCTTCAGCGGGTCTTCGGCGGGCAGGTGGCGGGCCAGGCGCTGGTGGCGGCCGGACGGACGACGGACGGCGACCGTCCCGTGCACTCCCTGCACGCGTACTTCCTGCGTCCCGGCATCCCCGGGGTGCCGATCGTGTACCAGGTGGAGCGGGTACGGGATGGGCGCTCCTTCACGACGCGGCGGGTCGTCGCCGTCCAGCAGGGCCGGACGATCTTCAACCTGACGGCCTCGTTCCATCAGCCGGAACCGGGTTTCGACCACCAGGTGCCCATGCCGGAGGTCCCCGCCCCTGAAACTCTCCCGCGACTCGGGGACGCGATCCGCGAGCACCTGGGCGAACTCCCCGAAGCGCTGCGCCGCATGGAGCGGCGCCAGGCGTTCGACATCCGGTACGTCGAGCCGCTGCGCTGGACGCCGGAGGACCTGGAGAACGCGGAGCCGCGCAGCGGGGTGTGGATGCGGGCGGTGGGGCCGCTCGGGGACGACCCGCTCGTGCACACCTGCGCCCTGACGTACGCCAGCGACATGACACTGCTCGACGCGGTGCGCCTGCCGGTCGAGCCGCTGTGGGGACCCCGTGGCTTCGACATGGCGTCACTGGACCACGCCATGTGGTTCCACCGGCCCTTCCGTGCCGACGAGTGGTTCCTGTACCAGCAGGAGTCCCCCATCGCGACGGGCGCGAGAGGTCTGGCACGCGGGCAGATCTTCGACCGCGAGGGCAAGCTGCTGGTCTCCGTGGTACAGGAGGGGCTTTTCCGCAAGCACGCCTGACCCGTTCGCAGGCGGCCACCGCGCCGACCGGCGGCGTCTCGCGGCGTCCCGTTGCCGGAGAGGCGCCGCCGTGTGGCACTCCGCCGCACGGCGGCCTGCTACTCCTTCTCCAGGTGCTCGATCAGGAGGGCGAGGGTCTGCTCGACGGTCTGCCGCCGGACTTCCTCACGTGTGGTGCCGGTGCTCTTGAACTCGTGGCTCTCCGTGCGCTGTCCGTCCGCTACGCCGATGAACACGAGGCCCACGGGCTTGCCGTCCTGACCGGTCGGGCCTGCGACGCCGGTGGTGGAGACGGCGAGGGAACTCCCGAAGAGAAGACGGGCGCCGTTCGCCATCTGCTCGGCTGTCGCGGGGCTGACCGGTCCCTCGGTGGCGAGGACCGTCTCCGCTACGGAGAGGATGCGGGCCTTCGACTCGGTGGCGTAGGTGATGGCTCCCCCGACGTAGTAGTCGGACGCTCCCGCGGTGCTGGTGATGACCGCTCCGAGCATCCCGCCGGTCAGGGACTCCGCCGTACTGATCGAAAGGCTGCGGGCACGAAGCAGAGCACCCAGTCGCGCGGAGCTTTCTTGCTGAGACACAAAGGACTCCTAGTCGAAGAGTGAACTCTTGTTCGCTTCAATGTCGCGCAAGATATTATCGATCGCCAAGTACTTGTAATTCTTGCAGCGAGGAAAGTCGGTGCTGTATTGCGCGGCTTGCCGCAGCATGAACGGAAGTGGCGCGTCCTCGTGGTGGTAGTAGATGGACGGCTTGCGCAGGGCGAGCGCGTACCCCGCTTCCACATAGCAACTCGTCACGAGCGGCAGCGGCATGACCAACAGGAATCTCGCGCTGTCACGTAACGCCGCCGCGTCTCGTTGCGCGCCGATGTCCGGCTGCTGGAAGCTGCCCTGATCAGGCAGGTGCAGGCCAGCGTAGTAGACCGTGAACTGGCAGTTCCGCTCCAGCGCCTCGATGACCCGGCGGATCTGCCGACGGTGTGCTTCGTATTGCTCATTGGAGGAGAAGGACGCCATGGGACTGGAAAGAAAGACATCATATTTGGTGCCCGAGGGCGACGCCTCACCGCTCCCGGATCTCATCACGAACATGAGAAACCAGGCGACACCGAGGATGGCTACGAAAATGGCGCTGAACACCAGGAACGCCTGGTTGCTGTCGCTCTCTCGGGCGGCGAGGGCGATAAGGACCGACGCTGTGGCGCTCAGCCCGGCACTGAGAAAAGTAAGAGCACTCTGAAACCCTTGCGACGCTCGGTCTTCCACCCCCGGGACCCCTCCCGCATCCGGAAGCCATTATCCGCTCGCGCACGCGGCCGGTGTCAAGGACGCCGTATCCGCGCGAATGCCATCGCCTCATCAGCGCGCGGCGCGCTGCCGCCTCCGGTAGGGACCAGGGTGATGAACCGCGATCGACCGGCGCTTTTCGCCCCACTAGTAACTCTCCGCGCAACTCTCCGCATGGCTTGTCCGCCGCCGTCAGCGCGGCAGCAGCGGGCCGAGGAGCGACGGGGCGCCGCGTCGCCAGCGGCTCAGTACGTACCCGGCGAACCGGCTGTCCAGGAAGTTCGTGGCCTGGATGCCGAACACCACCTCGCCGCGCAGCTCCGGCTCGGCCTCCAGCAGCCCGCCGATCACCTCGCGGCGCATCAGCTGCTCGTGCACGGCGTCCGCCTCGACGTGCTCGCTGTAGAAGTGCCGGCAGGCGGCCGGAGCGTCGAACCTGTCGAGCGCCTGGAGCATCCGTTTCGCGCCGGGGGCCGAGGTGATCTCCCCGGTGGCGAAGTGGCCGACCATGGCGCCGCGCCGTGCGCGGTGCAGCCCCAGGTAGGACATCAGGTTGACCACGGCGAGCGTGGGGGCCGGTACGAGGTCCACGTACCCGCCGTACCGTGCGTCGAGGTCCGCCGCGGCCATCAGGTCCGCGAAGAGCTGGGAGTGCACCCGCTCCGCCCGGCCCGCTCCGAACTCGTCGAACTCGACCGCCACCAACGCGGCCTTCGCCCGCCCGGACAGCCGTGGAATCACCCACGCCTGGGGATCGGCCTCCTTGAGCTGGTAGATGGAACGGTGCACGAAAAGCTCCCGTACCTGCTCCCACGTGCCCTCGCGGCGCAGATGGTGGGAGAGCCCGGAGCCGTCCACCGGTTCGACGAGCAGCGCGTCGAGTTCCGCGTCGAGGTCGGTGCCGCCCGCGACCTCGTCGCGTACGCGGTGGTAGAAGGCCCGTTCCAGCTCTCCGCGCAGCCGCAGCAGGTCCGGCTGCCACTCCCAGTCAGGGTCGACGCCGTCGTAGCCGCGGTAGTGCAGCTCGTAGCACGTGTGCAGGGCCAGGTGCAGATCATCGCCGAGCGGATCGGCGCGGACGACCTCACGCGACGCCGCCTCGGCCGCGTCACCGCACCCGCCATCGGCCGGTCCGGCCAGCACCGCGTTGACGAGTTCGGACAGCGCCCCGCGCGCGGCGGGCACCGCGGCCGGCGGCCTCGGTGCCGGTGCTCCGCGTTCGACGGTCCTGAGAGTCATGGGCATCCTTCCGCTCCGGGCTGTTCCGTGTGCGCGTGCCCGGGCGGCTGAGCGGCCACAGCGGTCATCGTCCGACCGGGGCCGCCGGCCGCCCGTGCGGCGCGGTCACCATCAGCGAGTGCCCCGAAGACGGGTGTCCACGCGCGACAGGCGGTGATCGCCCGGCTCCCCAGCGTCCTGACTGGCGCCCGCCACCGCCCCGCTGTCCCATGGAGGCAGCGCATCACCTCTGAAGGCGGCGCACCGCCTTCCGGTTACTCCGCGCGCCGCGACAGAGCGGGCGCCGCGGGGAAGGGTGAGGCGATGGGGAGGCGATGGGCAGCAGCGGAGGAGAGCGGATCATGGACGCGGCGCCGGACAGCGGATGGATACCCACGGTGGGCGTCGAGGAGGAGTATTTCCTGGTACGCCCCGACAGCCGGGCCGTGGAACCCGCCGGGCCGCGGGTGGTCGCACGCGCCGCTTCGGCGCTGGGTGACCTGGTCTCCGGGGAGTTCACGGATTACCAGATCGAGACCAAGACGCCGCCGTGCGCGACGCCCGCGAGGCTGCACGAGGAACTGGTGCGGCTGCGGGCGGGTGTCGCGGCGGCCGCAGCGGTCGAGGGACTGCGGGTCTGCCCGTCGGGCACGCCTGTCATCGGGGGTGCGGGTCCCGTGCCCGTAGGCGATCATCCGAGGTACCGGACGAGTGTGGACCTGTTCCGCACGATGATCGACGACTACGCCATCTCCGCACTCCACGTCCATGTGCACCTGCCCGACCGCGAGGTCGCCACCCTGGTCGGCAACCATCTCAGGCCGTGGCTGCCGCTGCTGGTGGAGATGAGTGCGAACTCGCCCTTCCACGGGGGCCGGGACACGGGGTACGCGAGCTGGCGCTCGGTGATCCGGGTCCGGTTTCCCTGTCTCGGGCCGCCTCCGTACGCCGAGTCCTTCGACCACTACCAGCGGAACGCGGCCGCCATGGGAGAAGCGGGCGCGATGCCGTACGCGGATCTGCCGTTCTGGGACATCCGCCCGCATCCCCGGCTGCCGACCCTGGAAATCCGCTGCATGGACGTCCCCGCCGACGCGGCGGACTCCGCGGCACTCGCAGCGGTCGTCAGAGGGCTCGTGACGACCGCGACCGAGCGGGTGCGGGCCGGGGACCCCGGCCCGCGCTCGTGCGGCGAACTGCTGCGCTCCGCCTACTGGTTCGCGACCCGCGACGGCTGGCCGGGCCGGGGCGCCGACGCGCTCTCCGGCGACATCCTGCCCGCGCCAGAGCGGGGCGGGCGGCTGCTCGCACACATCCGCCCGGCACTCGAAGAGCACGGGGACGAGGAGGTGGTCACGGCGTTCCTCAAACGACTGGACGTGCGGGGCTCGGGGGCACACCGCCAGCGCGCGGCGGCGGGCGTCGGCGGCCTCACCGGGGTGGTGGACGACCTGACGGGCCTGATGACCACCCCTGGTCCCGCCCTCGCGCCCGGCTGTGTCCCGCCCGGGGGCGCGGTGCAGGGGGGCACGACGCATGGGGTCGCCGCGCCCCAGGTCAGCGCCTCGCAGTCACCGGGATGGCGGTCCCGTCAGGACGTTCCTTGAGCGGTGTGTGAGCCTATGGGGAGGGAATGGGGGTACCGGGGAGATCCAAGGAGACATCACCCGAATCCTTGGGGGCGCTGGGAGGCACTCATGGAGGACACCCCGTCCGTACGCAGTCTGACGACCACCCGCGACACGGCCACCGACCCGGGCGACCTCCGAAGCCTCGGTTTCACCCGCTACCAGGCGCGGGACCTCGGCCTGAGCCCGACCGCACCCACCGGGGACCTGGCGCAGATCACCGACGCCTTCGCCCAGCTGCCACCGGACCCCTACGCCCCGGCGACCCACAGGTTCCGCAGATACTCACACGCCGTGTACCTGCCGTGGACCCGGGAGCTGTCCTTCATTCCCGGCACCCCGGACACCGAGCACGGCACAGTGACCGAGTACTGGCAGGACGGCCACAACCCGGAATACCCGGACATGCGGCGCCGACTGCCCGACATCCCCGAAGCGCTCAGGGCCAACTCGCTGCTCCTGCACCTCATCCACCGCGACATCGACCGGACGCTGTGGCTGGATGAGCTGCACCGGGCCCCGTTGTACATCGGCGTCCACATGATCAAGCTGGCCGTGCGCGACCGCGCGGAGGTCGCCGTCTCCTCCCCTGACTGCCTGCACCAGGACGGCGGTTCGTCCGCGACCTTCACCTTCGCCCACCTGGTCGGCTGCGACAACATCAGCGGCGGCGAGAACGTCATCGCCACGCCGGAGAGCGCCGGACAGCAGCCCGACGACCTGCCTCCCGACGCCATCCACGCACGGTTCACCCTGACCGACCCCCTGGACGGCTACGCCGTACACGACCACCGGGTCAGCCACTACGTCGGCCCGGTTCGCCTCGGCGAGGGCACGGGACACGGCGAGCGTTCCATCCTCATCATCGGCATGGCGCCCTACGCCCCCAAGCTCTGAGCCGCGGTGCGGTGCGGCGGGGGGCAGTGCGGCGGGTGCGGTGCGGTGCGCGAGCCTGCCCGTTCGAGGCAAGCTGCTCTCGCTCTGGAGAACAGCGGCCGTCGGCGGAGCGGTTTCGGCTTGGGCTTGGGGTGGGGTTGGGCCTGTGTCAGACCCTCCTCCCATGCTTGCTGAGCAAGATCGAAGGGGGTGGGCAGAAGGGGCAGCGGCAAGAGCAAGGGCACAGGTGCGGAGCGAGCGTCACCGGGTCGGGGAGGCGGCAGCCGCGCGGCGCCCCGGCTAGAGTGGATCAACTGTGCGAGCCGGAGAAGCAGCGACGACCGGCCCGGGGGCCCTGCCGGTCTGCGCGGGCCGCGAACGACGGGACGCGGCGGCCGCTCCGCCACCCCGCTATCCAGCACTGGACCATGCTCGCCACATTGCCAGACTCGCCGACGTCCTCGACACGGCGTTTTCCTGACGCCGCTGAGTACGCCGGAGGGTTGTCCCATGCCAGATCAGCACAGTGTTCGTGAGAGGCGTGTCCGCGCGCAGGCCATCGGTGGCGGAGTGAGGGAGGACTCGGCGGAGGCAGTCGTACGACGCGTCTTCGCCGTGCAGGCACAGGACACCACCGCGGCGGACCTGGGCATCCGGGTCCGCGGGCGGGACATCAGCGCGCAACACGTCCGCGCCGCGCACGAGGACGACCGGAGCATCGTCCGCGGCTGGTTCCTGCGCGGCACTCTCCACACCATCCCCAGTACGGACGCCCGCTGGGTCCTGCGACTCCTCGGCCCCCGCGTCCTGTCCGGGACCGGCACCAGATACCGCCAACTCGGCCTGGACGAGGCACTGCGCGAGCGCGCCGACCGTCTCATCCGGCGGTCCCTGAGCGAGCACGGCCCGCTCACCCGGCCCGAACTGACCGAACGTCTCACCACTCTCGGAGTCGAACCGAAGGGGCAGGCGGCGTTCCACCTGATCCGGCACGCGGCGCTCATGGGCATCCTCTGCTACGGCCCACAGCGCGCGAACGAGACGACGTACGTCCTGCTGGACGACTGGCTGCCGAACACGGCCGCGGATTCCCAGTGGGAGGGCGACGCCGCCGTCACCGAACTCGCCCGCCGCTATCTGAACGCGCATGCCCCGGCCGGGGTGGAGGACTTCGCGGTCTGGTCGGGCCTGCCGCTCACCTTCGCCCGCAAAGCCTGGAAGGCACTGGCCGACTGCGGCGCGCTCACCGCCTGCGGTGCGCTGTCCGTGCTCACCGGCCATGCGGAAGCCCCTCTGGACCCGCGCGACGCGCCCGCGGCGCCCGATGTGCGCATGCTTCCCTCTTACGACGATTACCTCGTGGGATACCGCACCCGCGAGCTGTCCGTACCCGCCCCGTACCAGCACCACGTCTGGCCGGGTGGCGGCCTCATCCGCCCGACGGTCATCGCCGACGGGCTGGCCGTCGCCACCTGGGCCCGCGCCGCCGGACGCGCGCCACAGGTCGCCCCGTTCGAGCCGCTGTCGTCGCAGGTCCAGGCCGGGGTCGACGCGGAATGCGCTGCCATCCTGCGGTTTTGCCACCCGCAGGGCTGAGGAGGGGCTGTCCTTGACGGACGGGCCCAGTCCCGTGCCCGTACGGGCCGTCGGCCAGGACACGCGTCCCGCCAGGAAAGGGAGCCCCGATGGGGCCCCGCCCCCACCCCCTCCCCCGCCCCCGTCTTCGCCTGGTCTTCCGGTACCCACCGTGCCTGCCCTGCGGGGTCCACCGTGCCCGCCTCGCGGAGTCAGCAAGGCCCCGCTGTGCCCACGGTGTCCTGCGGTGTCCCCCGCACCGTTTCGCTGCGGGCTTCGGCGCGTTCGGTCGTGCCGGTCTCCGGTGGGCGGCAAGTCCGGGGCCTCCAAGGACCCGGGTTGCCGCCCACCGTCATGCCGCGCGTGAGAAGCCGACGGCCGACCGGCCGCTGCCACCCGGCCTACGGACCACCCGGCGTCAGCCGGGCGGTGCCGCCATGCCGTACGGCCACGCGGGCACCGTCAGGTGCGGTAGGCGTAGTAGAGCGCACGCGGGTTGGACGCCACGATGCTCGCCACCGACTTACGGTAGGTGTTGACCGAGTGGTAGGTCAGGTACGGGACGCCGCTCGCGCTCCGGTACGTGGTCATCATGGTGTGGTCCTTGGACCCGTCCCTGTCGAAGTCCATCTGCATGACGTCCCCGACACCCATGTAGTAGACGTTGGCCAGGTTGGACGTCCGCTTGGTGTGCAGCGCGAACCACGACCACTCGTTGGCGCCCACCCACGACAGGGACTGATACGAGGAGTCGTACCACCAGTTGCGGTAGTCCGAGTACAAGCCGGAATCGTGCTTCCAGCCGCCCGCCTTCAGGGCCTGGCTGATGAAATTGGTGCAGTCCCCACCGGCGTCGTTGAACTTCCGGTAGGCCGGGTTGTAGTTCTTCCAGTACTTCTCCGCATAGGACGCCATGGTCGCGTAGTTGTAAGCACCAGCAGGCTTCTTCTGCGGCCTGACAGGCCGCGACGTAGAAGCGGGCTTCGCAGCGGGAACTGCTTCGGCAGCGGCCACCGACGGCGTCGTGCCGGGCTCGTTGACCGCCCTGGGGCCGTCGTCCGTGGGCCTGATGCCCGTCAGCTCCCACCTGCCGTCTGGTGTGGCAGCGAAGCTCAGCTCGTGATGTGCCTGGAAACCGGTTGTCGGCGGCTCGTCGCCACGGATCTTCTTGTAGGTGAGCGTCGTGGTCTCCGTGACGGAGACCGTGGCGCGCCCGTTCTTCACGCGGGTCTTTCCCACGGTCGTCTGAGTGTCGGCGGCGGTGTACGCCTCGCCCAGAGCGGCAAGCCGTGCCTTACGGGTCCGGAGCGAGGACAGCGAGGTGTCCTCCGCACGCGCGAGGCGCGCCGAGACGCCTGCCTTCTTGTCGGACAGCGGCGCTATTCGGCGGGTCGACCGCGTGTCCAGCAGCGCCGCCGTGCGCTCGGTCAGGACGGCGTCGGCTATGCGGCCGAAGGCCGCGGTGGTGGCACTGTCCACCGTACGGGGCTCCGAAGCCGCGGCGCTCGCGGCCGTGGCAGGCAGGAGCACAGCTGACAGAGCCACCGTCAGTACCGCCCCCACGGCGGATCTGAGCCTGGTTGGATTCACAATGTTTCCCCTTGTCCCCCAGCCCGGACGGGCCAGGGCACGGAATCTTCGCACGATCTCCCGGTTACCGGGAATATGCACGGAATTCGCGGACAAACGACGAGGTCAGCTCACTGAGGGCGGCAACTCGGTCCCAGCCCAGCTCTCTGGGATGATGTCCAGGCGGGCGGTCGGTGCTTGGACTTGGCGGCGGCGCCGCCGACCACGCTCCCCCGGCCGGTCTGATCGTCTGCCGCCTGCCGTCTTCCCGCATGCTCAGCCCTCTGTGAGCGAGCCCCGGGCTCTGCCTTCCCGCACGGCGGTGAGGTCAGCCGGTCAGTCCGTCGCGGGGTGTCCCCCTGCGCCTGGGGCGGCGCCGCCCTGCTCGCCGGAGCAGGGCGTGTTGCGGAGACGGCCAGTGGTCCGCCCTCCTCCTGCACCCTGCGAACGCCCGGTGCCGCGGGAACGCCCGGTGTCGTGCGGGCGTGCGGCGCCGTGGGGGCGTCCGGTGCTGTGAGGGCGCCCGGAATCATGGGCGCGCCTGGCTACCGCGGTGCGCGTCAGCCACTCCCAGACGCCGCGCGGCCGGGCGCGGGCCGAGCACTCCTCGGTGTGTCCGCGCACCGTCTTCACAGCGGCCGCGTCACGCGCCGTGCAGGGCGGGACGTCGGCATCGTCGCGGCGGGGTGCGCGGCGGATCGGCCGGGCCTCTTCGAGCGCCGTTGCCAGACCGATCTGATGCCAGATCACTTCGTCGGGCTCGTCCGCCGTCAGCACCTGGCCGAGGACTTCGCGCAGGAGCGGTGACTCGGCGCGCACCGGGCTCAGCGGTGGGTCGAGTTCGCGCAGGTATGTCCGCTCGGCCGCGTCGGGCACGGTCTCAGCGAGGTCCTCAGGGCCGAGCACGGCCGCTGAGACGGCGGCCCGCTCCCAGGGGTCAGCGCTCTGCGTGAGCAGCTGGCCGACCCTGCGGGCGCGCCAGTTCCGGCCTCGCCAGTCGACTCCCGCGCTCAGCGCCGCCCGGAGCCGCTCCGGGGTGCGGGCGGCCCTGAGCCCCGGCTCCCGCGCGGCGAACTCCGTCAGCTCCGCGGCCAGGTAGAGCCACACGACGGCCCGGTACCGGTTGACGTAGAAGTGGGCCGGACTGAAGCAACCGCCCCGGGCGAGGCGGGTGAAGCGGCCGGGGCTGATGCCCATCAGGTCCGCCGCCTCGGCTGTGCCGACCAGCCGCAGCCGCGCGCGCAGCGCCTCGGCCTCACGGCTGTCGGCCGCGAGCCGTTCGATCTCCGCGCGCACCGCCCGGCGCCGCCAGGACGCGCCCGGCGTCGGCGCCGGGTCAGGCGGGCTACCGGCCGCTGTCGGGCGGCGCCTGGTCGCCGCGTCGCCACTGGTCGAGCGCACCTCGCCCAGCCGCACGGCCAGCTCCATCTCGCGCCGCTTCCAGCCCAGCTCGCGTGCGGCGCTGCCGAGCGCGACCGTCGCCCCTGCCGTCATCCGCTCGCTCCTTGCCCCTGCCGCCATGATGCCCTCCCCCAGCCGGTCCCTCACTGACAGTGACGACCATAGCTGCGGGAAGGCATCGCGTGGGGAGCCTGTGGATAACTCTGGGCGGCCGGGCCTCCGGTGGTCTACACCCCGCCCGTGGCGCCGCTCTGCTGGCGTACCTCGACGCCCAGATGCTCGCCGACGCGATTGACCAACAGGGCCATCTCGTAGGCGATCTGCCCGACGTCCGCCTCTTCGTGACTGAGTACGCACAGACAACTGCCGTCGCCCGCCGCCGTCACGAACAGCACGCCTTCTTCGAACTCGATCATCACCTGACGGACCCGACCTGTCCGAAAATGGTGGCCCGAACCCTTGGCGAGGCTGTGCAGGCCCGATGAGACAGCGGCCAGATGCTCTGCGTCCTCGCGGACGAGCGACGCACTCGCTCCGGTCACCAGGCCGTCGTTCGACAACACCAACGCGTGACGTATGTGCTCAATCCGCTTGGTCAAGTCGTCCAGCAGCCAGTCGAGCCCTTTGGTCAGTGCCATGCCCCTCGCCTCCCCGTCCGGCATTCCCCGTAACTGCCGTGCCAGCCTTGCTCACCGTCGGCTTCTCGGCAACCCAGCCTTGGCTTTGACATGCCGTTGTTCTCGCCTTGGCACACGATGCGGACATGGCTGAGCCGATGACGACAGTCCTGTGGCGAGCCGATATCCAGTCACGTACCCACACGGGGAAGATCCCGACCGTCCACCCGGACGGCAGCCCGCCTGCCACGCCAGTGTGGTGCCCTCTCCGCGGCGGCGATGTCCTCTTCACCACGGGAGGGACCTCCATGAAGGGGCGCAATCCGGCTCGCGACAGCCGGGCCGTGTCCGCCACAGCGACGACATGCTGCCTTTCGCGTCGCGGTGACGCACGGAAAACGTCACCTTGAGTGATGATCCGGTCGAATCGCGAACATGGGCGGTCAAGTTCGTCATCAGCCGCCAGTGCCCGCCCGCTCGGCTCACCGGGCCCGTCCTAGGCGTGCGCGCCGACCGTCACCTCACCGACCGTCAGTATCGGCTCAGCCTCAAGGAACTGTCCGACGCGTGCCACCTGATCGTCGAGTGCGCGGAGGCCGGTGGCGGACAGCTGGTCGAGCGGTTCGACCGTGACGTGGAGGCGGCGCCCGGACCGGCGCTGGTGCCACACCCCGGCGGTGACGCCGTCGATGAGCAGCACGGCGAAGTTGCCCGCCTGCCCGGTGCGGCTCAGCGCACGCTCGGCGGCCCGGCCGGGAAACAGGAGTGTGCGCGGGTGACAGCCCACGGTGTACGCGTCGAAGTAGGGGAGCAGCCGCAGGCCCTGCGGCGGTTGCGCCGGGGCCGCGAGGTCGTCGGCCGCCAGCCACCCGGTGGTGCCGTCCACGTCGACCTGGCGCAGCTGTCCGGACAGGGAGTCGAACAGCTCGGCCGCCCAGCGCCGGGGGGCGTTCAGCCACTGCGCGAAGTGCGCGGGCGTCGCGGGTCCGTACGCGCGCAGATAGCGCAGGACGAGCTCGGCGAGCGCGGTCGGGCCGTCAGCGGGCTGGAAGCCGGGCAGCCACCGCTCGGGGTGGGTGAAGGTGACCTTGCGGCCGCGGCCAGCGCCGAAGCACAGCGCTCCTCTGTTCGCCGCGGCGGTGATGGCCTGGCGCCAGCGTGGCCACATGCCCTGGAAGGCGGGTATGACGAGATCTCCGGCCCACGGGCCGGTGGCGGAGATGACGGTATCGCTGAGCTCGTCGATGGTCAGCTCCGTGTCGAGCAGCGCGTCAGCGATGGCGGCGATGATCTCTTCGGTCTGCTCGGGAGTCAGCCGTGCGTGCTGGGGCAGCGGGTTCGACGGCTGGGGGACGGCGCCCAGTGCGCCGGTCCACAGCGGCAGGTCCCTGGCGGGCAGCAGATGCACCGTTCCGCGCGGCCCGTACGTCTTGACGAGGGTGCGTTCGCTCCTGAGCGCGGCGCGCACGTCCGCGCGCGTACCGCCGTCGAGTCGCAGGCCGATGCTGAGCTCGGCCGCGCTCAGCACCTGGGCGTGCGCGCCGCACATGGCGGCTGCGATGTCGGCGGGCTGGGTGCCCTGGGCCGCCGGCGCGGCGAGGTGATGCCTGCCCAGCCGCATGGCGCACACCTCACTCCACGTCATGCTCAGAGCGTCGGGCGCGTGAAGGGTCATCGGTGCGGGCTCCCCAGGTGCGGCGATGGACTCGGCTCGACGGCGGACGCGCCCCTGGCCGAGGCCGGGAACGCGTACGTCGAGGAGAAGTTGATAGGAGAGTACGAGGTATTCAGGACAGGTCCCGTCCGCTTTCGCAGCGCATCGCTGGCATCCTGAGCACCATGACTGACACTCCGGGGCGCCTTTTGCGCCTGCTGTCTCTCCTCCAGACGCCCCGCGAGTGGCCTGGCAGCGAACTCGCCGAACGGCTGGAGGTCAGTGCCCGCACCATCCGCCGCGACGTGGAGCGGCTGCGCGAACTCGGCTATCCGGTGCGGGCCACGATGGGCTCGGTCGGCGGCTACCGGTTGGTCGCCGGGGCGGCCATGCCACCGCTGCTGCTCGACGACGAGGAGGCGGTGGCCATCGCCGTCGGGCTGCGCGGCACCGCGGGACAGGCGGTGAACGGCATCGAGGAGGCGTCCTTGCGCGCGCTGGCCAAGCTCGAACAGGTGCTGCCGTCCCGGCTGCGGCACCGGGTCGGCGCGCTCAACGCCGCCACCGTCCCGCTGCGCCTCCCCGACGGCCCCGGCGTCGATCCCCAGACGCTCAGTGTGCTCGCCGCCGCGGTGACGGGTCATGAGCGGTTGCGCTTCCGCTACCGCGCGGTGTGGGGCCGCACCGCGGCCCAGGCCGGGGACGCGGCGGAGAGCGACCGGCTGGTGGAGCCGCACCGGCTCGTGGCGGCCGCCCGCCGGTGGTACCTCGTCGCGTACGACAACGACCGGGACGACTGGCGCGTCTTCCGGGTCGACCGGATACGGGAGCCGCGCCCCACGGGCGTACGGACCCCGCCCCGTCAGCTGCCGACCGGTGACGCCGCCAGTTACGTGACCGGCAAGTTGCACGGTCTCGCCCCCACCTACCGGGCGATCGTCACTTTCCACGCGCCCCTGGAGGAGGTGAACGGACGGCTGGGTGACGCGCCGGGAGACCTGAGCGCGTTGGACGAGCACAGCTGCCGACTGCACAGCGCGGCCGATTCACTGGAGTGGCTGGCACTGCGGCTGGCGACGGCGGGCATCGAGTTCCAGGTCCACGAGCCGCCGGAGCTCGTGGAGTATCTGCGGGCCCTGGGCGCCCGCGTCACGCGGGCGACGGAGGCCGCTACCGGGCGCCCGCCCGCCGGACCGGCCGGACCAGTGGAGCCAGCACGTCGGATACCAGACCGGCGTCGGCCGTAGCGGTGGTCAGCGCCTCGGCACGACCCGGCGGGCCCCTGGCGATCGCCGGTACACGCCTCCGCAGACCGCGCGCTGACACGGCACGCGGACCATGCCGTACGGGCCCACGCGCATCAACATGCGGCGGGCACCCGCGCGCGTGCGCGCGCCCGCCGAGCAAGAGACGCCGAACAGAGACAGGGAAGGTAAGGACCTCATGAGCGATCAGCAGCCCCGCTCTCTCGCGCACACCCGGGAGTTCTTCACTGAGCGAGCCGACAACTGGGACGCCCGGTTCCCCGACGACGGCCCCGCCTACGAGGCGGCCGTACGGCTCCTCGCGCCGCGCCCGGGAGCGGCGGTGCTCGACGCGGGGTGCGGGACGGGCCGCGCGCTGCCCGCCCTGCGGGCCGCCGTGGGCTCCGAAGGGCTGGTCATCGGCGCCGATGTCACCCCGGCGATGCTGTCGGCCGCCATGCGCGCCAACCGTGACGCCTGCGGGGCGCTCGCGGTCGCGGACGTCTGCGCGTTGCCGCTGCGGGACGGCGCCTTGGACGCCGTGTTCGCGGCCGGACTCCTCTCCCATCTGCCGGACGCCGCCTCGGGTCTGCGCGAACTCGCCCGCGTGACCCGCCCGGGCGGGCGGCTCGCGCTGTTCCATCCGATCGGGCGGGCCGCGCTCGCCGCGCGGCAGGGCCGGTCGCTGACCCCCGGGGACCAGCGGGCGGAGCCCCAGCTGCGCCCGCTGCTCGCCCGTTGCGGCTGGCGGCTTGAGTCGTACGAGGACACGGACGAGCGCTATCTCGTGCTCGCGTCGCGCACCGCTTGAGCACTACGCGCGCACCCGCGCGCGAGGGTGCGCGTGGCCCGGCGGCCGACCGCGTACGGCGGAGAGGTTGCGCCCCCGTCGCGGCGTCCTGTGCGAACTTCCCTCGCGGCACCCGGATGCCCCCGGATACGGCAGAGGGCCGGGCGCGGTGCACGCGGAAGGTCACGCGGCGCGGGAACTGGGGCGCGCCGTGGCCCGTGCGACTGGCCACGTACGGCCGAGGACCGGCGGCTCGTTGCCGCCCTTTTCGGAGGGCGTCAGCGGGGACGCGGCGAGGGGGCCACCGGGCAGCCGGGGTGGGTGCCGCGCCGCGCGCCGCGTGCCCGCCGCTCGGCGGGGAACGTACCGAGGTCAGCGATCAGGTAGCCGTGGGGGTATCCCTTGATCTCCCAGTTCTGCCTGGCGTAGTGGGGTCGGCGGCGCGGTGGCAGCAGACGGACGGCCTTGCCGCGCAGCCGCAGCGCGCCGCGCACCGCTGAGGTGGCCAGCGGGCTCGGCGGCTCGTAGCGGAAGGCGCGGCGCAGCGGGGTGTCGAGGACGGCGAGGGTGGCCCCGCGCACGAGGGCGGCGACTGGGCGCGGGTACCAGGAGGACATGAGTTCGCGGGTGGCGTCGGCGACCTTCCGCGCGTCCTCGTCCCAGCCGAAGTGCGCGTCCTCGTAGGCGTCGAGATACCGCTCGAAGCCGAGATAGGTCTCGGGGATGTCCGTGATCCCCATGTGCGCGCCGAGGGTCCGGAAGTACATCGCGGAGGCGCGCTTCTCGTGATCCGACAGCCTCCGCCAGCCGTACGCGTCCAGCCAGCGCTTGGGCATGACGACGAAGGTGCTCAGTACGTAGCGCATGTCGTCGTCGCTGATGTCGTGGGCGTGGTGCATCTGGTTGATCCGGCGGATGGCGGTGCGGCCCTCTGCGCTCGTGAAACCGTGCTCGACGACGGTGTCGAGCAGCAGTGCCGTGTCGTCGTAGCGCTTTTGCGTGCGCTCGGTGAACTCCGAGGTCGCGGCCAGCAGACGGCCGATGCTCGGCACGGCGTAGGTGCGGTACAAGGCGAGTTCGAGGGCGCGTGTGAGGTCCCAGGGGAATTCGTGCGTCACGGTGATGCGGTAGATCTGGAGGAAGTCACGCTCGGGATCGAGCTGCCGGATCTCTCGCAGCCAGTCGTATCGCCGCATGTCGCTGGCGTCCCTTCGGTATCCGTCAGGCACCTCGTCTGAACAGTCAACTCTAGGGGCGGCAAGGCAGACTTGACAGACGCACACGACTCGCAGGGAGGAGTGACGCAATATGTTCCGTAACTTGCGCCGGCTCATCAACGAGGTATGGCTGGCGCCACGGCCCCCGAGGCCTCCACGGCAGCAGAAGGGGACGCACAACCTGTTCGAGGCGGCCGCCGTGCACGTGGCGGCCGCGGCTGACGACGACGACCGGCTCAGCGCGGAGGCGGCGAGCTGGGTCTCACCCGAGGCGATGGCCTTCGGGGTGCACGAACTGGCCCGCCGCGCCCTGGTCACTCTCGCCCGGGAACGTGGTGTGACGCCGCAGGAGATGGCGCGGTCCCTGCTCGGCCTGCCCGCCGTCTGAAGGGGGTCTCCGGCGGCCGTCCCTGTGCTGACGCCCGGACGCGGGCGGTGGGAGCGCTTGCACACCTCTCGCGGCCACAAAGGGGGTGGTCAGGGTATCGACGCCGAGGTTACTGGCTGGTTAGGGTGCGCCGGACAAGGCAACGGAAAGGGGAGGCCGGGGTGCCCACAACGGATGAGACCAGCGACGACGCGCTGTATGTGCTGACCGCGGTGCTGCTCACGCCGGCTCAGTTTCCCAGCGTCCTCGGCGACGACTACCCGCAGGTGTGCGGGGTCCTCGGCCTGGAACCGTACAGCGGCGGGTACGGGCTGGTGCTCGGCCAGGACGGCGACGGCGCGCGCTGGACGGTGGTCACCGATGACGTCTCGCTCGTCGCGTGCGCCATCGCCGCCTGGGACTGCGGCATGGCCTACGACCTCTCGCCCGGCGAACGGACCATCGTGGCCGCCCTGCCCGGCTGGCCGCTGGCGGTGGCCGTCGCCGCCCCCGGGCTGCCCGCGCCGCATGATCCCCCGCCAGGCAGCGGCCCTGGCGCGCTGACCCAGCCGCCGCTCAGCCCGCCGGACTGCGAGAGGTGGGGTCCGGCGCAGCGGCGGCTCGGTGCGGATGAGATCGCGCTGCGGTGGGCTGTCTGGCGGCAGCAGGTCGACGACGACGTGGTCTTCACATCCCCCGGGAGTGACGGCGGGGCGGCCGCCAGTTCGTCATCGGAGGAGTCGGCCGAGGGCGCGGGTTCCGGCCACGGGGGCGTGCGCCGTGTGTTGCGTGAGGCGCACGGTTACATGGACACTCCCCCGCCACCGGGCCGGGTCCGCTCCGCCTTCGCCTCGGGGACCGCGCGGACGCTGCGCGCCGACGGTCCCGGCTGGAGCATGGTGGCCAGGACAGACGACATCGCGTTCGTACTGCTCGACGACGAACCGGGAGAGGTCCTCCCGGTCGGCCGGGGGCCCGGGTTGCCCGCGCTGCTTGCCGGTCTTGACGCGCTGGCGGTGCGGCCCGAGTAGCCGCACGTCCGTCCGGGACGGCGGGCCCGCTGCCGAAGGGGACGCGCGTCGCCTTCACGCGCGTGTGGTGGACAGCCTGCCGGGGGTGAGTCGCGCGCCCCGGCATGGCGGACAGATCGCCCGGTGTCCGCCGTGCCCCTGCGCGAGCGGGCGCGGGCCCGTTGGACGGGGCCCGTCAGACGCGGGCGAGCGGCCGGTGCGGGCCGGCCGGAAGCACCACCCGGATCGCGTCGCCAGGGCGGACGGCGCCGTCCTGGCGCACCACGCCCATGATCCCCGCCTTGCGCACGATGCCGCCGTCCTCGTCCCGGCCCACCACCTGCTTCAGCAGTCCGTCGGCGAAGGCGTCGATCTGGAGGCAGGGATTGCGCAGCCCCGTCACCTCGACGACGGCGTCGGCCCCGAGACGCAGCAGGGCGCCTGTGGGCAGGCCCAGCAGGTCGACGCCGTGCGTGGTGATGTTCTCGCCCAGCTCGCCCGGCTCCACCTGGAAGCCCGCCTCGGCCACTTCGGCGAACAGTTCCTCGTGGATGAGGTGGACCTGGCGGAGGTTGGGCTTGGTGGGGTCCTGGGCGATCCGCGACAGGTGCTGGACGGTGACGCCGAGATGCGCGTCACCTTCCACGCCGAGTCCTGTCAGCAGCCTGATGTGGTCTCTGGCCGGTTTGCTGAATTCGTGCTCGGCGTTGCTGCACACCGCTATGACCATTCCGCCCATGCGCGGATCTCCCTCCCGTACGTACCACCGGCACGCCTGGCTCCTCGCGTGCCGGGCACTGCGGGGGCCCGCGGGCCCCCGGGTCCTGCACCGCCTGGGCCGGTCAGCGCCCCAGTTGCTTGCGGGAGACCCTGCGCAGCCTGCCGCGCTGCGAGGAGTCAAGCAGCAGATACGCGCCGACCGGAACCCCGATCATGACGAGCAGCGCTATCCAGTTCGGCAGCAGCCACAGCAGCACCACTCCTGTGACCACTCCACCGACGGCGACCTTCGCACGGTTCGACATCGCTTCTTGCCTCCTCAAACGGCGTGTGCCGCTTCTTACTCCTCAACGCGTGCGGGGCGTGCCCAGTTCCACGCCCGAGCGCAGCGGGGCGCCGACCGCGTGCATATGCCCCAGTGCCTGGCTGTAGGAGTCGATGAGTCCAGTCTCCGCGTACGGGAGGCCGTGCGCGAGGCAGTGGGCGCGGACGAGCGGCTGGGCGAGGGGCAGGTGGGGGCGCGGCATGCTGGGGAAGAGGTGGTGCTCGATCTGGTAGTTCAGACCGCCGAGCATCCAGTCGGTGACGGCGCCGCCCCGCACATTGCGTGAGGTCAGCACCTGGCGCTTGAGATGGCCCCAGCGGTCGCCGTCGGGGTCGGGGTCGGGCATTTCCATGCCCTTGTGGTTGGGGGCGAAGGCCATGCCGAGGTGGAGCCCGAAGAGCGCGTGGTGGACGAGCGCGAAGACGGCCGCCTTGCCGGGGCTCATCACGGTCAGCAGGAGGCCGAGGTATCCGGCGTAGTGCAAAGCCAGCAGCGTGCCTTCCACGGCGCGTTCGCGCGGCTGCTGCCTGCGCAGGTCCCGGATTCCGGAGACCTTCAGGTTGAGCCCTTCGAGCAGCAGCATCGGGAAGAACAGGCGGGCCTGGTGCCGGGTGAGCCAGCGGGTGAAGCCCTGCCGCAGCACGGCTTGGTGCTGGGTCCACACGAGGGCGCCGACGCCGACGTCGGGGTCTTTCTCTATGTGGTTGGGGTTGGCGTGGTGCCGGTTGTGCTTGTCGTTCCACCAGGCGCGGCTCATGCCGAGCAGCAGGTTGCCGTGGATGAGGCCGATCACCGCGCTGGCGCGGCGGTTGGATGTGATCTGCGCGTGCCCGGCGTCGTGTCCGACGAAGGAGGTGCGGGCCCAGAACACGGCCGCCGGTATGGTCAGGGCCAGCGTCCACCAGGAGTCACCGATCATGACGAGCGCGGTCCCGATGGCGATGAGGACGGCCGCGTTGAGGGTGATGCCGGCGGCGTACCAGAGGGTGCGGCGCCTGAGCATGCCCGCTGCTCGTATCTCGCGCAGCAGTGGCGCGAAGTCACTGCCCGTCGGGGGTGCGGAGGTGGCTACAGCGGTGGCTTGGGGCATGGCGTCTCCGATGGCGGGTGGCGGGTGTGCTGCGCACGTAACGGCCTTACCTGTGGAAACGTAGGCCCGAGTGACCATGCGGGGCCATGATGTCACCACCCCGAACAGGCGGGTGCCAGATCCCGGTGCCGACGGGGGGCTAGCTACACCCACGGGCCCCGGGAAGTGATGGGCGTCACACGGCGAAGTCGTCCGCCCGGCGCGACTGTCCGCTACCCTCGGCCGTTCCGGCGTTCACTAGTCAAATTTGAGGAATGCGTCAGCCTGTGTCATCCCCCTCCTGCCCCGCGACTCCCGCGGAGATCACTCAGCTCGGCCGCAGCACCGCCGTCTTCGTGCCCGGCGATCCCGCGCGCACCGGCCGGGTCGCCTTCTGGCGCCCCGGTGAGGAGCCGCCGCCCGGACCCGGCCCCGTCGAGGACGTGACCGTCGTCGTGCCGGACGGCCCGGGCGTGCGGGCCGTTTCCGTACGCGCCCGCGTGCTGCCCGTACGTGTCGCGCTGCCCGCGCTCACGCGCGCCCGCGCCGCGCGTGCCGACGCCACCGCCGCCTTCTGGGGCGCCGCGGCCGTACTCGGCCTGCAACTCGCGGCGCGCGGGCGGCTGCTGCCTGGTCTCAGCGTCACCGACCATGACGCGTGGCGTGTGGGTCCGCTCGAACCGGGTGACCTGCAACGGATACGGGAGCTTGCCGCCGCCATGCCCCCGGCCGCGCACGCGGCGCCGCTCGCGGCCGAGGACGAGGACGGGCCCCCCGGGGACCCGGGCGCGCTGCTGCTCGCCGAGCCGGAGTACCTGCTGCGCTCCTTCCTCGACGCGGTCGCCGACGGGCTGCCGCGCTCGCCCGCGGCCGCCCTCGCCGCGGGCGGCCCCGCGTTCGCGGCGCAGGCTCCGCAGCGGCTGCCCGAGCAGCGCGGCTGGGCGGCGGGCGTCGCCGCCGGGCACGACGCGGGCGTACGGCTGTCGCTGCGGGTGGAAGTCCTGGGACTGACCGCGACGGAGGCCGCCTCGCAGGACGCCGGAGAGGCGGGGCGGCCGGGGCCGGAGTTCCGCGCCGTGCTCCAGCTGCACAGCGTCACGGACCCCGCGCTCGTCGCCGACGCCGCCCAGGTGTGGGCGGGCGGTTCGGCGGTGGCCGCGGCGCTGGGCCCACGGGTCCGGATGGACGCTCTGCTGGCGTTGCGCCGGGCCGCCCGCGCCTGGGCGGCGCTGGCGCCGCTGCTGTCCGCCGCCGTACCGGACGCGGTCAGCCTCACCGACGAGGAGGTCGGCGAGCTGCTCGGCCCCGCGGGGGCCGCGCTTGAGGCCGCCGGAGTACGGGTGCACTGGCCGAGGGAGCTGGCGCGCGAGTTGACCGCCCGCGCCGTGGTCGGCCCCGCCGATGACGAGCTGCCTCAGGACGGCTCCGCGCTGCCCGCCTTCCTGTCCGCCGAGGCGCTGCTCGCCTTCAGCTGGCGGTTCGCGGTCGGCGACATGGAACTGACCCGGCAGGAACTGGACAGGCTGGCGGAGGCCAGCCGCCCCGTGGTCCGGTTGCGCGATCAGTGGGTGCTCGTCGACCCCGCCGCCGTGCGCCGCGCCCACGACCGGCGCGAGAGCAAGGTGACCCCGGTGACCGCGCTCGGCGCCGCCCTCACCGGCCGCGCCGACGCGGACGGCACCGAGGTGGCGGTGCAGGCCACCGGCTGGCTGGCGGCGCTGCGCGACCGCCTCGCCACGCCCGAGCCGGTGGACGGAGCGGGCGGCCCGCCGCCCGTCGGCCAGCCCGCCGCGCTCGCCGCGACCCTGCGCGACTACCAGCTGCGGGGACTGAGCTGGCTGCACCAGATGACCTCGCTCGGCCTCGGCGGCTGCCTCGCCGACGACATGGGTCTCGGCAAGACCATCACGCTGATCGCGTTGCATCTGCACCGGCAGACGGCGCCGGAGGCGGCCGGTCCGACCCTCGTCGTCTGCCCGACGTCGCTGCTGGGCAACTGGCAGCGGGAAATCGAGAAGTTCGCCCCGGGGACTCCGGTGCGCCGCTTCCACGGAGCGGCGCGCGATCTGGAGACCCTCGGCGACGGCGAGTTCGTCCTCACCACGTACGGCACGATGCGCCGGGACGCCGCCCGGCTGGCCACGACCGGCTGGGGCATGGTGGTCGCCGACGAGGCGCAGCACGTGAAGAATCCGCACTCAGCGACCGCGAAACAGCTCCGCACCATCGGCGCCAAGGGGCGCGTCGCGCTGACCGGCACCCCGGTGGAGAACAACCTCTCCGAGCTGTGGGCGATCCTCGACTGGACGACACCGGGTCTGCTCGGCCCGCTCAGCACCTTCCGCAGCCGCTACGCGCAGGCGGTCGAGGGCGGTGTCGACCCCACGGCGGCCGACCGCCTCGGCAAGCTCGTCCGGCCGTTCCTGCTGCGCCGCCGCAAGTGCGATCCGGGCATCGCGCCCGAGCTGCCACCGAAGACCGAGACCGACCGCGCGGTGGCACTGACGAAGGAACAGGCCGGGCTGTACGAGGCGGTGGTGCGCGAGACGCTGGCGGAGATCGCGGGCGCGGACGCCTTCGCGCGGCGTGGCCTGGTGCTCAAGCTGCTGACGGCGCTCAAGCAGATCTGCAACCACCCGGCGCAGTACCTCAAGGAGGAAGAGCCCGCCATCCCGGGCCGTTCGGGCAAGCTGGAGCTCCTCGACGAGCTGCTCGACACGGTCCTCGCCGAGGGGGCGAGCGTGCTGGTCTTCACCCAGTACGTGGCGATGGCGCGGCTGCTTGAGCGGCATCTGGCCGCGCGCGGCGTCCCGACGCAGTTCCTGCACGGCGGTACGCCGGTCCCCCGGCGCGAGGAGATGGTGCGCCGCTTCCAGGACGGCGAGGCACCGGTGTTCCTGCTGTCGCTGAAGGCCGCGGGCACGGGCCTGAACCTGACCCGCGCCGAGCATGTCGTGCATTACGACCGGTGGTGGAATCCGGCTGTTGAGGCGCAGGCCACCGACCGCGCGTACCGCATCGGGCAGACCCAGCCGGTGCAGGTGCACCGCATCATCGCCGAAGGCACGGTCGAGGACCGGATCGCCGCCATGCTGGACCGCAAACGGGAGTTGGCGGACGCGGTGCTGGGCTCGGGCGAGGCCGCCCTGACCGAACTGTCCGACGCCGAACTGAGCGATCTCGTCGCGCTGCGGCCGTCCGGCCAGAAGGGGGACAACTGATGTCCGACGCGTATGAGGACCTGTACGGAAGCGCTGACGACCGCGCGTACGCGTACGACGACACCGGGGACGCCGGGGCGGGGGAAGAGGCCGCGCCGGGGAGCCCCGGCGGCGGTCAGGGGGCCGAGCGTGTCTTCGAGGCGCTGCCACCCGCGCACGGGCGCGGGTTCGCCGAGAGCTGGTGGGGCCAGGCGTGGCTGAAGGCCCTTGAGGACACCGCCCTCGACGGCCAGCAGCTCAAGAAGGGCCGCAAGCACGCCAGGGAGGGCGCGGTCGGCGCGGTCAGCGTACGACCCGGCCGGATCACCGCCGTGGTGCGCGGCCGGGACCGCACGCCCTACCGTTCCGACGTCCTGCTGCGGGAGTTCACCGAAGCCGAGTGGGACCGGCTGCTGGACATGGTCGCCGACCGGTCCGGTCACATCGCCGCGCTCCTCGACCGCGACATGCCACCGCACCTGGTGCAGGACGCGGCGTCCGCGGGCGTGGACCTGCTGCCCGGGATCGGCGACTTGGAGCCGGAGTGCGCCTGCGAGGCGTGGGATCACTGCCCGCACACGGCGGCCCTGTGCTACCAGCTGGCACGGCTGCTCGACCAGGACCCGTTCGTGCTGCTCCTGATGCGCGGCCGGGGCGAACGCGAGCTGCTCGACGACCTCCAGGCGCGCAGCGCCGCGCGCGCCGGCATATCCACCCCGGAGCGCACGGACGCCCAGCGGGCGCCGCGCACCGTCCCCGCGGCGGAGGCATTCGCGGCGGGAGCGGTCATACCGCCGCTGCCCGCACCACCGCCCCTGGTGGACGAGGCGGGGCGGCCACCCCGGCTGACCGGCGAACAGGAACCGTCCCCGGCGGGGGCCGGCCTCGACGTCGCCGCGCTGGAGTTCCTCGCGGCTGACGCCGCGGCGCGGGCACGGCGGATGCTGACCGCCGCGCTGGCGACCGGTCACGAGGACACCCCGGTCCCTCCTGGTCTGACGCTGTGGCAGGACGCCGTACGACTCGCCGCCGTCGGTCCCGAGCCGCACATCGCCGCCCGCCTCGCCGCGGGCGGCGGCAGGGACAACGCCGCCGACGCCGACGACCTCGAACGGGCTGTTCGCGCCTGGGAACTCGGCGGCGTCGACGCGCTGACCGTCCTTGAGGCGGAGTGGACCCCGGACGCGGAAGCCCTCGCCAGGGCCACGGCGCAGCTCGCCACCGCGTGGGAGGAGGCCGCGCCGCCCCGGCTGCGGGCCACCGGCAACCGGTGGACGGTGGTGGACGGGAACGCTCAGCTGCGCTACGGGCAGGACGGCCGGTGGTGGCCGTACCGCAAGGAGCGCGGCCGGTGGTGGCCGGCGGGGTCCGCCGCGGCGGACCCGGCTGCCGCGCTGTCGGATCTGCTCTGCGAGAGCTGACCGGTTTGCGGAAGCGATGGGGGCGTTGAGAGGTCTTGTCCGGAGTGCTGACACAATGCGGTGGTCTCACCATGAACCAACCGCTACTCCAGAAAGGCCCCCGGGAATGGCTTTCGCCCTGCTGCGCCGCCGCCATCGCGTCACGCGGAGGGAGGCCGCGCCGTTGCCGCGCGGTTCCGGCGCACTGGAATGCGTGGTCCTCGACCCGGTGCGGCTCCCCCTGCACCGGGCCGAGGTGTGCGTACGCGACGCCGACGGGCGCGAGGTGCTGCGCGGGCAGACCGACCCGAACGGGCGGTTCGCCGCGACCGTGCCACCCGGCGCGTACAGCCTCGCCGTGACCTCCGAGGGATACCAGCCCGTACGCCGCGAGTGCGCGACCACCGACGGCGTACGCACGGCCCTGCAACCGCTCACGATGGACCTCGCCCCGCAACCTTCGCTGCCCTCCCCGGGGGTATGGCGGATCGACCCCGACCACAGTGCGGTGCGCTTCATCGCCCGGCATATCGGACTCGCGGAGGTACACGGCCGGTTCAGCCGGTTCGAGGGAACGATGGAGATCGCCGAGCGCATGGAGGACTCGCGCGTCGAGGTGGTGATCGAGGCGTCGAGCATCGACACCCATGTGCGGCGGCGGGACGAGCACCTGCGCTCGGCGGACTTCCTGAACGCCGACCACTACCCGTATCTCCAGTTCGTCAGCGAGCGGTTCGTCCACCGGGGCGGTTCCCGCTGGTCGGTCCAGGGCGTACTGAACCTGCACGGCGTGAACCGCAGCATCGCGCTCGACACCCGCTACCTCGGTCTCGGCACCGGTGTGACGGGGGAGCCACGCGCCGCCTGCGCCGCGTCGGCCGAGCTGCACCGGGACGACTTCACCCTCGACTGGCGCACCATGCTCTCGCGCGGCATCGCGGTGGTCGGCGCGACGATCCGCGTCGAACTCGACATCCAGGCCGTCCAGGCCGCATAGGCAGGCTGCGGGCCGTAGGCCGTGCAGCCCGTCACAGGCCGGTCCGTCGTCGTCATGGGCCGGTCCGTCGAGAGCGGCCCGAGCCACGGCCCCGCCCGCGCGCGCGTGCTGCGGATGTCCGCCGGTCGGCAGCACGTCAGCCGATGTCCCCGGCACGCGCGTGCGCGCGCTCCTCGCACCAGCGGTGGGTGGCCGGTGTACGCCCGGCGCGGCGCGGCGCGACCGCGGCGGGGCTGTTTCGCCACCGCCGTCGGCGAACTACGATGCGCGATCATCGGGCGGGTATCCGCCGACGCACACGGTCGGGCCGAAGGAGAGCGCATGTGCGCAGCCGCCGTACCGGAAGGGCCGCTCGTCATCGGAGTGGACAGTTCCACCCAGTCGACCAAGGTGCTCGCGGTCGACGCGGCCAGCGGCGCGGTCCTCGCGCGCGGTCAGGCACCGCACGTGGTCAGCGCGGGAGAGGCCAGGGAGAGCGATCCCCGGCAGTGGTGGGCGGCCCTGTGCGAAGCGCTGGAGCAGTGCGGCCCGTACGCGCGGCAGGCGACGGCGATCTCCGTCGGCGGCCAGCAGCACGGGCTGGTCACGCTGGACGCGGCGGGTCAGCCGGTGCGGCCCGCGCTGCTGTGGAACGACCTGCGTTCCGCTCCGCAGCGCGACCGGCTGCTGGCCGAACTCGGCGGCCCCACGGCGTGGGCCGAGCGTGTCGGCAGCGTGCCGGCTCCGGCGTTCACCGTGACCAAGTGGGCGTGGCTGCGCGCGCACGAACCCGAGTCGGCCCGGGCCACCGCGGCGGTCCGGCTGCCGCACGACTACCTCACCGAACGGCTCACCGGCCAGGGCGTCACCGACCGCGGTGACGCGTCGGGCACCGGCTGGTGGGCCACCGCGAGCGAGGCGTACGACGAGGAGATCCTGGAGCACGTCGGGCTGCCTCGCGACCATCTCCCCCGTGTGCTGCGGCCTGGTGAGGCGGCCGGGACCGTGCGGCCGCTGCCGGAGCTGCCGATCTCTCCCGGCGTGCTCGTCGCCACGGGGACCGGCGACAACATGGCGGCCGCTCTCGGCATGGGACTGCGCGTGCGGCAACCGGTGCTCAGCCTCGGCACGTCCGGCACCGTCTACGCCGTCTCCGCCGAGCGCCCGGCCGACCCCACGGGCATGGTCGCCGGGTTCGCCGATGCCCGTGACGCCTGGCTGCCGCTGGCCTGCACCCTCAACTGCACGCTCGCCGTCGACCGGTTCGCGGCCCTGCTGGGCCGTGACCGCGAGTCCGTGGAGCCGGGCGGCACCGTCACCGTTCTGCCGTTCCTCGACGGCGAACGCACCCCGCACCTGCCGAACGCCGGCGGGCTCCTGCACGGCCTGCGCCACGACACGAGCGGGGGCCAGGTCCTGCAGGCGGCGTACGACGGCGCGGTGTTCGCCCTGCTCTCCGCGCTGGACCGGGTTCTCGGCCCGGAGGCCGGAGCCCAAGCCCCGCTGATGCTGATCGGTGGCGGCGCGCGGGGCACCGCGTGGCGCGAGACCGTGCGCAGGCTCAGCAGCCGCCCCGTGGTCGTGCCGCGCGCCCAGGAACTGGTCGCGCTGGGCGCCGCCGCGCAGGCCGCCGGGCTGCTGCTCGGCGAGGACCCGGCCGCCGTGGCCCGCCGCTGGGCGACGGCTGACGGACCGTCCTACGATCCCGTCCCCCGTGACGATGCGGCGCTGGAGCGCATCACCGCGACGCTCTCGCACGCCGACGGGCTGCTCCGCTCCCGCTGACGGGCCCGGCGGCCCGCTGCCCCCGAACTGCCCCTGACCCGTTCCCGGTCCACGCGGACGGGGACCGGTCGGGGCGGCCGGGGCGTGCGCGGTCAGAGCAGGCGGTGCATGATGTGCAGCCCGACGTAGCCCTTGGTGGCGTGCAGATAGCCCTCGGGCAGCGTGCCGATGACCTCGAAGCCCAGTGCGCGCCACAGCGCGACGGCCCGGGTGTTGGTCTCGACGACCGCGTTGAACTGCATCGCCCGGTAGCCCTCGGAGCGGGCCCAGTCCAGGACGTACTCACCCAGGGCGCGGCCCACGCCTTGCCCGGAGCGCTCGGGGTCGACCATGAAGCTCGCGCTGGCGATGTGCGACGCCGGTCCCATGTGGTTGGGGTTCATCTTGGCCGTGCCGAGCACCGTCCGGTCGGAATCGACGGCGACGACCGTACGGCTCGGCGGCGCGAGCATCCACATCTCGCGCGCCCGCTCCTCCCTGGTGTCCCGGTCCCAGGTGTACGTCTCGCCCGCGGCGACGATCGTGCGCAGGAAGGGCCAGATGGCGGGCCAGTCATCGGCGGTGGCGGTTCTGATCAGCATGGCGGCCAGCATGTGGGACCAGGCGCCAGAACGCGACTGCCTTCATGGCGTTCGGCACGTGGGAAACGGGAGTGCGCGGGCGGCGACGCGCGCGAATCGATCTTTCCCGCGTAATTAAATCCGTTGATAGTACTGTTTGTCGGTGGCTACAGAGAGCTCCGGCAGAGATGGCACTGCGACGAAGACCACAGCGGCCCGGCTGCTCCCGGGACGCGGCGGCGGCGAGGTGGTGGGCGTTCCGCCGCGCGCCGCGCCCGGTGCGGCCTGAGCACGCGGCGTACGGGCGCACGCCGTGGCGGGGCCTGGGTCCGCGTCCCGTCAGCCGCGCGCGGTCCTCAGCGGTTCGCGCGCAGGAACGCCTCAAGACCGGCGAGATCGTCCGTGTTGAGGTGATCGACACCCGCGGCTACGAGTTCGCGCCAGACCGCCTCGCGGGCGGGGCCCGGCAGATCGGGCGTGGCCCAGAAGCGCACCCGCTGCCGGTCGGCGTGGGCGGTGTCCACGACCTGCCGCAGCAACGCCCGCTCGTTCATCGGCATCGCGCCGACGCCCTGCCAGGTGAAGCTGTGCGTCCAGTTGCTGCTGACGAGCGGCATGAAGGAGGCGGGCACGCCGACGCCGAGGTCACTCAGGCGCCCGTCGTAGAAGGCGTAGCGCACCCGCTCGGCCTCCATGGGAGCCCGAGCGGCCCGGTCACCGGAGATGACCGGGGTCACCGCGCCCCGGAACACCTTGCCGCCCGCGGTGACACTGAGCATCGAGCGGTAGCGGCGCAGCCGCTTGGACAGGGCGAGGTAGGTGGGCTCCCCCAGGTTCTTGATGTCGATCAGGAGTTGCAGGGAGAGGTCGTGGCCACGGTAGACACGGCCGTGGTTGGCGCGTACGCGGCGCAGCAGCGGGTCGAGGTAGAGCCGTTCCAGCGTGCGGGCGGGGTCGAGGTCCACCTCGTCGTGCGCGACCAGCAGCCGGCCGTCCACCAGCCAGATGTCCGCCTCCACGCTGCCGAAGCCGTGGGAGAGCGCGTCGAACAGCGGGCGGGGGTGCTCGTAGTCGTTGTGGGCGTGCGCCTGGCGCAGCGGGGGTTTACCCGTGCGGGAGGCCGGTGGCAGGGCGCGGGACTCGGCGTACGCGGGGGCTGCCATGCCACCGGCGACGGCGGCTCCGAGGGTGACGACGAAGGCTCTGCGGGTGTGGACCATGGGGGCCTCCTGGCTCTCGTCCCGGCGTGCGGCCGGGTGTGCACGGCGGACGCCAGTGAGTATCGGGCGCGCCGGGGCTCTTGGGCAGGGACGCGCGCAGAGTTTCGTAGGTGGACGTCAGCCATTTCCCTGCCGTTCTGGGTGGTCGGCGCGGTGTGCGGGAAAACCATTCGTGGCGAGTGGCGAGTGGCGCGATGCCTGGAGGAAACGTGTCTCGACGGGTAAGCCGCGCACGCGCGGCACTTGGTGTACTGGCGGCGTGGGCGGCACTGGCCGGCGGCGGTCTGGTCGCGGCTCCCACGGCGAGTGGCGCGGATACCGGGCCGCGGTTCACCGAGCGCACGGACATCGCGCCGGGTGTGGAGTACCGGGCGTTCTCGGTGCCGTCCTCCCATGGCATGGCGTACGGGCATCTGGTGTCGGTCGATCTGGACAACCGGCGGACCTCCCTCGACCTGGTCCACCCGGGCGCGGTCGGGGCCCGTGCGCCCCTGTCGGAACTCGCGGGCAGGCGAGGAGCGGTGGCCGCCGTCAACGGTGACTTCTTCAACATCTCCGAGGCCCAGCACCCCGGTGTCGAGGCGACGGGCGCCCCGGTGGGGCCCGCCATCGCCGCGGGGCACCGGCTCAAGGGCGCGGTGCCGCAGGGGCAGCGCTTCGGCCCTGAACTGCCGCCGGGCACGAGCACCGAGGACGTCATCGGCGTGGGCACCAACCACACCGCGCGGCTCGACCGGCTCCGGCTGCGGGGGTCGGTGTCGACACCGGACGGCACGCTCGCGCTGCGCGGCCTGAACCAGTACGCGCTGGCCGAGGGCGGCATCGGCGCGTTCACGAAGGAGTGGGGCGTGACCTCACGCGTGCGCGCGACGTGCGGCACGGACACCGACCGGGCGGCACCGTGCAGCACGGAGACGCACGAGGTGACGGTCCGCAAGGGCAGGGTGGCGGCGGTGTCCGGGACACCGGGTCGCGGCCCGGTCGCCGCGGACTCGGTGGTCCTGGTGGGCCGCGAGGCGGGCGCGCGGGCGCTGCGTGAGCTGGAGCCGGGCGACCGCGTACGGGTGCGGCACCAGCTGGCCGCCAGCCGACCGGGCCCGCTGGCGTTCGCCGTGGGCGGGTACCCGATCGTGCGCGGGAGCCGTCCCCTGGACGGCCTGGACACCGACACGTCCGCCGTGCGCTCGGCGGCGGGCATCGGCGACGGGGGCCACCGGCTGTACTTGCTGTCACTGGACGGCCGCCCGGAGTACCGCAAGGGGCTGACCATCGCGGAGCTGGCCGACCTCATGCGGGAGCTGGGGGCGGAGGACGCGATGAATCTGGACGGCGGCGGTTCCTCGACGCTGGTGACACGGAACCCCGACAGCCCCCAGACAGTTGTGCGAAACAACCCTTCCGGGGGTACGGAGCGAGCTATTCCCAATGGGATCGGTGTATTTACCTGACCTTAACTCATCCATTTATGCCACCCATTTGAGTGAATGCACCCCCCTTACCGCGCTGCTACCTTCGAGGGTGCTGAGCGGTATTCATCCGCAAGTCCGCAGTCCGGGGATGGGTGAGCATTCACTATGACGACGTCAGTGGACCCGAGTTCGGCCGACGGCGAAGGCCAGCAGCAGCTGAGTCTGGGTACGGCCGCGGCGCGACAACTCGCCACGACGACCAAAACGGTTCCTCAGATGCAGGGCATCACCTCCCGGTGGCTGTTGCGCGTACTGCCGTGGGTGCCGGTATCCAGTGGCACATACCGGGTCAACCGGCGGCTGAGCTATACGGTCGGAGACGGCCGGGTCACCTTTGCCGCGACCGGGGCCGAGGTCAGAGTGATCCCGCCCGAGCTCCGCGAATTGCCCTTGCTCCGCGCGTTCACCGACGACGACGCCCTCACGACCCTCGCGGACAGGTTCGCGCAGCGCGACTTCAGGCCGGGCGAGGTGCTGGTGGAAGCCGGTCAGCCCGCGGACCAGGCCATACTGATCGCCCACGGCAAGCTGAGCCGGATCGGCACGGGGAAGTACGGCGCGGAGACCGCGCTGGGCACGATCGCCGCGGGTGACCACTTCGGTGGGCATGCGCTGGCGGGGCCAGAGCAGACCTGGCCCTATACGGTCAAAGCCGTCACCAGCGGCACGGTGCTGACGCTCTCACGCCACACCTTCCAGCGTCTCGCCGCCCGCAACCCGACGCTCAGCGCTCACGTCGAGCGGTATCTGCGCGACGAGCGGCTGCCACGCAACGCTCAGGGCGAGGCGGCGATCGAGGTGGCCGCGGGGCATGCGGGCGAGCCGGTGCTGGCGGGCACCTTCGCCGATTACGAGCTGTCGCCCCGCGAGTACGAGATGAGCGTCGCCCAGACCATCCTGCGCGTCCACACCCGGGTCGCCGACCTCTACAACGACCCCATGAGCCAGGTCGAGGAACAACTCCGGCTCACCGTCGAAGCACTCCGCGAGCGCCAAGAACACGAACTGGTCAACAACCGCGACTTCGGCCTGCTGCACAACGCCGACCTCGGCCAGCGCATCCACACCCGCGGCGGGCCGCCCACCCCCGACGACCTCGACGACCTTTTGGCCGCCGTATGGAAAGAGCCCAGCGTCATCCTCGCCCATCCGCGCGCTATCGCCGCAATGGCCCGCGAATTCAACCACCGGGGCATCTATCCGCAGAACATCGACCATTTCGGCCACTCAGTCCCGGCTTGGCGGGGCGTTCCCGTACTTCCCTGCAACAAGATCGGCGTGAGTGAAAGCGGTACGACGTCCATTCTCGCGCTGCGTACCGGCGAGGAGAGACAAGGCGTTGTCGGGCTTCAGCCAACGGCGGTGCCCGATGAATTCCAGCCCGGCTTGTCCGTCCGCTTTATGGGGATCAACGAACAGGCCATCACTTCCTATCTGGTCAGCGCGTATTACTCCGCCGCCGTTCTCGTACCCGACGCCCTCGGAATCCTCGAAGACGTCGAAACCGGCTGTTGACCTCCGCACGGACTCACCACAGCGATACGTCACCCATTCCGGCAACAGGGCAACAGGGCATATCCCGTCCGGCTCGTCGCGCCGAGGCCGCTCACGGGCGGATACCCGCCACGAAGGCAGCCCCTTCCAGAGTCAGCCGCTCCAGCTCGGGGCGAACGGCTCGGCAGCGCCACGCCGTTCCACTGACCGAACGTTTCGCCGGCCACGACCGCGGCGGACAGCACAAGGGCCGCGTCACCCCGACCGGGAGGCGTCCACGGCGGTCGGCGGCCCCAGCGCGGTGAACTCCCCCGGCCCGGCAGCCCCTCGGGCGGGGGCGTGAGAGAAGCCGACTGGCCGGTCCGTGCCGACCGGGACCGTACGCGGGCCCTCCCCGCTTTTTCTTTCTTATCTCAGCTCTTATCTCAGCAAGGTTTTCCAGAAGGGTTGTGTCAGGCATGACGACTTCCGTGGAATCAGGTCAGGCTTCCGAAGGCGAGCAGGCGCTCAGCCTGGGCACCGCGGCCGCACGCAATCTGGCGACGACGACCAAGTCCGTCCCGCAGATGCAGGGCATCTCCTCCCGGTGGCTGCTGAAGGTGCTGCCCTGGGTGCAGGTGTCGGCCGGTACCTACCGGGTGAACCGGCGGCTCACGTACACCGTCGGTGACGGCCGGGTCGAGTTCACCACGACCGGCGCCGAGGTGCGGGTCATCCCGCCGGAGCTGGGTGAACTGCCCCTGCTGCGCGGCTTCGCCGACACGGAGGCGCTGGAGGCGCTCGCCGGTGGTTTCGTACAGCGGGAGTTCGACGCGGGCAGCGTGCTCGTCGAGGCGGGCCGGAACGCCGACCAGATCGTGCTGATCGCCCACGGCAAGCTCAACAAGATCGGCACGGGCAAGTACGGCGATGAGACCATCCTCGGTGTCCTCGCCGATGGTGACTACTTCGGCGAACGCACACCGCTGGAGCCGGACGCGGTCTGGGAGTACACGGTCAAGGCGGTCACCCGGTGCACGGTGCTGACACTGCCCCGCGACTCCTACCAGTTCTTCGCCGACCGCCATGAGTCCCTGAGCGCCCACACCTCTGAGTTCGCCCAGCGCCCCGGCCTGCCGACGAACAAGCGCGGTGAGGCGGACATCGCGGTGGCCTCAGGGCACAACGGCGAGCCGGTGCTGACCGGCACCTTCGCCGACTACGAAGTGTCGCCCCGCGAGTACGAACTGAGCGTCGCGCAAACCGTCCTGCGCGTCCACAGCCGGGTCGCCGACCTCTACAACGAGCCGATGAACCAGGTCGAGGAACAGCTCCGGCTGACCGTCGAAGCACTCCGCGAGCGCCAAGAACACGAACTGGTCAACAACCGCGAGTTCGGACTGCTGCACAACGCCGACCTCAGCCAGCGCATCCACACCCGCACCGGCCCGCCCACCCCCGACGACCTCGACGAACTGCTCTCGCGGCGGCGCAAGACGCAGTATCTGCTGGCCCATCCGCGCACCATCGCCGCGTTCGGCAGGGAATGCAGCAGCCGGGGCCTGTACCCGCAGGGCATCGACTTCATGGGCGCCTCCGTGCGCGCCTGGCGCGGAGTGCCGCTGCTGCCCTGCAACAAGATCCCGATCAGCGACACGGGCACCAGCGCCGTTCTCGCGATGCGCACCGGGGAGGCGGACCAGGGAGTGGTGGGCCTGCACCAGACCGGCATCCCCGACGAGTACCAGCCCAGCCTCAATGTCCGGTTCATGGGCATCAACGAACAGGCGATCCTGTCGTATCTCGTCAGTGCCTACTACTCCGCGGCGGTCCTCGTCCCGGATGCGCTCGGCATTCTTGAGGACGTCGAGATCGACCGCTGAGGCGGCACCGCCGGGCACGTGGTGCCGGGCGGCCGTGGCGGGACCGGTCCGGAGCGGCCCGGCCGTTCCCGCCACGGCCGGTTGCCGCCACCTCGTATCACGCCCGTGAGCCGCTGGCCCGTCCGACGCACCGACACGCCGACGGGCAGGTGAGCAGGCTGGGCAGGCAGTCATCGCTCTACGGCTGCACTCCGTTGACGAACTCGGCGGTGGAGGTCAGGCCGCTGCTGATGGCCGGCGCGGCACTGCTGCTCGCGAGATAGAAGCCCAACAGGGCGCAGACGATGGCGTGCGAGAGGCGCAGTGAACCACTGCGTACGAAGACCACTGCCAGGATGACGAGCAGCAGGAGCACGGAAATCGAGATGACCACGGCGAACCTCCAGGCCGTGTCGGCACATCGGCTGACCGGCGGGACGCCGATCAGCCGATAGTTTCCCCTATGCCTGTTGTGTCCGCTGAAATACCAGTGTGCTCCATACGGGTGCCGATCTCCGGTTCGACCCTGCACCTCGCGCTCACCGGGGTGTGACGAAAACCGGTGGACTCGGCTGTGACGGCCAGGTCAGTCTGGGTCTGAGCGGCCGGACAGCGACCGGACTCCTCCAGACCCAGAAGAGAAACCTAGAGCAATTAGGTTTTTGCCTTCTACCCCTAGGCGCTGTTAGCGTCCGCTCCATGAAGGCAGTCAGTGAGCAGGCAATACGCGCGTCGTTCGTCAATTGCTCCAAGGGAGAGGCCAAGCGCCTGGCCGTGCCGCGCGACATCGCGGAGCGCCCCTGGGAGGATCTGGACTTCCTGGGCTGGCGCGATCCCGGGGCGCCCGACCGCAGCTACTTCGTCGCGGAACGCGATGAGCGGCTCATCGGCGTAACGCTGCGCTTCCCCTCCCAGCAGCGCGGCTTCCTGCACCGCAGCATGTGCTCGCTGTGTCTGACGGTCCACCCGGGAAACGGCGTTTCCCTGATGACGGCCCGCAAGGCGGGCCGCGCGGGGCGCGAGGGCAACTCGGCCGGCCTGTATATGTGCACCGATCTCGCCTGCTCCCTGTATGTGCGCGGCAAGAAGGAGCCGGAGGCCGGGGGGCGCTTCAAGGAGTCCTTGTCGGTGGCGGAACAGATTGAGCGCACCAGGAAGAACCTGTTCGCCTTCATCGACAAGCTCTACGAGTGACGAGCCCCATGAGTGAGCCCTGCTCCCCGCGAGCGAGCAGAAGTACAGGCCCTCGTCCCGCCTCCGAGCACATGGGGGAGCACATGGGGGCCTACCTGGCGGAGCCGCCGTCCGTCACCCGCCGGTGCGCGGCGCCGCCTCCGTCTCGGCGGCCAGCCGCCCGGCCTGCTCGCGGCCGAGGTCGGCGACCCCGCGGAAGTACGTACGGATGATGGCCAGCTCCTCGTCGCCGAAGCTCGCCAGCAGCTCGCCGTACGCCGCCCCCGGCGTCTCCCAGGTGGCCCCGAGCCCTTCCAGCGCCCCGGGCACCAGCGTCACCAGCGCGCGGCGGCGGTCGGCCGGGTCGGCCCGCCGTTCGACCATCCCGGCCTTGACCAGACGGTCCACGAGGCGGGTGGCGGAGCCTGGGGTCAGGCCGGTCAGTGCGGCGATCTGCCCGGTGCTCAGCGGCTCGGGCTCCAGATCGAGCAGGTTGAGGCACTGCACATCGGTGGGGTGCAGGCCCAGCCGGTCCGCCATCTTCTGGTTGAACAGCGTCCACGACGCGTAATGCCGGCGGGCCTCGTCGGCCACCTGCTCGATCAGCTTCGTACGGTCCGGCATCCACCCTCTCCGTTCAATCATTTGCGTGACGCACATATTGTGTCGCACACTATGTGCGTTGAGCCTCCAGTCTAGGGGCTCCCTCCGCGCACGCCTGCCTCCAGCGATGGCAGGCGGAGCCGTGCTCGCGTCCGTACGGGTCCCCCGTCCGGCATCCGCCGCTGACCCGCGGCATCCCTTGGTCGTCGAAAGGCACTCTCATGACCGTTCTCGTCACCGGCGGCCGCGGCCGCGTCGCCCGCGCCCTCATCGGCCTGCTCCACGACCGCGGGCTGCCCGTGCGCGCCGCCTCCAGCGACCCCGGGGCGCTGAGCGTCCCGCCGGGAGTCCCCACCGCGCGCTGCACCCTCAGCGATCCGGACACCTTCCCCGCCGCGCTGGCCGACGTGACGTCCGTCTTCCTCTACGCGGCGCACTCCCACGCCGATGTCTTCGCTGAGCAGGCCGACAAGGCGGGGGTCCGGCACATCGTGCTGCTGTCCTCCTCGTCGGTCCTGGCCCCTGGTGCGTCCGAGGACCCGGTCGCCGGGCACCACGTCTCGGCCGAACAGGCCCTGGCCGCCTCCCCCGCCACGTCCACCTTTCTCCGGCCGGGGGCTTTCGCGAGCAACGCCCTCCCCTGGTCGTGGGCGCTGAAGAGCACCGGTATGGTCAACCTCCCGTATCCGCAGGCCCACACCGACCCGCTCCACGAGTCGGACCTCGCCGAGGCCGCGCTCGCCGTCCTCACCGAACCGGATCGGTTCGGTGGCCGGGCACACCACCTCACCGGCCCCGAGTCCCTCACCTTCCGCGAGCAGATCGACCGGCTCGCCGCCGCCACCGGGCAGCCCTTCGGCGTCAACCCGGTCAGCCGTGACGCGTGGAAGGAGGAGGTGGCCGCCTACGTTCCCGGCCACTTCGCGGACGCGTTGCTCGACTGGTGGCAGTCGCACGACGACACCCCGGTGCGTACGACCCGCACGGTCGAGGAACTCACCGGCCACCCGGCTCGTCCGTTCGCCGTGTGGGCCGAGGATCACGCCGCCGACTTCGGCGCCGCGTAGGCCGTGTCCGGCCGGATCATTCCGGGGCGCCCTGTCCGCGCGTCGCGGACCGCGGGGGCCTTGTCACTGCTCGCGCAGTTCCCCGCGCCCCTGACGGGGCGCATTTCTTCGCTGTGCGCGCGTGATCCGCCGGGCGCCCCCTGACATCCGCTGGCGGCGCCGGGGCTGTCGCAGGGTCAGGCGCTGAGGTCAGTCCAGCCGACCGTGCGGTCGCACCAGCGGCGGAGCAGTGTGCGGTCATGGCCGACAGCGAGCAGCCCGGCGCCGGTTTCGCCGCGGTAGTCCTCGACGACGTGGACGAGCGCGGCGGTGGTCGACGCGTCGAGCATCGCCGTCATCTCGTCGCAGACCAGCCAGCGGGGGCGCAGGGCGAGCGCCCTGGCGAGGCAGGCGCGCTGCAACTGGCCGTCGCTGACCTCGTGCGGGCGGCGGCCCAGCAAGTCGGGGCCGAGGCCCACCCGTTCGGCCAGCTCCACTGTGCGGGCGGCTGCCTCCGTGCCGCGCCCGGCGGCGCGCAGCGGCTCGGCGATGAGGTCATGGAGCCGTAGCCGGGGGTCTGCGGACAGCCGGGGCTGCTGGAAGATGACGCCGTACGCGGTGCGCTGCGCGCGGGGGGCACGGTGCCGCCAGCCGCGAGCGGACTCACCGTCGAGGATCACCCGTCCCGCGTCGGGCCGGTGGAGCAGGGCGGCGACCCGGGCCAGGGTCGACTTGCCGCAGCCGCTGGGCCCGAGGAGTCCGACGGCCTCGCCGTTCTCGATGCGGAGCGAGACGCCGCGTACGACGGGGTCGCGGCGGTCATAACCGGCGGTGATGTCACGCAACTCAAGCACGGCGGGCCTCCTTCGCCGCCGGTGTGGGGGCGGGCGTGCGTGACGCCGGGGCGGCGCACGCGGCTTCCGGGGGTGGCGGGGCGTGGTGGCAGGCGGTGCCGTCGAGGAGCGGCGGGAGGGTGCCGCACGCGTTCGTCGCCTGGTCGCAGCGCGGGGCGAAGGCGCAGCCGGGCGGCAGGTCGCCCAGTTCGGGCGGCATGCCGGGAATGGGGGTGAAGGAGCGTTCGGGCAGGGCGTCGAGCAGTCGGCGGGCGTAGGGGTGCCGGGGTCCCGGCGTACCGAAGAAGTCGCGGGCTTCGGCGAGTTCGACGATGCGGCCCGCGTACATCACGGCCACCCGGTCGGCGACGCGTTCGGCTGCCGCCAGGTCATGGGTGATCATCAGCAGCGCGCGGGCGGGGTGCGGCGCCGAGTCGGTCGCGGCCCGGTCCGGTGCGCCCACCCGCGCGTGCCGGTCTTCCGTGCCGGTCCCCTCCGCCGTGCGCTCACCGCTGCCGGGCCGGTCGGTGGCTGCCTTGTCCGCGGAGTCCGGGTCAGGGGCGGCGGGACGGGGGCCTACGTGGCGGCGCAGTTCGTCGACCGTGCGGTCGACCAAGTCGCGGTCAAGGCCCGTGGTCGGCTCGTCGGCGAGCAGCAGGGCGGCGTCCCCGACGAGCGCGAGGGCGGTCGCCGCGCGCTGGGCGAGGCCGCCGGAGAGCTGGTGCGGGTAGCGGTCGAGGTGGTCGGCGGGGAACGCGGCGCGCTCGGCGGCCGCTTCGGCCGCCCCGCGCAGCCTCGGCCGCCGGGTGCCGGTGAGCTCCCTGACGGTTTCCTCCAGCTGGGCGCGTACGGTCCGTACCGGCGTGAGGTGGGCCGCTGGGCTCTGCGGTACGAGGCCGACGCGCCGGCCGCGGATGGTGCGGGAGAGCCGTCGTTCGTCGGCGGTGAGCAGGTCGACGGGCTCTCCCCCGTCGGGGTCGCCGAGGTGGGCGCTGCCCGCTGTCTCGGCGTTGCCGGGCAGCAGTCCGAGGAGCGCGGAGGCGAGCACGGACTTGCCGCAGCCGCTCTCCCCCACCAGGGCCAGGCACTGGCCGGCGTGGAGCGCGAAGGTGACGTCGGAGACGGCCGCGATGGAGGGGCCGCCGCGCATCCGGAAGCGCACGGAGAGGTCGTTCACCCCGAGGACGGGTGCGACGACGGGCGCGCGGCCGGGCGTGTGGGGGCGGTCGCTGGTCACAGGGTCAACTCCGATCGGCGGCGCGGGTTGATCCGGTCGCGCCAGGCGCCCGCGAGGCCCGCGATGGCGAGCGTGGGGACGATGATCAGCAGCCCGGGGAAGAGCGTCGGCCACCAGTCACCGGCCAGCAGTGAGCCGCGGGCGCTCTGCACCATGGCGCCCAGGCTGGCCTTGTGGCTGGGCAGTCCGAGACCGAGGAAGGAGAGCGCCGACTCGTGCCAGATGGCGTGCGGCACCATCAGCACGGCGGCGAGCCCGGCCTGGGGCGCCACCGCGGGCAGCAGATGCCGTACGGCCACCCGCCAGCGTGACGCGCCGCCGGAGATGGCCGCGTCCACGTAGGGCCGGGTGCGCAGCGACAGCAGCTCGGCGCGGACGATGCGCGCGGTGGACAGCCAGTGGGTGAGGGCCACGGAGATGACGACCGGCCAGATGCCGGGCCGGAACATCGCCACGATGAAGATGCCGAGCAGCAGGTGCGGCACGGAGGAGAAGAGGTCCACGAGCCGCATCACGAGGCGGTCCGCCCAGCCGCCGAGGGCGCCCGCGAGCGCGCCGACGGCGGTGCCGATGACCGTGGCGGCGAGCGCGGCGACGACGCCGACGAGGAGGGAGACCCGCAGCCCGTACACGCAGCGCAGGAGGAGGTCGCGGCCCACGTCGTCGGTCCCGAAGGGGTGGTCGGGGGACGGCGCCTGGAGCTTGTCGGCCAGGTGGACGGCCTGCTCGTCCAGGGGGAAGAGCAGGGGGACGAGGAGGACGGTCAGGACGATGGCGGCCACGAGGGCGGCGGGGACGCCGGGCGGGGTGCCGGCCGCGCCGGGCTGGGCGTCGGCCGCGCCAGACGAGGCCGCGGCCACGCCAGACGAGGGCCCGGCCGCACCGGACGGGGCCTCGGCCGTGCCGGACTGGGCTGCTATGGACTGGGCTGGCCTGGATTGGGCCGGTGTGGACCGGGCCGGTGTGGACCGGGCGGGTGCGGGCCGTGGGCCGCTTTCCGGGTGGAGGGGGTGGTCAGCCATCGAAGCCCACCCTGGGGTCGGCGAGTCCGTACAGCAGGTCGGAGAGCAGGTTCCCGGCGAGGACCGCCAGCGTGGCGAGCACCGTGAGGGCGGCGAGGAGCGGGAAGTCCACGCTCGTCGCCGCCTCGACGGTCGCCGAGGCGATGCCGGGCCAGCTGAAGACCGTTTCGATGAGGAGCGCTCCGGTGATGAGCTCGGGGACCCGGGAGCCGATGAGGGTGAGGACCGGAAGGAGTCCTGAGCGCAGGGCGTGGCCGAGCAGGACGGTGCGCTCGCTCAGGCCGCGGGCGCGCGCGCCGCGTACGGGGTCCTCGTCGAGCGCGTCGCCGACGCCTTGCCGTACGTACAGCACGAACCACGGGAGCTGGGAGATCGCGAGGACGGCGGCGGGCAGGATGAGGTGGCTGGTGACCTGACTGAACGTGGCGACCTCGCTGGAGGTGTCGGTCAGCCCGCCCGCCGGGAGCGCGTCCAGCCTCAGCGCGAACAGCCAGACGGCGAGCAGTCCGAGCCAGAACGGCGGGGCGGCCTCCAGCGTGTAGCAGAGGAAGGTGACGACCCGGTCGAAGACCCCGCCCCTGCGGCGGGCGGCGAGCACGCCGAGTGCGGTGCCGATGAGCACGGCCAGCGCGAAGGCCACCGCGCACAGCAGCACGGACCAGCCGATGCGCTCGCTGATGACCTGGGCCACGGGCTGCCGCAGTGAGGTGGAGTCGCCGAGGTCTCCGGTGACGGCCGAGGTCAGCCAGTTCCACCAGCGGACGGCGAAGGGGTCGTCGGCGCCGAGGTTGGCCCGCAGCTGGTCGAGGTGTTCCTGGGAGGCGGTGAGCCCGGCGGTGCCCGCGTATGCCTTGACCGGGTCGAACGGGGAGGCCGCGGCCATGGCGAAGACGCCGAGGGTGACGCCGAGCAGCACGGGCACGGCGAACAGGACGCGCCGTCCGGCGAGCCGTGCCATGGAGGCCCAGGGCAGGCTGCCGCCGCGCCGGGGGCGGGTCACTTCTTCGGCTGCCACTTCTCGACGTTCCACCAGGGGCCGGAGGCGAGGCCGTGGTCGTGCGGCTCGGTCTGCGTGGTCAGCGGGGCCCATTTGTCGGCGAGGACGTAGAGGTGGTCGATGTGGGTGAGGAAGGTGTAGCCGGGGTCGTCGGCCAGTTCCCGCTGGATGGTGTCGTACGCCGCCTTGCGCCGCGCCTTGTCGCCGCTGCGGCGGCCTTCGGTGAGGGCCTTGTCCACGGCGGGGTTGTCGTAGTGGGCCATGTTGTTGAAGCCGTCACCGGCGAGCGAGGAGTTGAGCAGGGTGTACTGGTCGAAGTCCGGGTCGGCGGGGCTGCCGCCGCCCGCGAGGACCGCGTCGTGCTTCATGCGCGGCTCGATGACCTCCCAGGTGCCTGACTGCACCTTGGCCTGGATGCCCGCCTTCTTGGCGTCGGAGGCGTAGGCGAGGGCGTGGTCCTGGCGGAGCTTGTCGCCGGTGAGGTACCAGAGGGTGAACGAGGCGCGCTTGCCGTCCTTTTCGCGGATGCCGCCCTTGCCGGGCTTCCAGCCCGCCTCGTCAAGGATCTTCTTGGCCTTGCTGAGGTCGTGGGGGCGTTCGGTGCCCTTGGTGAACCACTCGCTGCCGGTCGGGACGGGGCCGTAGGCGGCTTTGCCCGCGCCGTCGAGGATGCTGTCGACCATGGCCTGCCGGTCGACGGCGACGTCCAGCGCGCGGCGTACGGCGCGGTCGCCGGTGACCGGGTTGCCGCTGGGGAGCGTCACGGTGCGGTAGTCGTACGTCGTGGCCTTCAGGGTCCGCAGGTCGCTCTCGCTCTTGAAGGTGGCGGCGAGGTTGGGCGGCAGGATGGCGCCGTCGAGGTCTCCGGAGCGCAGCCGGGTGGCGCGGATGTCGTCGTCCTTGATGATGGCCATCGTGAACTTCTTGACCTTCGGCGCGCCGCCCCAGTAGGTGGGGTTGGCCTTGAAGGTGAGCTTTTCGCCCTTGCTCCAGCGGCTGAGGACGTACGGCCCCGTGCCGATGGGCTTGGTGGTGAAGGAGCCGGTGTTCACGTCCTGCTCGCCCGCGACGTGTTCGGGCGCGACGGGCAGCACGGTGCGCTCCGCGAACGGCGCGTAGGGGTACTTCAGGTGGAAGACGACGGTCTTGTCGTCCTTCTCGCGGACGTCTTTGATCGCGTCGAGTTCGGTCTTGGAGGCGTTGTTCGTCTTCTTGTCGAGGATGGTGCGGTACGTGAAGACCACGTCGTCGGCGGTGAACGGCTCGCCGTCGCTGAACCGCACGCCGTCGCGCAGGGTGTACGTGTAGGTGCGGCCGCCGTCGGATATCGCGGGCAGCTTCTCCGCGAGGGCGGGCTTCAGGCGCATCTCGGCGTCGTGCGTCAGCAGGCCGTCGAAGATCTTGGAGTTGCCGTCCTTGCCGTAGCCGAGGAGCGGGCTCAGGGTCTCCGGCTCGTAGGCGATGCCGACGACCGCCGCGTCGGCCGGGCCGCCGTCCTTGCCGTCACCGGGGGTCGAGCAGGCTGCCGCGCTCAGTGCCAGGACGCCTGCCGTCGTCGTGGCGGCCACTGTCCGTATCGTCCGGGCCGTCATGCCCCACACACCTCTGTTGAAGATCAACCGTTACTGCGAAACGGTCGCAATTAAACACTGTCGCTATTAAACAACGTGTCGAAGTGAGCGGGGCCAGCGGGCCCCGACGAGGGGAAGGCCCGACCGGCGCCGGGCGGTGGTGCGGGCGACCGGCCCGGCGGCGCCGGGCTGACACCCTCCCGTGTCAGCCCGGCGCCGGGTGGTCGTGGGAACCGGTCAGCTCTGCGGCGGCGCCAGGCCGACGAGCCGGCCGAGGGCGTCCTGGTGGCGCCCGGGCGTGCCCAGCGCGATCTCGTCGCTCTTGGCCCGCTTGAGGTAGAGGTGGGCGGGGTGCTCCCAGGTCATGCCGATGCCGCCGTGCAGCTGGACGCACTCCTCGGCGGTGCGCACGGCGACCCGCGCGCAGTGCGCCTGCGCCACCGCCACGGCGACCGGCACGTCGGGGCTCTCCGTCGCGAGCGCGTCAGCGGCGGCGCGAGCCGCCGCGCGGGCCGAGACGAGATCGAGCCACAGTGCCGCCATCCGGTGCTTGAGGGCCTGGAACGAGCCCACGGGGCGGCCGAACTGGTGACGCTCCTTGGTGTAGCGCACAGTCTCGGTCAGGCACCATTCGGCGAGCCCGAGCTGCTCGGAGGCGAGCAGCCCGGCGCCGGTCAGCAGCGCCTGGTCGAGGGCGGCGGCGTGTCCTGGCCCGGCGACGCGGCGGGCGGGCGTGCCGTCGAAGGTGACGTCGGCGAGCGTGCGGGTCAGGTCGAGCGGGGTGACGGACTCGATGCGGGGAGCCGTCGCCCCGGTCCCCGCGCCGGACTCGCGCTCCGTGTCGACGGCGTACAGGCCGAGCCCTTCCGGGCCGTCGGCGGGGACGAGCAGCAGGTCGGCGGCGAGCGCGTCGGCGACGCCGGTGACCTTGCCGGTGAGGGCGGAGCCGCCGTCGGCTCGTACGGTGAGGGGCAGCGAGCCGCCCGGCGCGGCGGACAGCGGCACGGTGAGCACACCGACGCGGCTCCCGGCGGCGAGCGCGCCCAGCAGCCCGTTGACGTCCGGCCCGGCTGACGCGCCGCGCTCACCCGCCGCGCCGCTCTCGTCGGCCGCGGCGGCGCAGCTCAGCAGCGCCTGGGTGGCGATGACCGCGCTGCTGAGGTACGGGACGGGGGCGATGCCCCGGCCGAGTTCCTCCAGTACGACGGCCGCTTCCCTGGCGCTCGCGCCCTGGCCGCCCAGCTTCTCCGGGACGAGCAGCCCGGCCACGCCCATGTCGGCGGCCAGGGAACGCCACAGTCCGGCGTCCAGTGGGCGGCCGGTTTCGGTGTGGGCGAGCACGGCCGACGGCGGGCAGCGGTCGGCGAGCAGCGAACGTACGGCGGCCCGCAGGTCCTCCTCCTGCTCGGCGTAGAGCAGGTCGGGTGCGCTCGTGGGAGCCTGGTGCGTCATCGGGGGAGGTCCTTCCAGGCGGCGTCCTTGTCGGTGCGGGGCTCGGACGGCAGGCCGAGTACGCGTTCGGCGATGATGTTGAGCAGCACCTCGGAGGTGCCGCCCTCGATCGAGTTGCCCTTGGCGCGCAGATAGCGGTAACCGGCGTCGCGCCCGGTGAAGTCCACGAGTTCGGGGCGGCGCATCGTCCAGTCGTCGTACGCCAGTCCCTCCTCGCCGAGGAGCTCCACCTCCAGGCCGCTGATCTTCTGGTTGAGACGGGCGAAGGCGAGCTTCATCGCGGAGCCCTCGGGTCCCGGCTGGCCGACGGCCAGCTGCTGGCCGAGCCGCTGCCCGGCGAGCCGGGCGACCTCCGCCTCCACCCACAGCCGCAGCAGCCGCTGGTGCAGGTCGTGGGTGCGCAGCTCGGGGCGCTCACGCCAGGTGCGCGCCGCGACGCCGATCATGCCGTCCTCGCGGGGCACGCTGCCGCCGCCGATGGCGACGCGCTCGTTCATGAGGGTTGTCTGGGCGACGCGCCAGCCGTCGCCGCGCTCGCCGAGGCGGCGTGAGTCGGGGATGCGCACGCCGGTCAGGAAGACCTCGTTGAACTCGGCCTCGCCGGTGATCTGGCGCAGCGGCCTGACCTCGACGCCGGGGTCGGTCATGTCGCAGACGAAGTAGCTGATGCCGCGGTGCTTGGGCAGGTCGGGGTCGGTGCGGGCGATGAGGATCGCCCACCGGGCGACGTGGGCGCTTGAGGTCCACACCTTCTGCCCGTCGATCACCCAGTCGTCGCCGTCCGGTACCGCGCGGGTGGCGAGCGCGGCGAGGTCGGAGCCCGCGCCCGGTTCGCTGAACAGCTGGCACCACACCTCTTCGCCTGTCCACAGCGGGCGCAGCAGCCGCTGCTTCTGCTCGTCGGTGCCGTACCGCAGGATGGTCGGGGCCGCCATGCCGAGGCCGATGCCGATCCGGCGCGGGTCGTTGTCGGGGGCTCCGGCGGCGTCGAGCGCCGCGGTGACGACGCTCTGCAGGGCGCGCGGCGCGTCCAGGCCGCCGAGTCCGACGGGATAGTGCACCCAGGCGAGTCCGGCGTCGAAGCGGGCCCGCAGGAAGTCCAGCCGGTCCGTGGTGGCCGGGTCGTGGGCGGCGAGCAGGTCGGCGACCCTGCGCCGCAGTCCGGCCGCGTCCACCTGGCCGGGCGCCGCTGTGCTGTCCGCGGTCATCGGGCATCCTCCGTGAATCCGGGTACGACGACGAGGCGGCCGGTGGTGACGCCGTCGGCGACGCGCTGTACGGCGTCGGCCGCCCGGGACATCGGCACGCGCTCGCTGACCAGTGGCTTGACCGCGCCGCGTGCCGCGAGCCTGGTCAGCTCCTCGTGGCAGGCGCGGACGGCGGCCGGGTCGTGGGTGTTGTACAGCCCCCAGTGCAGGCCGAGCACCGCGTAGTTCTTCACGAGCGCGTGGTTGAGAGCGGCGCTCGGGATGACGCCGCTGGCGAAACCGACGATCACGACGCGGCCCTCGAAGGCCACGCACTTCACCGACTGGGTGAAGGCGTCGCCGCCCACCGGGTCGTAGATGACGTCGGCGCCGCGGCCGCCGGTCGCGGCCTTGACCGCGGCGACGACGTCGTCGGTGCGCCGGTCCAGAACGAGGTCGCAGCCGAGCTCGCGGGCGACGGCCGCCTTGTCCTGGCCGCCGACGACGCCGATCACGGTCGCCCCGGCCGCCTTGCCGAGCTGTACGGCGGCGCTGCCGACTCCGCCCGCCGCCGCGTGCACCAGCAGCGTCTCGCCCGCTTCGATCCGGGCCCTGCGGTGCAGGGCGAACCACGCGGTCTGGTAGCCGATGTGCAGCGCCGCGGCCTCGGCGTCGTCCAGGGTCTCCGGCGCGGGCAGCACGCTGTCCGCGCTCACGACGGCGTGCTCGGCGAAGCCGCCGGTGGGGACCGGAGGCTGGGCCAGTACGCGGGCGCCCACGCGCGTCGCGGGCGCTGCGGCATCCACGCCCTCGCCGAGTGCGGTGATCTCGGCGCACACCTCGACGCCTGGGATGAACGGCAGCGGGGGCCGCACCTGGTACTGCCCCCGGCAGAGCAGCGCGTCGGGGAAGTTGACGTTCGCGGCGCGGACGCGCAGCAGTACCTCGCCTGGGCCCGGCACCGGGTCGGGGACCTCGTCAAGGCGCATCACCTCGCGCGGCTCGCCGTTCTCGTGCACTCGCCATGCCTGCATTCGCTGGCCTCCCACAAACGGTCAGGTGGTACGCGGCGCGGTCCCGCGCTGGGCGCATACTAACCAGTCGGTACGAGCTGGAGACAGCCCCTGTCTCCGACGCGCGGGTCACACCCGGCCGGGGCCGGGTGCCCGGCGCCGCGCGCCCCCTCCGTCCGCCCGCCGGGTCGGCACGCGCGCCCCCGCGCGCGGTGCCCTCGCCCATCGCCGCCCTCTTGTGGCGGTGGTACGGCGGCCCTACGCTGTGGCGCGCCGAACGCTCGCGCGGCAGGCGCGGGGAGAGGAGCGCTCCATGCCGTTACGTGGCCGCCATCGCCGTTATCAGCCCAACCGAGTCTCTCGCGCCTCGCTCAGTGTCACAGCGGGCAGCGCGGGCATGGCCCTCCCGCTCGTCGGCGCCGCCGGGGCCACCGCCGCCCCGCAGGACACCTGGGACAAGGTCGCGCACTGCGAGAGCACCGACAACTGGGACATCAACACCGGCAACGGCTACTACGGCGGGCTCCAGTTCTCGCAGAGCACCTGGCAGGAGTTCGGCGGCACCGCCTACGCGCCGCGCGCCGACCTGGCGACCCGCGAGCAGCAGATCGCCATCGCCGAGAAGGTGCTGAAGGTGCAGGGCCCGGGCGCGTGGCCGAACTGCTCGGCTGGTGCCGGGCTGACCCGGGACAGCGCCGCCCCGCAGGCCCAGTCCGCCCAGGACCGGCCCGCGAAGGCCGACAGCCGCCGCACGAAGGCGCAGGCCGCGCCCACCTCGCTGCCCGGGAGCGGCCCCAAGGCCGGTGCCTATGTCGTCGTGGGCGGTGACTCGCTGTCCACCATCGCGGACAGCCACAACGTGGGCGGCGGGTGGCAGCGGCTGTACGACGCCAACCGGGAGACCATCGGCTCCGACCCCGACCTGATCCTGCCCGGGCAGCGGCTGTCGCTGAGCGGCGGCCGGTCGGCCCCCGTCAAACCGCGGCCCGAGCGCCCTGAGGCGCGGAGCGAGAGCCCGAAGGCGAAAAGCCCGGACAAGGCGAAGGGCGGCAACGGCGAGCAGCGGTCAGCGCCCACCCGGAAACCGGCGCCCAAGCCCGCGCAGAAGCCGGCGAAGAGGGCGGTGCCGATCTCGGGCTTCACCGCGCCCGTCAGCGGCAGCGGCGTGACCACCGGGTACGGCGTCGCGGGGTCCAGCTGGGCCAGCGGCTACCACACGGGTGTCGACTTCCCGGTCTCCATCGGAACCTCGGTGAAGGCGGTCGGCGGTGGCACGGTCGTCTCGGCGGGCTGGGCCGACGCATACGGGTACCAGATCGTGATCCGGCACACGGACGGCAAGTACAGCCAGTACGCCCACCTGTCACAGGTCTCCGTGCGTGCGGGCCAGCCGGTGAGCGGCGGGCAGCTGATCGGCCGGTCCGGCTCCACCGGCAACAGCAGCGGGCCTCACCTGCACTTCGAGATACGCACCGGTCCCGGCTACGGCTCCGACGTCAATCCCCTCGCCTACCTCAGATCACACGGCGTCAGCATCTGAGCGGTTGTCACAGCCGGCGGTTACGTTAGGCCGGTGACGACATACGTGGCGCTGTTGCGCGGCGTCAATGTGGGCCGGCACAACCGGATTCCGATGGCGACCCTGCGGGAGTTGCTGACGGGTCTTGGGTGCGCCGATGTGCGTACCCATCTGCGGAGCGGCAACGCGGTGTTCACCGCTCCCCGGCGGGAAGCCGGGCACGGGGCCCCCACCGGCCCCGACGCGATCGGTGACGCCCTGGAGCGGGCCATCGCCGAGCGGCTGTCGCTGGACGTACGGGTGCTGGTGCGGGACGGCGCCGAGCTGCGCCGGGTCGTCGAGCGCGACCCCTTCCGGGACCCCGGTGTGGACCCGGCCCGGCTCCTGGTCACGTTCCTGTCCGGGCCCGCCGCCCCCGCGCTGCTCGCGGACATCGACCCCGCAGCGTATGCCCCGGACGAGTTCCGCCTGGGCGAGCGCGAGATCTATCTGCACTGCCCGGACGGCGTGCGGAATTCGAAGCTGGCCCAGGTGCTGTCGGACAAGCGGCTCGGCGTGACCGGGACGGCGCGCAACTGGAACACCGTCAGCAAGCTGGCCGAGATGGCCACCGCGGCACAGGAGGCATGACGGTCGCGCCCGCGCCCTCCCTGGGAGCGCGAGGGCGGCGACTCGGGGCCGGCGGGCGGGACCCGGGCCGCTGCCGGGAAACGACGGCGGGGAAATCCGGCTCAGTGGGTCCAGGACTGGTTCTTACGGCCGTTGCAGGACCACTGGATCACCCGGGCGCTGTCCGCCTTGCTCGCGCCCTGCACGTCCACGCATTTCCTGGAATGCGCGGCCTTGAGCGACGAGTGCCGCTTGCTGATGTTGATCCAGAACGACTGGTTGCTTTGCGCGACACACGTGTACTGGTCGATCACCGCGCCCTTGGCCTTGCTCGCACGGCGCACGGTGAGGCACTTCCCGCTGTTCATGTTGCGCAGCGCGTAGGACAGACCTCCGGTGTTCTCCCCATTCCACCGCTGGTTGGCCGCCCCCACGCAGCGGTACTGGTTGACGATGGCGTTGTTCGCCTTGCTGGCCCGGTAGACGGTCAGGCATTCGCCGCTGTTCTTGCTCTTGATGTACTTGACGCTTCCGGCGGCGCCCGGGACCTGCTCGAACGCGAATTGCCGGATTCCGAAGTGACGCTCGGCAACCTACGGCGCCCGCACCCCGGTACAGTCCGCCCCTCGATGGAATTCCGTGCCAACCGAGGCGGTACGAGCGGCTCGCTGCCCACCCTCCGGGGTAGTGCTCAGCGCCGTCTGCGCGGCGAAGCGCCGCGCGCGGAGCCCGCCGTGAGCGCGCCTCGCGCCGAGGGAGCGCGCCCCGCCCCCGGTGGTTCCCGCCGAACCGCCGGGGGCCGGGGGCCGGGGGCGCACTCGGCGTCACTCCCGCGCTTCGGCTTCCGGCACCGCGGCCACGGCGCTGACGATGGCGGCCTCGGCGGCCGCCTTGTCGACGCCGAGGCCGGTCAGCACGCCGGTGCCCGCCTCGAACTCCAGCAGGGCGAGCAGGATGTGCTCGGTTCCGACGGCGGTGTGGTCCAGCCGTAGGGCCTCCCGGAAGGTCAGTTCCAGCACCTTCCGGGACCCGGCGTCATACGGGATGAGCTCGGGGACCTGGTCGGCCGCCGGGGGCAGCACCGCGGTCACGGCCTGCCGGACGGTCTCCAGCGGCACGCCCCGCGCGACGAGCGACGTGGCGGCGAGCGCGTCCGGCTCGCTCAGCAGTCCCAGCACCAGGTGCTCGGGGCGGATCTCGTCGTTCTGCGCGGCGCGGGCCTCGTTCTGCGCGCCCACGACGGCGTTCCTCGCCTCCTCGGTGAACCGGCTGAACCCCTGGCTCGGGTCGAGGTCCGAGGTCTCGCCGGGCTTCTTGGGCACGAACCGCTTCTGAGCCGCCTGCCTGGTGACCCCCATGCTCCTGCCGATGTCCGTCCAGGACGCGCCCGAGCGCCGCGCCTGGTCCACGAAGTGCCCGATCAGGTGGTCGGCCACCTCATCGAGGTGGTCGGCTGCGATGACCGCGCCGGAAAGCTGGTCGAGAGCGTCGGAGTGAACCTTCTTGATGGCCTCGATCAGATCGTCGAGCCGGATGGGGGACGTCATACGGACTTGATTCGCCATGCGTCAACCCTAGGTTGACATTTCCCGATCGTCAACCCGAAGTTGACAGTCGATCTCCCGGCGCCGGCGGCACCTGGTGAGCCCATCTCCAAGGCGGACGTGCGGAGTTCGGCGGCGGTCGGCACGGGGCCGTCACTCAGGCCGACTCCAGCGGGACGTGGACCGGGGCGCGCCGGTGGTCACCCTGTCGCGCGCTCGATCCACGAGATCAGCTCGGCGACCACCTCGTCGCGGTTGGTCTCGTTGAACAGCTCGTGCCGCCCTCCGGGGTAGATGTCGTACGTGATGTCGGTGAGCCCCGCCTTGCGGTAGCGCTCGACCAGCAGGTCACTCAGGGCCAGCCCCTGGTTGAGCGGGTCCTGGTCGCCGACCATGACATACAGGGGCTTGTTCGCGGGGAGGTCCCCGAACTCGACCAGCCTGCTCCGCGCGGCGACGGCCAGCTCCCCCATGGCCTTGTCGTCCAGGAGGAAGCCGCTCAGCGGGTCGGCGAGGTAGAGGTCCACCTGGGCGTCGTCGCGGCTGAGCCAGTCGGCTTCCGTGCGGAGGGGCTCGAACGGGGCGTTGAGGGCGCCCGTGATGTCGGGCCGCACCTCGTCGAGCCAGTCGACGAACCCGTCGACAACGGTGGTCCCGGACAGCACCACCGCGTCGGCGAGGCCGCTGTGGTCCAGCAGGTACTGCTGGACGGCGAACGAGCCGAGGCTGTGGCCGAGCATGACCAGCGGCAGCCCGGGGTGCCGGTCGCGGGCGATGCGCGACAGTTCGGCGATATCCGCCACCAGCAGGTTCCACCCGTCGTCGCCGAGCACCCCGGGACCCGCGTGCGTGGTCAGGCCGTGGCCCCGGTGGTCGTCGGCGTAGACGGCGTGACCCTTGCTGGTCAGCGCCCGTGCGAGCGGTGCGTAGCGGCCGGCGTGTTCGCCCATGCCGTGGGCGATCTGGACGATGCCGCGCGGCGGGCCGTCCGGGAGCCACGTACGTACATGGATCGGCAGGCCGTCCTGACTGGTGAAGGTGAACAACGGTGCCTCCTGTAGAGATTGGCTGTCAGCGATCGGTGACACGAGACCGGGCCTTTCGCCGGCCTCCCTTCCGGGGGAGTGACACGGCGGCGGGGCCGCGCACCCCGCCAAGGACCTGGCAGGACGCGCCGCACGGACAGCGGCCATCGGCGACGACGGCGTCGTCATGCCGGTGTATCCCACAACCCACGGCGACGGCCACCACATCGGCCGCGCCGCGCCGTTCCGGGGCGCCAGCACGCCGACGGTACGCGCGCGCGGAGTCGCCCGGCGCCCTTGGCGGAGACTGGCGAAGAGGCGTCCGACCTTTCGAGCCACACCCCTGATCCCCGTGAGCGGTTCGCCCGCCCGGGCGCGCGCGGAGAGGCATCCGACGCCACCGGCACCCGGCTCACCAGGGCTCGGCCGACCATGATCTAGGCTTACCGAATGATCTTTATTGTCGTGAAATTCCCCGTGAAGCCAGAACACGCCGACGACTGGATGCAGCACGTCGAGGCGTTCACCAACGCCACCCGGGCCGAGCCGGGCAATCTCTGGTTCGAGTGGTCGCGCGGTGTCGAGGACCCGAACACCTACGTCCTCGTCGAGGCGTTCAAGGACGACGCGGCCGAGGCGCATGTGAACTCGGACGACTTCCGTGCGGCGATGGAGACGATGCGCCCCTTGGTGCGCCACACACCGGAGATCGTGAGCACCACGATCGAGGGCGCCACGGGCTGGAGCGCCATGGGAGAACTCACGGTCGACTGACAACGCACCCCCAGGGATCTCTGCGAGGCTTCCGTACCGACAGCCCCGCAGACAGCCCCGCAGACAGCCCCGCTGGCAGCCCTGCCGCCGGCCCCGTGCGGGCTCGTCAGCGCGCCCCGTACACGGGTGGCGGCGGGTCGGCCGCCCCCAGCAGCCGCCGTGCCGTCGCGCCCGCCTCGCGCGGGGTCCAGCGAGCACCCTTGTCAGCGCTGGGGCCTGGGCGCCAGCCCTCCATGACGGTGATGCGGCCCGCCTCGGCCTCGAAGACGCGGCCCGTCACCCCGTCGCTGGCGGCTGAGCCGAGCCAGACGACCAGCGGTGAGACGTTCTCCGGTGCCATCGCGTCGAAGCACCCCTCCGTGGGCGGCGCCATCGCCTCGGCGAAGACCGTTTCCGTCATACGGGTACGGGCGGCCGGGGCGATGGCGTTGACCTGGACGCCGTAGCGGCCGAGTTCGGCGGCCGCGACGAGGGTGAGAGCGAGGATTCCCGCCTTGGCCGCGGAGTAGCCGCCCTGCCCGACGCTTCCCCGCAGTCCCGCGCCCGAGCTGGTGTTGATGACGCGCGCGACCGGCCCGCGGCCCGCCTTGGCTTCGGCGCGCCAGTGGGCGGCGGCATGCCGCAACGGCAAGGCGTGGCCTTTGAGGTGCACCCGGATCACCGCGTCCCAGTCGTCCTCGTCCAGCGTGACGAGCATGCCGTCCCGGAGGAATCCGGCGTTGTTGACCAGGGTGTCCAGGCGGCCGTAGGTGTCCACGGCGGCGGCGATGAGACCGGCGGCGCCGTCGGAGGTGGCGATGTCCCCGCCGTGCGCGATGGCCTCGCCTCCGGCGCGTACGATCTCGGCGGCCACGCGCGCGGCGGGCTCGTCGGCTCCAAGAGCGCCGGACCCGCCCGTCCCGGGAGGCGGGCCTGCCGCCGGGGCCTCCGGCGCGCCGTCCGCGCTCACTCCGAGGTCGTTGACGACGACCCGGGCGCCCTCGGCGGCGAGCGCCAGCGCGTGCGCCCGGCCGAGCCCCCGTCCCGCGCCGGTGACGACGGCGACGCGCCCCGCACATAATCCGGTCATCCCCACTCCCCTGGCTCCCCTGGCTCCTCTGGCTCGGACGGCGCAGCCGACCCGGGTCGGCGCGTGTCGTCCGGTCCGTCCGGGCCGTCCGAATGGGGCGTGGCGTCGCTCAACGCCCCGAGGTACGCCGGGCATTCCCCACCGCCGTCGAGCCGCAGGCTGGCGCCGCTGATGTACGAGGCCAGGGGGGACGCGAGGAAGACGCAGGCGTCGCCGACCTCGGCGGGTTCGGCGAGACGCCCCAGCGGCACGGTCCGTCCGACGGCGGCGACGCCCTCGGCGTCCCCGTAGTGGCGGCTGGACCGTTCGGTGCGGACCATGCCGACGATGAGCGCGTTCACGCGTATCCGGGGCGCCCACTCCACGGCCAGGGAGCGGGCCAGGTTCTCCAGCCCCGCCTTCGCCGCGCCGTAGGCTGCCGCGCCGGGGGACGGCCGGTTGCCGCTGACGCTGCCGATCATCACGATCGACCCGCCGCCGGGCTGCCGCCGCATCACCTCGTACGCGGCGAGACCGGCCGTCACAGATGCGGTGAGGTTCAGTTCGATGACCCGGGCGGCGCGGCGCCGGCCCACGTCGGCGAGCAGGCCAGGCGGGGTGCCGCCCGCGTTGCTGACCAGGATGTCCAGCCGCCCGAACAGGCGGTGGACGCCCGCGAAGAGAGCGTTGACGGCGTCCGGGTCGCAGAGGTCGACAGGCAGATAGCGGGCGGTGCGTCCGCCCGCGGTGAGGGCCAGGTCAGGGGGTCTGCGCGCGCAGACCACGACCTCGGCTCCCGCGGTGAGCAGGGCGCGGGTGATGCCGGCGCCGACGCCCCGGGTGCCCCCGGTGACGACAGCGACGCTGCCCGACAGATCGATGATGACGGCCAAGCGGCACCTCCCGTGACGCGTTCACCGCTGCTACGTTCGCACCTAACAAATGTTTGGTGGAAAGGTAGCTGATCCTGCCATGGGTGTCTCCACTTCCTTCCCCGGCTTCCCCGGTCTCTCCGCCGACGACTGCGGCATCGCCGTCGTCACCGTCGACTTCCCGCCGGTCAACGCCCTCCCGGTGCGCGGCTGGCGTGAGCTGGCCGCCGCCGTGCGCGAGGCGGGCGACCGGCCCGAGGTGCGCTGTGTGGTGCTCACCGCCACCGGGCGCGGCTTCAACGCGGGCGTGGACCTCAAGGAGTTGCAGCGCGCCGAGGACCACCGCGCGCTGCTCGACGTCAACCGGGGCTGCGCGGAGGCGTTCGCCGCGGTGTACGAGTGCGCGGTCCCCGTCGTCGCCGCCGTGCACGGGCACTGCCTCGGTGGTGGCATCGGGCTGGTCGGCAGTGCCGACGCCATCGTGGCGAGCGAGGACGCCACGTTCGCCGTGCCCGAGCTCGACCGGGGAGCGCTCGGCGCGGCGACGCATCTGGCCCGGCTGGTGCCGCAGCACCTGACGCGCGCCCTGTACTACACCTCACGCACGGTCAGCGCGGCGGAGCTGCACCACCACGGCTCGGTGTGGCGCGTCGTCCCGCGCGAACAGCTGCGGGAGGCCGCGCGGGAACTGGCCGCGGAGATCGCCGCCAAGGACGGCTACCTGCTGCGGTTGGCCAAGTCCGCCCTCAACGGCATCGATCCGGTGGACGTGCGGCGCTGCTACCGCTACGAGCAGGGCTTCACCTTCGAGGCCGCCCTCAGCGGCGTCGCCGCCCGCCGCCGTGCCGCCTTCGGCAGCCGGGACCGGCCGGGCGGCGATCCCGGCACGGGCCCGGACGCGCGAGAGCCGGGGGGACAGGCATGAGCCGCGACAAGACGATGACCGCCGACGAGGCGATAGGCCGCCTGGAGAGCGGCATGACGCTCGGCATCGGCGGCTGGGGGTCTCGGCGCAAGCCCATGGCTCTGGTACGCGCGTTGCTGCGATCGCCGCTGACCGACCTGACCGTGGTCTCCTACGGCGGCCCCGACGTGGGGCTGCTCGCCGCCGCGGGAAAGGTCCGTAAGCTGGTCACCGCCTTCGTCACCCTCGACTCGGTCCCGCTGGAGCCGCACTTCCGTGCCGCCAGGGAAGGCGGCGCGCTGGAGCTCACGGAGCTGGACGAGGCGATGGTCATGTGGGGGCTGACGGCCGCCGCGCAGCGATTGCCGTTCCTGCCGACGCGGGCCGGGCTCGGCTCTGACCTCACCCGGATCGACCCGGCGCTGCGGACCGTGACGTCGCCGTACGCGGATGCCGAGGAACTGGTGGCCGTGCCCGCGCTGCGGCTGGACGCCGCCCTCGTACACCTGAGCCGCGCCGACGCGTACGGCAACGGCCAGTACCTGGGCCCCGATCCGTACTTCGACGACCTGTTCTGCTCGGCGGCGGACGCGGCCTACCTCTCGTGCGAGCGGATCGTCGGCGGCGGCCGGCTGCTGGAAGGGCACGCCCCGCAGACCCTGCTGGTCAACCGGTCCCGGGTGGACGGCGTGATCGAGGCACCCGGCGGCGCCCACTTCACCTCCTGCGCCCCTGACTACGACCGCGACGAGGCGTTCCAGCGGGAGTACGTACGGGCCGCCGCCTCACCGGCGGCGTGGGCGGCCTTCGCCGAGCGGTACCTGTCGGGCGGCGAACGCGCGTACCGGACGGCTGTCGCCGCCTTCCGCGGGGAGCCGACATGAGCGGCCCGGCCCCGGGCGGGCGAACCAGCGGTGCGGGCGCGGGCGCCAGGGGCGCGCGGCCGGCGGCGCCGACCCGGGCCGAGTACTGCGCTGTTGCCTGCGCGGAGGCGTGGCGCGGGGACGGCGAGATCCTCGCCAGCCCGATCGGCGTGCTGCCCACCATCGGCGCCCGGCTCGCGAGGCTCACCTTCGCCGCTGATCTGCTGCTCACGGACGGCGAAGCGCTGCTCGTCGGCGAGGTGTCAGCGGTGGGCGCCCCCGCGGAGGCGGTGGAGGGCTGGCTGCCCTACCGGCGGCATCTCGCGCTCGTCGCGGGCGGCCGACGGCACGTCATGATGGGCGCCGCCCAGCTCGACCCGTACGGCAACCAGAACATCTCCCGCGTGGGCGGCGCCGACCGGCCGCTGCGGCAGTTGCTCGGCGTTCGCGGAGCGCCCGCCAACACCGTGAACCACACGTCGAGTTACTGGATTCCCCGGCATTCCCCGCGCGTGTTCACGCCACGGGTGGACATGGTGTGCGGCGTCGGCTACGACCGGGCCGCCGCCGCTGGGCCCTCGGCAGCCCGCTACCACGAGCTTCGCCGCGTCGTCAGCGACCTCGGCGTCTTCGACTTCGCCACCCCCGGCCACACGATGCGGCTGTGCTCACTGCACCCGGGCGTGACCCTGACACAGGTCGTCGAGGCGACGGGCTTTCCGCTGGCGCTGCCCAGCACCGTCCCGTACACCCGCGAGCCGACGAGGACGGAGCTGCGGCTGATCCGGGAGGTCATCGACCCGCGTGGGCTGCGGGACCGGGAGGTACGGGCGTGACGGGGCCACCCGGGCCGCCGCCGTCACCGGACCCGGCGCCGCTGCCGACCGCGCTGACGCGGCTGGCCGGGGTGCGGTATCCGGTCGTGCAGACGGGCATGGGCTGGGTGGCCGGGCCGCGTCTGGTGTCGGCCACCGCCAACGCGGGCGCCCTGGGCCTGCTGGCCTCGGCGACCATGAGCGTCCCCCAGCTGCGGGCCGCCGTACGGGAGGTGCGGGCGCGTACCGACGCCCCGTTCGGCGTCAATCTGAGGGCCGACGCGGGCGACGCCCCCGAACGCGTGCGGCTGATCATCGAAGAGGGAGTGCGCGTCGCCTCCTTCGCCCTCGCTCCCTCCCGGGCGCTGATGGCCGAGCTGAAGGACGCGGGTGTCGTCGTCATCCCGACCGTGGGAGCCAGGCGGCACGCGGAGAAGGCCGCCGGGTGGGGCGCGGACGCGGTGCTCGTGCAGGGCGGCGAGGGCGGCGGGCATACGGGCGAGGTCGCCACGACCGTACTGCTGCCGGAGGTGGTGGACGCGGTCGACATCCCCGTCATCGCGGCGGGCGGCTTCTTCGACGGGCGCGGCCTGGTCGCCGCGCTCGCCTACGGCGCCGCCGGGGTCGCCATGGGCACCCGCTTCCTGCTGACCTCCGACAGCACGGTCCCCGACGCGGTGAAGGCCAGATACCTGGCGGCGGCGGCCAGGGACGCCGTGGTCACCACCGAGATCGACGGGCTCCCGCACCGGATGCTGCGGACGGAGCTCGTCGGCTTCCTCGAACGGTCCAGCCGTGCGGCGCGGCTCGTACGGGCGCTGAGGCAGGCGAACGCCTTCGCCTCGGAGTCCGGCATGGGCTGGCCCCGGATGATCAGCGACGGGCTGGCGATGCGGCGGCGCCGCGACCTGACATGGAGCCAGGTCCTGCTGGCCGCCAACGCCCCCATGCTGCTGAAGGCTTCCCTGGTCGATGGCCGCACCGACCGGGGCGTGATGGCGTCCGGCCAGGTCACCGGGGTCATCGACGACCTGCCGTCGTGCGCGGAACTCGTCGGGCGCGTCATGTCCCAGGCCTACGAGGTCCTGGACGGGCTGCCGCGCCCGGAAGCCCCACCGCGTCCGTACCCGTCCTGAGCCCGCCGGACCGGCCACCCGCCACTGGCCGGGGCCGCGGGCCGTGCCGTACGGGCGTGGCCGCCGGGCGCTCAGCGGGGGCCGTGAGCGCGGGTCGCCACCGGACGTACGGTGTCATGTGCCGACGAGCGCCGGACGTACGGTGACGCGCGCGGGCGCGCGGAAGGACGTACGGCGGCGTGCTGACGAGTGAGGAAGAGACATGAGCGAGGCAGCCGAAGAGACAGCCCGTGCCCTGTGGCCGCTGGTGGAGACCGTCCACGCGGTCAGCTACTTCGCCCCCGACGCGCTTGCCGCCTTCCAGGAGGCGGGCCTGAAGGGCTTCTGGCGAGGGTACTTCGCGGGCCGTGCCGCGCCGCTCGGCCCGGTCGGCCCTGAGCCGGTCACCGCCGCCTTCTTCAGCTTCGCCCCGGGGATGGTCGCCCGGGCCGTACCCGAGGTGTGGAGGGCGGCCCCGCCCGAGCGGGCGCTGGAGGCGCGGCGCGCCGGGGCGGGCGCGGCGCTGCGGCGGCTGCTGGCCGGTCAGGAGGCCGGAGTGGAACGGGCGGCGGCGGCCCTTGGCGAGCTGACCGCCGGGCTTGACTGCGCGGGCCGGGTGCTCGCCGCCGCCAACGCCCGGCTCACCGGGCCGGAGGCGCCCGTCGACCGGCTGTGGCACACGACGACGCTGCTGCGCGAGCACCGGGGCGACGGCCATGTAGCGGCCCTCGTCGCCGCCGGACTCGACGGCTGCGAGGTGCTGGTGCTCCGTGCGGGCATCGATCTGCCGCGCGAGGAGCTTCAGCCGCACCGGGGATGGACGGACGCCGAGTGGGACGCCGCGCACGAGCGGCTGGCCGAGCGCGGGCTGCTCGCGGCGGACGCCGCCGCCACGGACGCGGGCCGGGATCTGATGCGCGAGGTCGAGCAAGCGACCGACCGGGCGGCGCGCCGCCCCTGGCAGGGCATCGGCGCCGGCGGACGCGAGCGGCTGACCGCGCTGTTGACGCCGCTGGCCCGGGCCTGCGCACCGGCGCTGCGGTTCCCCAACCCGATCGGTCTCCCCGCGCTCGCCGACGCTCCGGCGTAACGGCCCGAAGACGGGGCGACGGGGCAGCCGTGGCTCCGGGGCACACCGGGGACGGTGGGCACGGGGCGGGGTTGAGCATGGGCGGTGAGCGGCGAGTTCCGGACGTTGCGGCGCTTTCCGCGCGCACGCGGGGCACGCGGGCGCCAGGGTGAAGGGCGCCTGCCAGCAAGCCCGGCGGAAGCCCGCGACGACGCGGGGCGCCGGGCACAAGCGAAGGGATCACCGCACGTGCCGACCTTCAAGCCCCGCGTGAAGCACCGGCTGCGCCTCGCCGCCATCGGGACCGCCGTCGCTCTCGCGGTGGGGGCGCCCACCGCGTACGCCACCCTGGACACCGACTCCCCCGCGCCCGCCTCCACCACCACCAAGCGCGGCAAGGCGTACATCGAGACACGCCTGTTCTTCGGCACCGAGCGCCCGGACGGCGGGCCGCCGGTGACGGACAAGCAGTTCCTCACCTTCGTGGACCGCAAGGTCACACCCGCGTTCCCGAGCGGGCTCACCATCCAGGACGGCCGTGGCCAGTGGCGTGACCAGAACGGCACCATCGAGCGCGAACGCTCCTACGAGCTGATCCTGCTGTACCCGCGCTCCGAGGCCAAGATCCACGACGGCGACATCGAGCGCATCCGCGACGCGTACGAGAAGGCGTACGCGCAGGAGTCCGTGGCCCGTGCGGACGAGCCGACCTGGGTGGACTTCTGAGAACGAGGCCGGGGGCGGGGACGGGACGAGAACGGCGCCACGGTGAGGGTGAGTCGCGCGGGCGCGCGTCAGGCGAGCGGCGGACAGGCCGCAGGGCCGGTCAGGCGGCGCCCGTTCGCGTCGCGGTGACCACCACCGTGGCGTAGCGCATCGTGAAGCTGCCTCCCATCGCGTCGACGGCGGCGCCGACGCCGGCCAGCACCTCCTCCAGCCTGCCCGGCGGGAGCTGGGTGTGGCCTCCGGTCGTGGGCAGTTGGTCCAGCCACTCGTCGCGGGTGTAGATCCGCTCCCAGTCGAATCGCCACTGCTCCGGCTCGCTGAACGCGCCCGCCTCCCGGATGCCGTCGGCTGCCCTGGTGCTCAGCGCCGAGTACCCGTCCGAGCTGGTCGTCCACTGCCGGGAAGCCAGCGAGTCGGGCATCACCCGGCGGTAGACCGAGGCGAAGGACTCGGCCAAGTCGGGTGAAGGCCTGCCCGCGTTCCAGAACACCGCCAGCCGGCCACCGGGCCGCAGCGCCTCGGCCGCCTTCGCGGCTCCCGCGACCGGGTCGACCCAGTGCCAGGTCTGCCCGGAGACGACGGCGTCGAACGCCCGCCCTGCCGGGTCCCAGGCTTCGAACGCCGCCACCTCGACCGCGAGCCCGCGCTGCCGCGTCCACTCGGCCATCCGCGCGTCGGCCTCGACCCCGAGCACGCTGCGGCCGGCCGCCTGGAACTGCCGGGCCGCGATGCCGGTTCCGATGCCGACGTCGAGAAAGTCGGGCCCGGGGCTCCCGGCGACGATCCGCTCCACCATCGCGTCGGGATAGCGCGGCCTGGCCCGGTCGTAGCGTTCGGGGTCAGACCCGAACGACTCGGCTATCTGTCGGGCTCGATGGGGCTCGGATTCGGCGAGACGTGCGCGCTCCGGCGGTATAGTGGGCATGTGCCCACTATAAGTGGGCACATGCCCACTCGTCGACCGGGTGGGGCCGGTCGAGGCAGGAGGAACCACGGTGCCGACGGGCGTAGCCATCCGCGACGCGTGCGAGCAGCTGTTCGACGCCGCCGAGCGCGTCCTGCTCCGGGACGGGCCGAGCGCGCTGACCAGCCGAGCGGTCACCGCGGAGGCAGGCTGCGCCAAGGGGGTCCTGCACCGGCACTTCGCCGACTTCGACGCCTTCCTCGCCGAGCTCGTGCTGGACCGCGTCGCCCGGATCGACCACCAGGCCGCCGCCCTGCGCGGCGCCGCCGGGACCGGCACCGTCGCCGGTCACCTCGCCGGTGCGCTGACGGACCTGTTCGGGTCGGTCGCCGTGGCGATCGTCGGCCTCGTCACCTCCCGGGATGACCTGCGCGCCCGGCTGCGCCAGGCCAGACCGACCGGCGTCCCGGTCCTGACGGAAGCCGCGGCCATGATCGCCTCCTACCTCGCCGCCGAGCGGGAACTGGGCCGCGTCGCGCCCGACGCCGATGTCGACACTCTCGCTCCCACGCTGATCGGGGCCGCGCACATGCTGTTCGCCGACCGGAAAGGCACCCCGCCGGAGGCTGAAGCTGTCCACAAGGTCGTGACCACGGTCATCGCCGGCGTCACGCGGGAACCGCCACGCTGAAGGGGTGTGCGGGCGGAAGCCGTCACACTTCCGTCCGCACGATTCCAGGATCGCTCGCCCGGTGCCACCGAGCGAGCGCTCGCGCCCCGCTGCCTGATGGGCGTTGACGGGGTCGGCGGCCTCGATCCCGCGTTCCGGCCCCGGGCCCGTCGCCGAGGGCCGTCGTCCGTCTCCCCGACGGGAAGGGTGGCCGCCCGTCGCCTGCCACGGCGCCGCCGACGGCGGCGAGGTGGCCCGGCTGGCCGACTACGCGCGCGACGCGCGCGCGGACCACTCAGTCCTGGCGAGGCCCGGCCGCGGGCGGCGCCGTTGGCGCGGAGCGGCCCGCTCACAGCCGTTCGATGATGGTGACGTTCGCCTGGCCGCCCCCCTCGCACATCGTCTGGAGGCCGAACCGCCCTCCGGTGCGCTCCAGTTCGTGCAGCAAGGTGGTCATCAGCCGGGTGCCGGTCGCCCCCAGGGGGTGGCCCAGGGCGATGGCCCCGCCGTTCACGTTCACCGTGCCGGGGTCGGCGCCGGTCTCCTTCAGCCAGGCGAGGACGACGGGCGCGAACGCCTCGTTGATCTCCACCAGGTCGATGTCGTCCATCGTCATGCCCGCCGCGCGCAGGGCGTGGGCGGTGGCCGGGATGGGCGCGCTCAGCATCGTGATGGGATCGGCGCCGCGCACCGACAGATGGTGGACGCGGGCGCGCGGGGTCAGCCCGTGGTCGCGTACGGCGCGCTCGCTCGCGACCAGCACGGCTGACGCGGCGTCGGAGAGCTGCGAGGAGAGGGCGGCGGTCAGCCGCCCGCCGTCGGCGAGGGGGCGCAGTGCGGCCATCATCTCCAGGGAGGTGTCGCGGCGCGGCCCTTCGTCGGCCGTCACCTCCCCGTACGGCACCAGTTCGCGGTCGAAGCGGCCCTCGTCGATGGCCCGCACCGCGCGCTGGTGGGAGCGCAGCGCGAACTCCTCCATGGCGGTGCGCGTGATGTCCCACTTTCCGGCGATGAGCTCGGCGCCGTGGAACTGGGAGACGGGCTGGTCCCCGTAGCGTGCCCGCCAGCCCAGCGAACCGGCGAAGGGGCCACCGGTCAGACCGAGGGGTTCGGCGGCCCGGCCGCTGGCGTAGCCGATGGGCACCTGCGACATGCTCTGCGTGCCGCCCGCCACGACCAGGTCCTGCGTTCCGGACAGGATGCCCTGCGCGGCGAAGTGCAGGGCCTGCTGGGAGGAGCCGCACTGCCGGTCGATGGTCACGCCGGGCACGTGGTCGGGCAGTCCGGCGGCCAGCCAGCTGGTGCGGGCGATGTCACCGGCCTGCGGGCCGACGGTGTCCAGGCAGCCGAAGACGACGTCGTCCACGGCGGCCGGGTCGGCGCCCGAACGGTCCATCAGCGCCGTCAGCACCCGGGCGCCGAGGTCGGCGGGGTGGACGGCGGACAGCCCGCCGCCGCGCCTGCCGACGGGCGTCCGCACCGCTTCCACGAGGTATGCCTCCGCCATGGCCACTCCTTTCGTCGTGCCCGTCATGTGGCCGGCCGGGATGCCGCGTGGACTCCCCTCCGGCCCCGCCGGGCGTCATTCACGTACGGCGACCCCGTCGAGCACCATCGTCAGGTACTGGCGGGCGATCTCCTCCGGGCTGTGCTGTCCGCCCGGCCGGTACCAGGACGCCGCGACCCAGACGGTGTCGCGTACGAAGCGGTAGGTCAGCCGGATGTCGAGGTCGGCGCGGAAGGCGTGTTCGGCCACTCCGCGCTCCAGGGTGCCGAGCCAGGCACGTTCGAACTCGCGCTGCGACGCGGCCAGGTAGCCGAAGCGCGGCTGGCTCGCCAGATGCCTGGCTTCCCGCTGGTAGATCGCGACAGCGGCGCGGTGCCGGTCGATCTCCCGGAACGACTCGGTGACCAGCGCTTCGATGGTCTGCCTGGGCCCGTACCCGGCGGCGAGCACCGCGTCGTAACCGGCCCACAGCTCGTCCAGGAACGTGGAGAGGATCTCGTCGAGGATCGATTCCTTGGAGTCGAAGTGGTAGTAGAGGCTTCCGGCCAGCAAGCCCGCCGCGTCCGCGATCTGCCGCACGGTGGTGGCGTTGTACCCCTGCTCGGCGAACACGTCCGCCGCCGTGCTGAGCAGTTCGCGACGGCGCTCGGCGGCCGGGCTCACCGATGCCTCGCGCTGCCCGGACCCGCCACCGGCCCTGGCTCTCGTACGGGTGGCGGCCGGGCCGGTGGTCTTCTTGGCGGCCGGGGCGGCGGTCTTCTTGGGCACCGGGCCGCCGCTGGTCGGGGTGCTGGGTGTCGCGCTGGTCTCGCTGGTCTTCGGCACCCGGCCATTGTCGCCTCACGCGCGCTGGCTGCTGACGGACACCGTCTCGCCGGTCATGTACGAGGCGTAGTCGCTGGCCAGGAAGACGATGACGTTGGCGACCTCCCACGGCTGGGCGGAGCGGCCGAACGCCTCGCGCCCGGTGAGCTGTTCGAGGAGGTCCGCGCTGGTGACCTTCGCGAGGTGCGGGTGCGTGGCCAGGCTGGGTGAGACGGCGTTGATCCGTACTCCGTACGCGGCGGCCTCGATCGCGGCGCAGCGGGTGAGCGCCATGACGCCCGCTTTCGCCGCCGCGTAGTGGGCCTGGCCGCGCTGTGCGCGCCAGCCCGCCACCGAGGCGTTGTTGACGATGGCTCCGCCGCCGCTGGTGTCCCTCATCCGGCGCAGCGCGGCGCGGGTGCAGCGGAAGGTGCCGGTCAGGGTCGTGCCGATGACCTGCTCCCACTGGGTGTCGGTCATGTCGGCCAGTTCGGCGGTGCCGCCGAGACCGGCGTTGTTGACGAGGATGTCGAGCGGGCCGTGCCGCCGTTCGGCGAGGGCGAGGAGGTCGGCGATCTGCTGTTCGTCGGTGACGTCGCAGGGCAGTCCGGCGACGCTGGAAGCGCCGAATTCGGCGGCGAGGGCGTCCACGGTCTGTGTGAGGCGGCGGGCGTGCCGGTCGCCGAGGACGACCTGAGCGCCTTCTTCCAGGAAGCGCCGCGCGGTGGCGCCGCCGATGCCCGTGCCCGCCGCCGCGGTGATGACGGCGCTGCGGTGGGCGAGCAGGCCATGGCCCGGCACGTAGCCGGGCGGAGGGAGTGCGGGCGTCATGCGCGGGGCCTTCCTCGGGCGGCTGCCGACGGCCTTCTCGGTCTCTCGACTCGTGACGCACCGCAGGCTAATCTACCAAACACTTGTTAGGGAAGCTGGGAAGCTGTTTTCAGCGGAGCCGTTGTCAGGGCGCTGGCGCCAGGAGCGCTGGTGTCACCAGCGCGCGACCCGGTGAGGGGCGGAGCGGATGGACCTCGATGTCAGCGCGGAGGACGCGGAGTTCCGCGCCGAGGCGCGGCGCTGGCTCGCCGCCCACCTACCCGCCACGGCGCTGCCCTCGCTGGAGACCGCCGAGGGTTTCGCGGCGCACCGGGAGTGGGAGCGCGTCCTGTGGGACGGCCGATGGTCGGTGGTGTCCTGGCCCGAGGAGTTCGGCGGGCGCGGCGCGTCGCTGACGCGCTGGCTGATCTTCGAGGAGGAGTACTACGCGGCGGGCGCCCCCGGCCGGGTCAGCCAGAACGGCATCAGCCTCCTGGCCCCCACCCTCTTCTCGCACGGGACAGCCGCGCAGCGCACCCGGCTGCTGCCGGCGATGGCCAGCGGCGACGTCGTCTGGGCACAGGCGTGGTCCGAGCCGGAAGCGGGCTCCGACCTCGCCTCGCTGCGCTCCACCGCCACCCGGACAGGCGGCGGGTGGCTGCTGAACGGCCACAAGACCTGGTCGTCCCGGGCCGCGTTCGCCGACCGCGCCTTCGGTCTCTTCCGCGGCGCCCGCGCCGAGCGGCCGCACCAGGGCCTGACGTACGCGATGTTCGCGCTGGACGCGCCAGGGGTGACGGTGCGGCCGATCGGGCGCCTGGACGGCAAGCCCGCCTTCGCGGAGATCTTCCTCGATGACGTGTTCGTGCCCGACGCGGACGTCGTCGGCGAACCCGGCGAGGGGTGGCGGGTCGCGATGAGTGCGGCGGGCCACGAGCGCGGGCTGACGCTGCGCAGCCCCGGGCGCTTCAGCGCGGCCGCCCAGCGGTTGGCACGGTTGTGGCGGGCGCGGGCCGACCCGGCGGACGCGGCGCTGCGCGACCGCGTCGCCGACGTGCTGATCCGCGCCCGCGCCTACCAGCTGTCCGGTTACGCGGCCGCCGCGCGGGGCGCCGACGGCGGCCCCCGGGGGGCGGAGACGAGTGTGAACAAGGTCTTCTGGTCCGAGCTGGACATCGCCTTGCATGAGACGGCGCTGGATCTGCTCGGCCCGCTGGGCGAACTCTCCGACACGGCCGCCGAGGCTCCCGCGCACGGCAGCTGGTCGCAGGGCTATCTCTTCGCCCTCGCGGGACCGGTCTACGCGGGCACCAACGAGATCCAGCGGGACATCATCGCCGAGCGGCTGCTCGGCCTGCCGAGGGGGCGCCGGTGACGCGGTTCGCGCTGACCGGCGAGCAGACGGAGTTCGTCCGCACCGTGGACCGGCTGCTGACCGCCGCGGCGCCGCAACGGGCCGCACGGGCCTGGGCGAGCGGCGACCCCGCCGAGGGCAGGACGCTGTGGCGGCGGCTAGCTGAGACGGGCGTGTTCGCGCTGGCCGTGCCCGAGGCGCAGCGGGGAGTGGGACCGCTGCCGGTGGAGCTGGCGGCCGCCTACATCGAACTGGGCCGCCACGCGGTGCCAGGTCCCGTGGTGGAGACGGCCGCGGTGGCGGCGCTGCTCACCGCCCTGGCCGAGCACGGTGTGCCAGGCCCCGCCGACGCGTTCCTGCCGGGCATCGCCACGGGCACCATCACCGCGTCGCTTGTGCTGCCGGGTTCGGGACCGTACGCCCTCGACGCGGACACCTCGGATGTGACCTTCGTCGTCACCGGCCGGGCGGACGGCGCGGACACCGGCGACGGCGGCGCGGAGGGCTCGCCGACCGGTGACGGCGCATCGGCCACGCGGACCGCACCGGCCACGGCAGCGACCACCGAAGGCGTTCCGGACCGCACCGGCGACCCGCGTGGGCGGTGCGCCGGGCACGCGGTGTGGCGCGCGGGCGGGCACGGCCTCGTGCAGGCGTCGCTGGACCCCGCGCGGCGGCTGTCCCGGCCGGTGCCCGGCGGGCGGCCGCTGGCATGGGGCGCCGCCGTCGGGCCCGCGGCCGCGCGAGCCGGACGGTGGGCCACCCTGGCGACCGCGGCGCAGGCGCTGGGCGTGGGGCTGGCGCTGCTGGAGCGCACCGCCGAATACGCCAGGACGCGCACCCAGTTCGGCAGGCCGATCGGCTCCTTCCAAGCCGTGGCGCACCGGCTGGCCGACACTCTCGTCGGTCTGGAGTTCGCGCGTCCCCTGCTCTACGGGGCGGCTGTGGCCGTCGCTTCCGGCGCCGCGCACGCCGACGCCGAGGTGGCCGCCGCCAAGGCGATGGCCGGTGACGCCGCGTACGAGGCGGCGCGCACCGCGCTCCAGGTGCACGGCGCGACGGGGTACACCGCCGAGAACGACCTGTCGCTGTGGCTGACGAAGGCCCGCGCCCTCCGCACCGCCTGGGGCTCACCGGCCGCCTGCCGCGCCCGGGTCCTGGACGCTGACGCCCCACCGGATTCCCCGGATTCCCCCGACTCACCGGACCGCCCCCTCGCGTGGTGAAACACCCGGCGCCGTAAGGGAGTTGCTCCCCCGCCTGCCGTGTCCCGGCGCCGCATCCGGTCATCCGCGCATAGGCTGGCCCGGCACGGCGCGCCGCGCGGCGGCCCGAGGACCCGCGAGGGAGACGTCGATGGACCGGTCCAGGCCCACGCTGGAGAACGTGGCGCTGCACGCGGGCGTCTCGCGCGCCACGGTCTCCCGTGTCGTCAACGGCTCACCGCATGTCACCGATGACCGGCGTACGGCGGTCCTGCGGGCGATCCAGGAGCTCGGCTACGTCCCCAACCAGGCCGCCAGGAGCCTGGTCACGCAGCGCACGGACTCCTTCGCCCTGGTGCTGCCCGAGACGCCGGGGCGGGTCTTCTCCGACGACCGGTTCTTTCCCGCCATCGTGCGCGGGGTGGGCCAGGAACTCGAAGAGGCCGACAAGCAGCTCGTGTTGCTGATGGGCGGCTCGGCGGCCAGCCGGGACCGCATCGAGCGCTACGCGGTGTCCCGCCATGTGGACGGAGTGATCGTGGCCTCCGTGCACGGCGCCGACCCACTGCCCGGCAGGCTGGCACGGATGGGCCTGCCCCTGGTCAGCAACGAACGGCTGCTGGGCCCCGGCGCGGCGACCCTGCCCTATGTCGGCGTCGACAACGCCGGGGGCGCGGCGGCGGCCACCCGCCATCTGGCCGGGGCCGGGCGGGCCCGGATCGCCACGGTCGCCGGTCCTCCCGACATGGTCGCGGGGGTCGACCGGCTGGCGGGCTATCAGGCGGAACTGTCCGCCGCCCGGCTGCCGGCCACCGTCGCGACCGGGGACTTCACCCAGGAGTCCGGCGCCACGGCGATGCGGCGGCTGCTCCTGGAGGACCCCCGGCTGGACGCGGTGTTCGCCGCCTCCGACCTGATGGCCATCGGGGCGCTGCGCACCCTGCGCCTGGCGGGCAGGCGAGTGCCCGACGACGTCGCGGTGGTCGGCTTCGACGACATCGAGACCGCCCGGTTCACCGACCCGCCGCTGACGACCGTACGGCAGCCCATCACCGCACTCGGCCGCTGCCTCGCCGGGCAGTTGCTGCGCCTGGCCGCGGGCGAACGGGTCGCGCCGTCGGTCGTGCTGCCGACGGAACTCGTGATCAGGGAGTCGGGCTGACGGACCGCGCGGCGGGCCCGCTGGGCCCGAACGCGGATCTGACGCTCCGACCTGGCGTTCGCGTGGAGGCCGGCACGTCCCCCGCGGCCCGCGAGCCGTCACCGCCGCCGAGCACGCGCCGCATGACGGCCTCGGCCCACCCGCCGCTGCCCCGTCAGGCCGCGTGGCCGAGCACCACCGCGCGGAACTCCCGCTCGAAGCCGTCGTAGGCGGCCCGCAGCGCGCCGCCCGGCCAGTCGGCGGGCAGCAGGGGCTCCGGCAGGACGGGGTCGGACAGCAGGTGCCGCAGGATGGCCGCCGAGACGGTGAACCGCCGCGCCGGGTCGTCGGCCGCCGTCAGAGCTGACAGCAACCCGCGCGCACGCGCGGCCCAGTGGTCGAGGTCCCACAGGGTCGCCACGAGCCGGCCCGGCGCCCCCTCCGGGGTGCCGGTGAGCCAGGCGCACTGTTCGGCGGCGACGGGCGGGCGGGGCCGTACGAGGTTGGCGGGGCGCAGCCAGCTGCCCTCGCGGAGCTCGGCCAGCCGCAGGGTGCTCATCGCCTGCCGGAGGGCGGCGCGCTCGGCCGCCGGACGGCGGCGCTCGCCGGTGACGAGGGCGATCTCCCAGTCTCCCGCCCAGGGCCTGGTGCGCGGGGCGAGGCTGTCGTCCTGGCGCGCCTGCCGGGCCAGCAGGCGGGCGGACAGCCGGTAGGTGCCGTCGCTCTGCTCCAGGTCACCGGCGGCGACCATGCGGGTCAGCGCGACACGGACGGTGCCCTCGGCCGTGCCGAAGAGTTCACCGACGCGTACGAGGGCGCGGGCCGGGAGCTGGGCGGGGTGGTGGCCGAGCAGGGTGCTGAGCACGATCGAGCGGGCGGTCAGCGGCCGCGGCGTCAACGGCCCTGCGGCTGCCTCGGGTGTCTGGACTGCCTGGACTGCCCCAGCCGCTCTGACCGCCGTGCTCGCTCCTGAGGTCCTGGCTGTCTCAGTTGCCCCGGCTGTCCCAGCTGTCCCCGCTATCTCTGCCGCCTCCGCTGCCTCCGCCGCCTCGTGTACATTCCTGGCCGCGTTCGTGTCCCTGCCCGCGCCCGCTTCGCCGCCCATGCCTGTCTCCTGCCGTACACGTTCACCGGAGCCCACCCCCCACCGCATACGCGTACGTGCGTACGCGTGCACGCCACGCGCGTTCTCGCTGTCACACTCGCCGCTCTGCCCGTCGCTGTGCTCCATGGTGACGCCTTTGTCGTGGGGTCCGGAATCCAGGCGCCCCACCCCTGGCCATTACAGTTCACCATCACGCATCATAGATGTGTAAGGGTATCGGCTCGGCACGCCCGGAGGTCCTCGTGAGCCCCACGCATGACGTGTTCAACCAAGCCCCGCCGCTGACGGATTTCAGCACGGCCGACGACGCCGCGCTGCTGGAGTCCCTGCACCGCGAGGGCGGCGGCTGGGGGGAGCCCGAGCTGCGGGAGACCGGCGCCCGGGCGGGCTCGGCCGAGGTGCAGGAGTGGGCACGGCTGGCCGAGAAGAACCACCCCGTGCTGCGCACGCATGACCGGTACGGGCACCGTGTCGACGAGGTCGAGTTCCATCCGGCGTGGCACCAGCTGATGCGCGAGGCCGTCGCCAGTGGGCAGCACGCGGCGGCGTGGAACGAGCCACGGCCGGGGGCGCACCTGGTGCGGGCGGCGAAGTTCTACGCGTGGGCCCAGGCGGAGGCGGGGCACGGCTGCCCGATCTCCATGACGTACGCCGCCATTCCCGCGCTGCGCGCCGAGCCGGAGCTGGCCGCCGCCTACGAGCCCCTGCTCGCCTCCCGCACGTACGACTTCGGTCTGCGGCCGCCGCTCGGCAAGCAGGGTCTGATCGCGGGCATGTCGATGACCGAGAAGCAGGGCGGCTCCGATGTGCGGGCGAACACCACGAGCGCCGTTCCAGCGGGCGACGGCACCTATGTGATCACCGGTCACAAGTGGTTCACCTCGGCGCCGATGAGCGATGTCTTCCTGACGCTCGCACAGGCACCCGAGGGGCTGACCTGCTTTCTGCTGCCGCGTGTCCTCCCCGACGGCAGCCGTAACGCGCTGCGCCTGCAGCGGCTCAAGGACAAGCTGGGGAACCGGTCGAACGCGTCAGCCGAGATCGAGTACGAGCAGGCCGTGGGCTGGCCGGTGGGTGAGCCGGGGCGCGGGGTGCGCACCATCGTGGAGATGGTCAACATGACCCGGCTCGACTGCGTCATCGGCTCGGCGGCGGGCATGCGGGCCGGACTGCGCCAGGCGCTGCACCACACGGCGCACCGCCGCGCGTTCGGCGCCGACCTGATCGATCAGCCGCTGATGCGGCATGTGCTGGCGGACCTGGCGGTGGAGTCCGAGGCGGCGACGGTGCTGGCGATGCGGCTGGCCGCGTCGCTGGACCGGGCGCTGGCCGGTGACGCGGCGGAGGCGTCGCTGCGGCGGCTGGGGCTCGCGGTGAGCAAGTACTGGGTGTGCAAGCGCGGCAGCACGCACGCGGCCGAGGCGCTGGAGTGCCTGGGCGGCAACGGCTACGTCGAGGAGTCCGGCATGCCCAGGCTCTACCGCGAGGCACCGCTGCTGTCCATCTGGGAGGGCTCGGGGAACGTGGCCGCCCTCGATGTGCTGCGGGCGCTGGCGAAGGACCCCGGCGCCGCGGACGCGTTCCTCGCCGAGGTGGACGCCGCCGCGGGCGCCGACGCCCGCCTCGACGCGGCGGTCGCCCGGGTCCGCGACCTGCTCCGCCAGCTCACCGATCCGCAGCGGGCCCAGGTGCTCGCCCGTCGGCTCGCCGAGCAGCTGACGCTGGTGCTCCAGGGCAGCCTGCTCGTCCGGTACGGCCATCCGGCGGTCGCTGACGCGTTCTGCGCTTCGCGGCTCGGTGGGGACTGGGGGCACGCCTTCGGCACCCTGCCGCCCGGCACGGACACCCGGTCGATCGTCGAACGCGCGCACGCCAAGGAATCCCGGTGACCAGCCCCGTCCGTACCGAACATGCCGGCGACGTCAGCACGGTGATCCTCGCCCGCCCGCACGCCCGCAACGCGGTCGACGGGCCGACGGCGACGGCACTGGCCGACGCGTTCCGGGCCTTCGAGGCGGACGAGCGGGCGCGCGTCGCCGTGTTGTGGGGAGAGGGCGGAACGTTCTGCGCCGGGGCCGATCTCAAGGCGATCGGCACCGAGCGAGGCAACCGTGCCACCGAGGACGGCGACGGCCCGATGGGGCCCACCCGGCTGCGGCTGTCGAAGCCGGTGATCGCCGCCGTCAGCGGCCACGCCGTCGCGGGCGGTCTTGAGCTGGCCCTCTGGTGTGACCTGCGGGTCGCCGAGGAGGACGCGGTCTTCGGTGTCTTCTGCCGCCGCTGGGGCGTTCCCTTGATCGACGGCGGTACGGTGCGGCTGCCCCGGCTGATCGGCGCGAGCCGTGCCATGGACCTGGTGCTCACGGGGCGCCCGGTTCCGGCACCGGAGGCGTACGGCATGGGCCTGGTCAACCGGCTGGTGCCCACCGGGCAGGCGCGGGCCGCGGCGGAGGAACTCGCCGCTGGGATCGCCCGCTTCCCGCAGACCTGCCTGCGCGGCGACCGGGCCGCTCTCCTGGAGCAGGAGGGGATGCCGGAGGAGGCCGCCATGGCCAACGAGCTCCGGCACGGCCGGGCGGCGTTGGGTGAGGCGATGAGCGGCGCCGCCCGCTTCGCGGCGGGAGCGGGACGCCACGGGGACTTCGAGGACCTGGCCGAGGGCCGGTCCCGCGACCGGCCAGGAGACCAGCCTGGAGCCCCGGCCGCAGACCGGCTTCGAGGCCCGTCCGAAGGCCCGTCCCGGGACCAGTCCGAAGACCGGTGAGAGCCACCGGCCTGACCGGCGCCTCCTCAAGCCCATAGGGAGCCGACTGCGCGTCGTGCGCGGGTGGTGGGGACTGCCTCGCCCGCCGACCGGTACGGCGCGGCGGCTATCCCCCCGCCCGGTCACGGCCCCCCGGCCCCGCGGCGGTCGGCCCCCGGAGCCGCCCGCCGCGCGGGCCCCCGGAGCCGCGCCGGGTCCTCCCCGGCTCCCGTGAGCCGTCGCACGGGTGCCGGCTCGTGGCGGCAAACCCACGGCGTACGGTTTTCAGCCCATCGGAGGAATCCGCTGCCGCCTCTGTGGCTCCCCGCCACCAGGGGCGCACAGCATGGCGGCGTGAACCGATGGCACTGGGCAGCCCGTTCAGGGGTAGGGATCGCGGCCGTCGTCCTGGCTTCGGCGGGGGCCACGGCCTCGGCGGGTGACGGGGGTGACGGCAGCTCCGTCACCGTTGGCGGCACGCGGGTCGAGGCCGGTGACGGCTCCGCGCGGATGGAGGGACCCGGGTCGGCGCGGCCGGGACGGCCCGGGCCGGGAGTCCCCCGCGTGGAGGTGAGCGCGTCCGCCGGTGACGCGTCCGCCTCGGTGGCGGTCGGCCCGTGCGGGGTGTGCGTCAGCGCGTCGGCGGGCGGCACCACGGCCGTGGTCCAGCTCGGATCGTGTCCCACGCCCACCCCGCCACGGCCGACTCCCCCGGAGCCGAGCCCACCGGAGCCGAGCCCGCCCACCCCGCGACCGCCCACCGCGCCGCCGGTCACCCCGAAGCCGCCCCCGCGGCCCGCTCCGCCGACCGTACGGCCCCCGACGCCGCCGCCCGCGCGGCAGACGCCACCCGTCGCCGCCCGGCCCGCGCCACCCCGCACGCCGACGCAGGCGCCCTCCGCGCCCCCGCCCGAGCCCGAGCCTTCGACGTCCGAGGCCCCGCAGCCCGCACCTCCCAAGCCCGAGCCTTCCCAGTCGAAGCGACCGAAGGAGATCGAGCTGCGCGCCTACCACAAGCCGTCGCGGCAGCAACCGGAGCGCGGAGCCTCCGTCGTGACGCTCACCCTGCTCCTCACGGTGCCCGCGGTGCTCGCCGCTGCCGCCATGCGGGCCCGCTCCGCCACCCGCGGCCGCCGTCGTTAGACCGGCCACCGGACCAGCCGGCGAGCCGCCGCCCGTGCCAGCCGCGCGGGCGGCGCTCCACGGTTCAGCCCCCCGCTCCAGCTCTCCGCCGACGTGTCGCGCGTCGGCGTCCGGAGGTCTCCCATGTCCGAATGGTTCGTCCTGTCCCTCGCGATGGCCGCGGCCTGCGCGGTCGTCCTCGTCATCGTCCTCCTCAACCAGCGCCGCATCGGCGAGGACGACGACCCGTCCGAGACGCCGGACGTCATCGAGTACATGGCGATGATGATCGGTGTGGTGTACGCCATCGTGCTGGGCCTGGCCATCGCCGGGGTCTGGGAGGGCAGGGGCGCGGCCGGTGACACCGTACGGCTTGAGGCGCAGGCGCTGCACGAGGTGAGCGAACGGGCCCACGTGTATCCGGCGCCGGTGCGGGACCGTATCCGCGCGGACGTCGACGCGTACGTGACGTATGTGGTGGACGAGGAGTTCCCCCGGATGATCGACAAGGGTGAACTCTCCGAGCGCGGTGACGCGTTGCTGCGGAAGCTGCGCCATGACGTGGCGGGGTACGAGCCGCGCGGCGAACTCGCCGCGCAGACCTACCAGCCGCTGGTCGACCAGGTCGCCGCCGCCGATGACGCGCGGGGAGCCAGGGAGCAGAGCGCGGGCGCGACGCTGCCGGGGGTGGTGTGGTTCGGCCTGGTCGGCGGGGCGATGGTGACCGTGGGACTGATCTTCACCTTGCAGATCCGCCGCTCGCCACGGGAGTTGTCCCTGGCCGGGCTGTTCAGTGCGCTGATCGCCTTCCTGCTGTTCCTGGTCTGGCACTTCGACGCCCCGTTCGGCAGGTCGGCCGCCGAGGCGGCGGCCCCGTTCACCGACCTGTTTCCCAGCTGACCGGCAGGCTCTTGAGCCCGTTCTGGAAGTTGGAGGTCAGCCGCACGGCCGCACCCGACCGGCGCAGACCGGGCAGCCGGTCGAGGGTCTGCCGCAGCATGGTCCGCAGCTGCACGCGGCCGAGGTGGGCGCCGAGGCAGAAGTGCGGGCCGTACCCGAAGCTGACGTGGTCGTTGGGCGTGCGGGTGATGTCGAAGCGGTCCGGGTCGTCGAAGACGGTCTCGTCGCGGTTGGCCGACGCGTGGTAGACAACGACCTTCTCGCCGCGCCTGACGCGCGCTCCGCCGAGTTCGACGTCCCTGGTCGCTGTGCGGCGGAAGTCGATGACCGGCGGCCAGAACCGCAGGATCTCCTCGATGGCCGTGCCGGTCAGTTCGGGCCGCCGTCGCAGGAGTTCCAGCTGGCCGGGGTGGTCCAGAAGAGTGAGCAGGCCGCCGGGGAGGCCGTTGCGGAGCGTCTCGTTCCCGGCGACGGCGAACAGGAAGAACATGTTCTCGAACTCCGCCCGGGTCAGGCCGCCCTCCCGCATCCGCGCCATGACGCTGCCTGGCCGTGGCCGCTCGGCGAGCGCGTGCGCGTAGTGGAACATGTCGGCCAGGGCCTCCCGGGAGCGTGGGTTGAGCGGGCGGCCGTCGGGCCGGGTCATGGAGGCGGGCCGGTGGGCGAGGGCGGCGCGGCCCATGGCGCTGAGCCCGGCCGGATCGGCGGTGCGTGACTGGGCGTAGTCGGCGTCCTGGTAGCCGATCACCCGGCTGGCCCAGTCGAACAGCAGCCGCCTGTCCTGCTCCGGGACGCCCATGACATGGGCGAGGGTCCACACCGGCAGGTCCGCGGCGAGCTCGACGTAGTCGGCCTCGCCCTGGTCCACGACGGAGTCGAGCAGTCCGGCCGCCCGGGCCTCGATGACGCCCTCCAGCTCGCGGACGGCGCGCGGGGTGAGGGCGGCGGCGACGATACGGCGCAGCCGGGAGTGGTCGGGCGGGTCCTGGTTGAGCATCATCGCCCGGACGAACTCCAGGTCGGTGGGCGTGTCGGGGTCGCGGATCTGGGTGGCGCCCAGGTGCGAGGAGAAGACCTCGGGGGTGCGCAGCACATGTTTGACGTCGGCGTGCCGGAACACCGCCCAGTAGCCGGGCCCGGCGGGCCAGGGGCCGACGGCGGGCTCCTCGGCCCAGCACACCGGGTGCGCCGCGCGTGCCTGGCGGAACAGCGGGTAGGGCACCCCCTCGGCATACGTGCCGGGGTGGAAGACCGCGGACGCCACGAGAGGTTTCACGTCCGCGACCGTACGATGAGCTGTGGTGGCTGCGTCAAGGGGTAGTCAAGAGGCGGGCGCTCTTGAGTGTGGGCCACCACGGTGGCTATAGGTGGTGCGGGGCACCGTGCCCCCACCGGGCCGGATGAGCATGACCCGGCGGACGGGAGGCTGGATATGCCCGAACAGCTGCGGCCGTCGCGTGCGCGGACGGTCACCGAAGCCGAAGTGGATGTCCTGGTACGGGGCATCTGTTTCAAGACAGGCCCGCCGAGCAAGCTCGGTGTCGAGCTCGAATGGCTTGTGCACGACCTTCACGACCCCGTCCGGCCCGTACATCCCTCGCGGCTCACCGCCGCCACGGACGGCCTAAGGACTCTCCCGCTGCGTTCCGCCCTCACCTTCGAACCGGGCGGGCAGCTCGAACTCAGCTCCCTCCCAGCGTCCTCCCTCACCGCCTGTGTGCGGGAGATGGCCGAGGACCTGGCCGCCGTCAGAGCGGCACTGACTCCCCTGGGCCTCGGCCTCGCCGGTCACGGCGTCGATCCGTGGCGGCCGCCCCGCAGACTGCTCACCCAGGCCCGCTACGGCGCGATGGAGCGCTACTTCGACCGCTGGGGCCCGGCGGGCCGCACCATGATGTGCCGTACCGCCTCCGTGCAGGTCTGCCTCGACGCGGGGCATGAGGAGCCGGGGCCGCTGGGTTTCGGGCGGCGGTGGCGGCTGGCGCATCTGCTGGGCGCGGTGCTCGTCGCCGCTTTCGCCAATTCGCCACTGGACCAGGGCAGACCGACCGGATGGCGCTCCACCAGGCAGGCCGCGTGGACGATGCTCGACCCCGGCCGCACGCAGGCCCCCGCCGACGGCCCCGACCCGCGGGCCGCGTGGGCCGCGTATGTGCTGGACGCGCCCGTGATGTGCGTACGGAACGAGGACCACGGGACCAGCGAGGAGGACGCCGGGCCGTGGACGGTGCCCGAGCGGCTCAGCCTCCGGAGCTGGGTCGCCGGCGGCCTGCCGAGACCCCCGAGCGCCGACGACGTGGCCTACCACATCTCGACCCTGTTTCCGCCGGTCCGCCCGCGCGGGCATCTGGAACTGCGCATGATCGACGCTCAGCCGGGTGCTGACGGCTGGGTCGTCCCGCTCGCGGTGACCGCCGCCCTCTTCGACGACCAGGAGGCCGCCGAGTCCGTGTACCGCGTGGTCAAGCCGCTCGCCGACATGGCGGGCCCCGGGCCCGCGCCACGCAATCCGCTGTGGCGGCGCGCGGCGCGCGACGCCCTGACCGACCCGGAACTGCGCGCGGCGGCCGGTGCCTGCTTCGCCATCGCCCGGGAGGCGCTGCCCCGGCTCCGCGCACCGGGCGCGGTCCAGGCCGCCGTCGCCGCCTTCGCCGAGCGCTATGTCGCGCGGGGCAGATGTCCCGCTGACGATCTGCTCGACTCCGTACACGGGAAGGACAGCCGCCCATGACCGCCGCACCCCAACGGACCGGCCCCGGCCCCGCCGTCGGCACAGGCCCGGCGGACGACCTCGGCTCGGAAGCGCTTCGGGCCCGCGCGCTGGGCGCCCTCCGCCGCGCCCGGCTGCGCACCGCCCACCTCACCGGTTGCGTGGACGACGGTGAGCTGACCGCCCAGCACTCCCCCCTGATGTCGCCCCTGGTGTGGGATCTGGCGCATATCGGCAACCAGGAGGAGCAGTGGCTGCTGCGTACCGTCGCAGGGCAGGAGGCGCTGCGGCCTGAGATCGACACCGTCTACGACGCGTTCGAGCATCCGCGCGCCGCACGCCCCACGCTGCCGCTGCTGCCGCCCGCCGAGGCGCGCGGCTACACCGCCGATGTGCGTGGCCGGGTGCTCGACGTGCTGGAGAGCAGCCCGCTGCGCGGCGGTCCGCTGCTGGACGCCGCGTTCGCCTTCGGGATGATCGCCCAGCACGAGCAGCAGCACGACGAGACGATGCTGATCACGCATCAGCTGCGCCGGGGGACCACCGTGCTCACCGCCCCCGAGCCTCCCGCCGCACCGGCCGACGCCGTCCGGCTGCCCGCCGAGGTGCTGGTAGCCGGGGGTGAGTTCACGATGGGGACCTCGGCCGAGCCGTGGGCGCTGGACAACGAGCGCCCCGCGCACAGCAGGACGCTGCCCGCGTTCCACATCGACACGGTGCCGGTGAGCAACGGCGCGTATCTGCGGTTCATGGAGGACGGCGGCTACGCGCGGCAGCGCTGGTGGCGCCCCGAGGGGTGGGCGCTGGTGCGCGAACACGGCCTGACCTCTCCCCTGTTCTGGCGGCGGGAGGGCGGTGCCTGGCTGCGGCGGCGGTTCGGCTCCGTCGAGGACGTACCGCCCGATGAGCCGGTGCTGCATGTGAGCTGGTACGAGGCCGACGCGTACGCCCGCTGGGCGGGGCGGCGGCTGCCCACCGAGGCGGAGTGGGAGAAGGCCGCACGCCACGACCCGGCGACCGGGCGTTCCCGCCGCTACCCGTGGGGAGACGCCGACCCCACCCCCGGGCACGCCAACCTCGGCCAGCGGCATCTGCGTCCCGCGCCCGTCGGCGGCTACCCGCTGGGCGCCTCACCGCTCGGGGTGCGGCAGCTGATCGGGGACGTGTGGGAGTGGACGGCCGACGACTTCCTGCCGTACCCGGGGTTCGCCGCCTTCCCCTACCGCGAGTACTCGGAAGTCTTCTTCGGCGGTGCCCACAAGGTGCTGCGCGGCGGTTCCTTCGCCGTCGATCCGGTGGCCTGCCGGGGCACGTTCCGCAACTGGGACCTGCCGGTGCGTCGCCAGATCTTCTCCGGATTCCGCACGGCCCGCGACGCGCACCCGGACGAGCGGTGAGGGCGGCTGCCGGGGCCGGGCGCCCGGCCCGCCGTCCGGCCGCGGGGAGGCGGCGCTGATGTGCAGGCACCTCGCGTATGTCGGGGACGCGGTGAACCTCGGCGCCGTTCTCACCCATCCACCGCACTCGCTGCTGCGCCAGTCCTGGGCACCGCGCCGCCAGCGGCACGGGACGGTCAACGCCGACGGGTTCGGCGTCGGCTGGTACACGGCCGACGACCCACGGCCCGCCCGCTACCGGCGGGCCGGGCCCATCTGGGCCGACGAGTCGTTCGCCGACCTGGCCCGGGTGATCCGCTCCGGGTCGTTCCTCGCCGCCGTACGCGACGCCACCGAGAGCGGCGCCGACGGTGAGGCGGCCGCCGCCCCGTTCACCTCGGAGCGGTGGCTGTTCAGCCACAACGGCGCGGTCCAGGGGTGGCCCCGCACGATGGCCGGCCTGGTGCGCACGCTGCCCGCCGACGCCCTGCTGAGCATGGAGGCACGCTGTGACGCGGCGTTCCTCTGGGCGCTGGCGCTGCGCCGGCTGTGCGGCGGCGCCACCGTGGGCCAGGCGCTCGCCGGGACCGTGACGGCGGTGGACGCCACCGCTCCCGGTTCCCGGCTCAATCTGCTGCTCACCGACGGGGTGACGATCGCCGCCACCGCCTGGGGCGACAGCCTGTGGTATCTCGCCGACCAGGAGGCGCGGGCGGTCGTCGTGGCCTCCGAGCCGTACGACGACGACCCGCGCTGGGCCGAGGTGCCCGACCGCACGCTGCTGACCGCCACCCGGTCCGGCGCCGATCTCACCGCACTCGGCCCCACCGCGCCGCTACCCCGTTCTTTCCAGCAGTTCCACCCGCTCAAGGAGTCCTCCGCGTGAGCCCGTTCGCCCTGACCCGCACGCTCCCCGCCAACGCGACAGCGGCCGCTCTGCGCACCGACGTGTCCGCCGGGCTGACCGCCGAGCCCAAGTGGCTGCCGCCCAAGTGGTTCTACGACGCGCGCGGCAGCGAGCTGTTCGAAGAGATCACCCGGCTTCCCGAGTACTACCCGACCCGTGCCGAGCGCGAGATCCTGACCGAGCGGGCGCCTGACATCGCCGCGGCGGCCGGTGCTCTGACCCTGGTGGAGCTGGGCTCCGGCTCCTCGGAGAAGACCCGGCTGCTGCTCGACGCGCTGCCGCGGCTGCGGGCCTATGTGCCGGTGGACGTCAGCGAGAGCGCCCTCTCCCTCGCCGGGCACGCCCTGCTCGGCGAGCGTCCGGGGCTGGCGGTGCACGCCCTCGTCGCCGACTTCCAGCAGCGGCTGGAGCTGCCCCGTACGCCGGGCCCCCGGCTGCTGGTCTTCCTCGGCGGCACCATCGGCAACCTGCTGCCGGATGAGCGTGCGCACTTCCTCGCCTCGGTGCGTTCGCTGCTCGGACCGGGGGACGCGCTGCTGCTCGGCACCGACCTGGTCAAGGAGGAGAAGGTGCTGCTCGCCGCGTACGACGACGCGGCGGGTGTCACGGCCGAGTTCAACAAAAACGTTTTGTCGGTGGTGAACCGCGAACTCGGCGCCGACTTCGACCCGGCGGACTTCGAGCACGTCGCCCGGTGGGACGCGGAACACGAGTGGATCGAGATGCGGTTGCGGGCCACGGCCCCTGTGACCGCCAAGATTCCCGCCCTCGATCTCGCGGTGACCTTCGAGGCGGGCGAGGAGATGCGCACCGAGGTCTCCGCCAAGTTCCGGCGGGAGGGAGTGGCCGCCGAACTCTCCGCGGCCGGGCTCGGGCTGCGCCACTGGTGGACGGACGGCGCGGGCCGGTTCGCGCTCTCGCTGTCCACGCCCGAGAGCCCGGCCGCGCCGTCCTGACCCGTCAGGTCACCGGGCCACCTCGGGCAGCACCCGGCGCAGCAGGGTCTCCGGGAGCCCCCTGCGCCGCCACTCGCGGGGATAGCCGAGGGAGACCTCCTCGAACCGCACACCGTCCTCGGTGGTGACGCGCGGGATGTGGAGGTGACCGTAGATGACGGCGGCGGCGTTGAAGCGCCGGTGCCAGTCGGCGGTGAGCTTGGTGCCGCACCACAGCGCGAAGTCGGGGTAGTACAGCACCTCGGTGGGCAGCCGGGTGAGCGGCCAGTGGTTGATGAGCACAGGCGGGGCGGCGGGGTCGATCTCCGACAGCCGCCGCTCCGTCTCGGCCACCCGGGCCCGGCACCAGGCTTCCCTGCTCGGGTACGGGTCGGGGTGCAGGAAGTGCTCGTCGGTGCAGACCACGCCCGACTCGTAGGCGGCGGCCAGCGCCTCCGCCTGCGTGTGCCGGGGGTTGGCGCGGAAGGTGTAGTCGTACAGCGTGAAGACCGGGGCGATGGTGAGCGGCCCTGCGACGCCCTGCCACACCGCGTAGGGGTCCTCGGGCGTGCTGACGCCCAAGGAGCGGCACATCTCCACCAGGCGGTCGTAGCGCGCCACTCCGCGCAGTTCCAGGGGGTCCTTGGGGTGGCTCCACAGCTCGTGGTTGCCCGGCGCCCAGATCACCTTGGCGAACCGCTCGCTCAGCATCCGCAGGGTCCGCTCGATGTCCTCGAACACCTCGCCGACATCCCCGGCGACGATCAGCCAGTCTTCGTCGGAGTCCGGCCGCAGCTTCTCGGTGATGTCGCGGTTGTCCTGGTAGCTGACGTGCAGGTCGCTGACGGCGAGGAGTTCACCGTGGTGCCCGCCGCCCGTCACCGGGACGGCACCAGGGTCGCCGCGGTCCGCTCCACGGGACCGGCCGGGCCTGCGGCCCGCGTCAGCCGCCTTATGTCCACGCCGTCTTCGACGGGCGTACCGCGCATTCGTCTCTCCCGTTCTCGCCGCACCGTGCCGTGCGGGCGGCCGCCGACGTCCCGTACGGGCCGCGCCCCCGCGCGTGCCGGTGTCACGGTGACGGCAGCCCCCGACGGCCGTCGCACAAGGTCGTTTCCCGAAAGGATCGCATAGTGCGGCAGTTCGAGGCGAGCGACGAAGGTCACCCCTGCCCGGGCGTCAACCCTCCGTGGTGGGACCGTCTTCGGACTCCAGCGCCACCTGATGGGCCATCGCGCGGCGGGCTCTGAGCTGGAAGAGGCTGCCCGCCGAGGCCACCAGGAGGGAGACGGCGCAGCCGATCGCGATGGCGAGCCACCGGTTGCCGGCCGCGGCACTGCCGAGGTAACCGAGGCCGACCGAATAGCTCGCCCAGATCGACTCGGCGATGCCGGCACCGATGAGGTAGCGGTGCGCGGGGTAGCCGACGACACCGGCGCCGAGCGCGCCGATGAGGCGGCCACTGGGCAGGAAGCGTACGCCGATCACGAACGGCACCCCGTGCCGCTGGATCTGGCTCGCCGACCAGGCGAGCAGCGACTTGCGGCGTGTCCTGCGGTCGGCCCAGCGCTGTACGGGGCCGCTGAACCGGCTGCCGCACCAGTGCAGCAGCAGATCGCCGAGCAGCGCGCTCCCTGCGACGACCAGCAGGACCAGAACGATGTTGAGGCTGCCGCGTGACGCGAGCACCCCGCTGGTGACCAGCAGCGCCGAGTTCGGCACGAGGGGCGGCAGGGTGGTGATCACCAGCAGTGCGTAGGCCCAGGCGGCGCCGTCGGACAGCTCGCGTTCCAGGCCGTCCGCCAGTCCCCCGGCGAGCCCCGTTCCGTGCAGGAGTCCGAGGGCGGCCAGGGACTTCGTCACCGGTACGGCGTCCATCCGGCCACCTCTCGTCGGGTGCCACGGCAACGGCGGCACGCCCGTATAACAACGCTGACAACGGACCTCGTGCCAGGCAACACAAAATCAAGAAAGATAGGGGTACGAACTGATCCCTCTCACTTGTGGAGATCTGGCCGGGAACAGCCGCCGCCGGGGCCGCGAGCGCCGCACCGGGTCACACCGGCCTCGCCGTCGGCCTCGCCACCGGCCCGGGTGTCCGCGACCGGCTCCCGGCGGCGGCGAGCGTCAGCGGGCGGTGGCCCGCCCTGACAGCGGGGCGCGCCTCGCGGGGGCCCAGCGGTGGCGGGGGCCGTACCGGCCGTTAACCTCGCACCTGTGGTGGACAAAGTGCCCGCGGACTTCGAACGCGGAACGGACGGCCCGAAGGTCATCGTCGTCGGCCTGGACGGCTCGGAATCGTCATGGCGCGCGGCGGCCTACGCCGCCGGTCTGGCCAGGCGGCAGAACGCCCTGCTGGCCGTGGTCTACGTACAGCCCGTACTGGCCGCGGGCGCGACGCTGGGCGCTCCGGTCGTGGAGGCCACGGGCGAGATCGCCGAGGAGCTGATCGCGGAGATGCGGGCCGCCACGGAGCGGCTGCGGGGGGTCTTCGAGGTGCGCTGGGAGTTCCACACCTTCCGCGGCGACCCGTACAACGGCCTGGTGACGGCGGCCGAGCAGCTCAAGGCGGACGCGGTGGTGGTCGGCGTCTCCGAGCAGGCGGGGCACCGGATCATCGGCTCGGTCGCCCTCCGGCTCGTGAAGGCCGGGCGCTGGCCGGTGACCGTCGTTCCGTAGCGGCCCGCCGCCGCGGCCCGAGGGAGCGTGCGCCGCCCGGCTCGCGCGGCACGGTCGGGTAGGGCACGGTGGGAGGACAGACCAGCACCCAAGGGAGCCGGGAGTCGAAGATGTCCAACCACACCTACCGGGTGACCGAGATCGTCGGCACGTCGCATGAGGGCGTGGACGCGGCGATCCGCAACGGGATCAACCGCGCCTCGAAGACCGTGCGCAACCTCGACTGGTTCGAGGTCAAGGAAGTACGCGGGCAGATCGAGAATGGCGTGATCGAGCATTACCAGGTGGGTCTCAAGGTCGGTTTCCGGCTGGAGGACTCCGACTGACGCGTCGGGCGACGCCGGCTCCTGACCCCGCGCTCTCCCCGGCCCAGTGCCGGGGGCGGGCGTGGCGGGGTCAGCCGCGCGGCACGACGGTGGAGAGCGCGCCCGGCAGCGGGTACCAGTCGGCGGTCGCGAAGCTCGCGTGCCGGGAGGCCAGTTCGCCGACGCGGGCGCGGGCCTGCTGCTCGGTGGGGCGGGTGCCGTCGATCGCCGGGGGCACCTTGTGCGCGTCGGTCATGATGAGCAGGTAGTGCCGCTCGTCGTACCAGGCGGTGTCGATGCCGCTGCCCGCGTAGGTGGCCGCGTCGCCGTCGAACAGCACGAACCACGGCCGGATGGCGGCGTCCTGGTAGCGGGCGCGCGGGTCTCCCGCGACGGCACCGTGCACGGCGGGGAACGCGGTGGCCCGGCCCAGTTCGCCCCGGTCGGCCAGGTCGCGCAGGTGCGTCGCGTACTCGCGGTCGGTCCACAGCTTGTCCAGCGGGTTGTTCTCCTCGACGGTGCCGGGGATCAGCTCGACGATGAACTTGCCCGCGAGCGCGCCGCGCGTGGGCCAGCCCTTCGCCCGCACCGCCGCGTCCAGGCTGCCGTGTCCGGCCACGAGGTCAGCGGGCCGGTACAGCGCGTCGCCCAGGCCCGCGTCGAGCAGGGCGTCGAACTCGTCGGGGCCCCGGCCGCGCCGGTCGTTGAATCCGTCCTTCAGTTCGACCTTGAGCACGATGGGCCGGTGGCCGGGGTTCGCCTCGTGCCAGGCCCGCATGTCGGCCAGGCAGCCAGGCAGGCTCTGATCGCGGGGCAGGGTGCGGAGCTTGGCGGCGGAGTCCGCGTTCTCGCAGTTGTTGTCGTTGCCGAGCGGGTTGCTGTGCGAGACCCGCCACCGCGAGCTGAGACCGTTGGTCCATACGTCGAGTTCGAGCAGCGAGGCACCGGAGTCCAGCGCGTCGGCGAAGTACGGGTAGGAGCTCTTCTCGTACGCGTTGTGCACGCCGACCGAGGTGGTGGCGGAGAACGCCGGGTCGTCGGCCGCCGCCGCGCGCGCTCCCGCCGGTGCCGCGGCGACGGACAGTGCCGCCAGAGCCGCTATCGCCACCGTGCCCTGGTATGCCGCCTTGTTCATCCGTCCCGCCCTCACCGCCGCCGTCGTGATCGCGCGTCAGCGTACGGCAGCCGCCTCGGGAGCTGCCAGGAGGGAGGGGAACGGGGGCGGGGGACGGCCCCGGTCGTCGGCGGGGGCGATGACGGACCGGGGCCGCAGCTCCGCCGGGCTTGGCTGGAGCTGGTCTGGCTGGAGCTGGTCCGGGGCGGGCTGACCCGCGGCTCTGAAGGGCTCGCTGAGGGCAGGGAAGGCGGGCGGCTGCCTCAGCTGGGCGGGGCGTGGCCGGGGAAGTGGGCCAGTTCCGGGGTGGCGGTGTCCAGGGGCACCGAACCGGAGCGGACCAGTCCGAGCTGCACGCCCTGGCGCGGCAGCGCGGCGTCCAGCGCCCAGTCGGCCGCCACCCTGACCCGGTTTCCTGGCATGGCCATCAGGTGGTAGCCCCGGGTCACGGCGTTGGCCAGCGGGCCGGACAGCGGTACGTGCAGCGGGTTGGCGGCCGCCTCGGTCCCGCCGAGGTCCACGGTGAAGCCGAGATCGTGGTGCTTGTACGGGCGCTTGGTGCCGACGCCGCAGGACGCGGCGACGTTGTGGGCGGCGGTCTTGCCCTGGCGCCCGGCGTGCTGTGCGGTCATCGGCGTGTACTCACCGGGCTTGGTCAGGTCGGGGACGGCGGCCGCGTCACCGCAGGAGAACACCTCGGGATGGCCGGGCACGTTCAGGTACTGGTCGACGCACAGCCGCCCGCGCTCCGTGGGCAGGCCGAGACCGGCCACCAGCGGATCGGGCCGCACACCCACGCACCAGATCAGGGACCGCGTCTCCACGAACTCCCCGTCGTCGAGGAGCACGCCGTCAGGGGTTGCCTCCTTGACCGACGTCTTGGTCCGTACGTCCACGCCACGGGCCCGCAGGACCCGGTCAGCGGTGTCGGACAGGCGCCGGTCCAGCTCGGGCAGCACCCGGGGGGCCAGGTCGAGCAGCAGCCAGCGCGTCGGCGTGTTCCGCAGCCCGGCGTTCTGCCGGGTGAGCGCGTCGGTGTACGGCTTGCCGTGCGCGGCGACCTCCGTGCCCGTATAGCCCGCGCCGACCACCACGAAGGTGGACCGGCTGGCGCGCTCCCGGTCGTCGGCGGCGGCCCCGGCCAGTTCGATCTGCCGGGTCATGTGGTCACGCAAGTACAGCGCCTCCGGCATGCCGCGGAAGCCGTGCGCGTGCTCGGCGACGCCGGGGATCGGCAGCAGCTTGTTGACACTGCCGACGGTCAGCACCAGCCGGTCGTAGCGCAGCTCGCCGCGCCGCCCCTCGGGGTCGGTGTAGCCGACGGTGCGCGCGTCGAGGTCGACCGCGTCGGCTTCGCCGAGCACCAGGCGCACGCCCGGCAGGGTGCCGGTGAGCGACACCGAGACCCGGCGGGGCTCCAGGATTCCGGCCGCGACCTGCGGTAGCAGGGGCAGGTAGAGAAAATAGTCATTGGGGTTCACGAGCACGATCTCAGCGTTGCCCCGAGCGCTCCGGGACAGCTGGCGGGCGGTCTGGTAGCCAGCGAATCCGGCTCCGACGATGACGATCCGGACGGGCTTCACTCTCGGCTCCAAGGCTTCGGGGACGGCGGACCTTCCGCGACCGGTCGCGGACGTACCGGGTCCCCGCACGGCCCGGTGGCAAACGTCGGCGGGGCGGGGCGGGGACGGCGGACCGCGCGGACCGGTGCCGTACAGGCCGAGGTGGAGGCGGAGGCCACGGGCGAGGGCCACGCCGACACGTCCTCGGTCACCGCCCCGGTCACCGCCCCGGTCACCGCCCCGGTCACCGCCCCGGTCACCGCCCCGGTCACCGCCCCGGTCACCGCCCCGACCGCTGCTCCGACCGAGGCCGCGGCGGGCTCGGCGGGCTCGGCGGGCTCGGCGGGCTGACGCTCAGCGCGGAACACCCCCGTGGAACGCCCCGAGGTACGCCGCGCGAAGCGCCGCGCCCCCCTCAGTGATGGCCAGCGGCGAACGCGCGGACACTGGAGTCAGTTGACTCACGTGGAGGACTCATGACCGCCAGGAAACCGTTCAGTCCGCTGCCGCTCGCGGCCACCGCGCTCACCGGCGTGGTCGCCCTGTACATGGCGCTCGTGGCGTTCGGCAACATCACCGACTTCGGCACCAACCGCGCGTTCGTGCGCCACGTACTGGCGATGGACACGACGTTCAAGGACCCGGACCTGATGTGGCGGGCCATCGAGTCGGAGACGGTGGCGGACATCGCGTACGTCGCCATCATCGGGTGGGAGACAGCCGCCGCGCTGGTGCTGATCGCGGCGACCGTGGTGTGGGCCATGGCCCTGCGGCACGGCGGCGCGTCCCGGCACGGTGGCGTGTCGCGCGCCAGGCGGCTGAGTACCGTGGGCCTGCTGATGGTGCTGGTGCTGTTCGGCGGGGGCTTCATGGCGATCGGCGGCGAGTGGTTCGCCATGTGGCAGTCGGACGACTGGAACGGCCTTGACGCCGCCGCCCGCAACGTGGCACTCGCCGCCTTCGCGCTGCTGGTCGTCCATCTCCCGGTCAGGGACGAGGGCTGACGGCGCGCCGCGAACGTTCCCGGGCGCGGCAGGCCGCAGGCGCGGCGCCCGGCCTCACCACTGGATGCGCCTCACCACTGGATGCGGTAGTCGGTCAGCCAGTTCTCCGCGCCCGCCCCGCCCCGGTCGGTGCGGCGCGGCGCCCCGCTGCCGCCGGCCGCCCCGCTCGCCGGGCCTGGTGTGGTCTGGCGCGCCATGCGGGCGCTCGTGGCGACGGCCTTCTCCACCCGTTCGCGGCGCAGTTCCTCGTACGCGGCGAACGCCCGCCGCGGGCTGGGCCGGTCCCGCAGGCAGATGGCGAGGACGATGCCGTCCTCGATGGCCATCGAGGCGCCCTGGGCGGCGTTGGGGGTGGTCGCGTGCGCGGCGTCACCGATGACGACCATGGTGTCGGTGAACCAGGTGGGTGTGGAGGCGATGTCGTAGGAGTTGGAGCCGGTGATGTGGGCGCCGGTGGAGCGGATCACGTCGGCGGCGATGGTGTCGTCGTCGGAGAAGAGCCCTGCGACGCGGTCGCGCCACTGCGCCGGGGTGGTCGCGGCGAGCTCGGCCCTGGACAGCTCGGGCCCCGGCGCGTTGGCGAACCACCACACGCCGCCGTCCGGGGCGAGCGTGCAGCCGAAGAAGGCGCGCTTGCCGGAGATCATGGTGTACGTGTCGGCCGCGGGCGGGCGCGGGGCGGAGCGGGTGTAGCCGCATACGGTGTGCTGGCCCGCGTAGCGGGGGCGGGGTCCCGCGGGGTCGATGACGGCACGGGTGACGGAGTGGATGCCGTCCGCGCCGATGAGCAGGTCTCCTTCGGCGCGGCTGCCGTCGGCGAAGGAGGCGGCGACCCGCCCGTCGCTGAGCGTTTCGGCGGCGACGAGCCGCTTGCCGTAGTGGAGGGGTATGCCCCGCCTCGCCGCCTCGCGCTGCAGTTCCCGGTAGAGGACGGCGCGGCGCAGCGTGCGGGGCCCGAGGGCGCGCTCTCCGCGTTCGACGCCCGCGATGGGACGGGCTCCGACGCGCTCACCCGTATCGCTGAAGAACTCGACGCGCCCGGCGGGGAAGGAGTGCGCCAGCACGGGCGGGTGCGCGTCGATCACCCGGAGCGCTTCCAGGCCGTTGGCGAAGACGACGAGGAAGGCGCCCGCGTCGTCCGTGCCCCCTTGGTGGGCCTCGAAGACCTGTGCGTCGATGCCCGCCTTGTGCAGGGCCATCGCCGTCACGGCTCCCGCGATGCCGCCACCGATGATCAGGGCGTTGGTCATGGGCCGCTCCCCGTCGCGCTGCCGGCCGCGGCCCGGGCGGCCGCGGCTGCCCGTCCACCTTGGCCCTGGACAGTGGCCAGAACCAGACACCTTCGAGCCTGAGTTCGCCGTACGGGTGTCCTCAATGCGCCACGTACACGGCTTCGGCCCGGCGGCCGGATCGACGACACGCGGCGGCAGGCGGCGCGGACGCCCGGTGGCAGGGCCGCCTGTCACCCGGGCCGATGTCCCGCTGGCGTCCGGAGCAGCGGTGAAGGCCCTTGCGGGTGTTGTAGGTTGGGAGTTCTTACCGTCTTGCCGACCGGTGTGTACGCCACCCAGCCCCCGTTGTCTGCCCCCGATCCGAGATGGTGCTGCCCGCACCAACGATTCGGAGCCGATATGTCCCGGCGCGTGCCCGTCCTGGTCCTTGCCGTGTGCGCGGCTGCCCGGGTCACTGCCCTATGAGCGAGGCGGAGGGCTCCCCGCGCGACGAGCGGATCGCCGCCGCGCTGGTCGATCTGGCCGACACACTGATCGACGACTACGACCCGGCCGATCTGCTGCACCGGGTGAGCGGGTACTGCATGAACCTGCTGGACGTGCAGGATGTGGGCGTCATGCTCGCCCCGCCCGGTGGGTCACTGGAGCTGGTGGCGGCCTCGTCCGAGAACGTGCGCGTGGTGGAGCTGTTCGAACTCGACGCCGCCGAGGGCCCCTGCTTCAGCGCGTATCGCAGCGGCACCCCCGTAGACCATGCCGATCTGACCGTTCCCTCCACGCGGTGGCCCGGCTTCACCGCCCGCGCCCGGCAAGCCGGGTATCGCTCCGTGCACGCCACCCCGGTGCGGCTCCGGGAGGACACGATCGGTGTGCTGAACCTCTTCCGCAGCGAGCCCGGACCGCTGCTGCGGTCCGATCGCCGCATGAGCCGGGCGCTGGCCGGTATCACCGCGATCGTGCTTCTCCAGCAGCGCTCTCTGGAGCACTGCCGGACCCTGGGGCAGCAGCTCCAGCACGCGCTGACCAGCCGCACCCACATCGAACAGGCCAAGGGATTCCTCGCTGCGCAGCACGGCACCGATCCCCAGACCGCGTTCGAGCAGCTGCGCCGCCATGCCCGGTACCACCGCCTCAAGATCGTTTACCTCTCCCAGGACGTCATCAGCGGGACGACCGTCCTGCCTCCGCCCGGCCACTCGGGCTCAGCACCGACGTGAGCGCGTCCCGCCGCGCGGGCGCTGATGGTGCGGGTGGCCGGTGTCAGCTGATCAGGCCGGTCAGGAACATCAGCGCGCCGCCGAGGGCGGCCAGCGCGAGCGACAGCTGGACCAGCCGGTGCTTGCGCCAGGCGATGGCGCCGGCCCGTACGAGTTGACGGGTGAGTACGGGCAGTACGTCCCGCTCCCGCAGAGCACGCTGCAGCGCGACGGGGTCCCAGTGCCGTAGGTGACCGAAGTAGACGAAGTCCTGTGCCGCCTCGTCTCTTGCTCGCGCGGCACGCAGCCGGGGGGTGACGGCGAGCGCCGCGAGGACCGTCGCGAGCACCAGGGTCAGCACACCTGTCCAGTAGATGACCGGCACAGCGAGGCCGTGCCGGTTTCCGAGGGGCTGGCCGCTGGCGGACAGCGCCACGACGCCTCCCAGCGCGGCGGATTCCAGGGTGAGGGCGAACGACGCCTTGGCGTCCACCCGGGCCGTCCACTCACCGACGGCGGTGTGCACGCGCCAGGCCGTCTCGCGGGCCGTGTCCCCCTCCGGGCCGGGGTCTGTCACTCCGTCTCCTCCCCCGCCCCTGTCCGGGGCCGTTCGTCAGGGTGCGGGGACTCCTCGCGGTCGGGCCGGGCGGCGCGCCGGGGCGCGTCGCCGCCGAGCGCGTGGGACCGGCGGCGCAGCGCGTCGAGTCCGAAGCGCAGTGCGGTGTGGCGGGCCACGGTCGCCCGCAGGCCGGGGAGGCGGGCAGCGCGTTCGCGTACGGTGCGCTGCCTGCTCTCCTGGAGCCGCCGGACGGACTGCGCGAGGCTTTCGGTCTGCGTCTCGATGTGCTCGTCGAGCGCTCTGGTCAGGGCCTTGCCGTAGTCGCGCACCTGGTAGCCGAGGTCCTGTTCGGCCTGGCGGCGGCTGGCGTCGATCATCGGCAGTACCTGGTCCCGCAGCCGGGCCGTGGCCTCCCGGCGCTGGCGCGCCTCGGCTTCCGCACGGGCGAACCGGGAGCCGCCGACCCAGCCCGCGATCTGCCCGATGACCCCGCCGACGACGCCGCCCACCAGCGTGCCGATGACCGGCACGACGCTGCCGACCACCACGCCGATCGTGGCGCCGAGGCCACCGCCGGTCAGCCCGCCCGCCCAGGTCTCGCGCAAGCGGCGCCAGCCGGTGGCCGAGGGCGCGTCACCGCTTCCGGGAGCGGTGAGCACCGGCGCGAACGAGGAGTCGGCCGCGGCGGCCCGGATCGGGGCTGAGGTCTTCTCCGCGTACCGGGTGGCGAGGTCGTCAGTGATGGCCAGGAGAGCGCGGTGGGCGCGCTGTGCGGCGTCCACAAGGCCCTCCGAGGCCGTGCGGACCAGCGCGCCCGGGTCGGCGGTGGCCTGGTCGCTCTCGCTGCTCTGCTTGAACGCGGCGCGTACCGCGTCGATATCGGCGGCCAGGGCGCCGCGCACGGGGCGGGCCGCCGCCTCCAGTTCCTCCTGGAGCTCCCGCCTCCAGCGGCTGCCGCCGGAGCCGAGGTGCCGTGCCTCGTCCTGTGCGCGCTGGAGTTCGGCCTCGACCTGGGCCAGGGAGGACTCGTCGTGGAGGGCGGCGAGTTCGTTGAGCACGGGCGCCTCGACGTCGGTGAGGGCCGCCAGCAGGTCGTCGAGCGCGCCCTGTACGGCGGCGGCGCCGCAGGTGACGGCCAGTCCCTCCCAGACTTCGGCCTCCAGCTCCGGGAAGCCGGAAGCGACGAGCAGCGCGGGGTCCTCGTCCTCCAGCGCGTCCCACTTGCGGAACGCGGAGACGGCGATCACCGTGAGGTCGCCGGGCGGGACGGCCGCGACGGCCGCGATACGGCGGCGCGCCTCGGTGACGACGGGCGCCGGGTCCACGACCCGGTCGGCCATGGTGATGGCGGTGACGATGACCGGGCACTGGGTCAGCGCGTGGGCGAGGAAGTCGAGTTCGACGGTCGTCAGCGGCTCGACGGCGGCGCCGACGAACAGCACGGCGTCCGCGTTCGGCAGGAAGGCCCGGGTGGCCGCCGTGTGGGCGGGGTTGACGCTGCCGGCTCCGGGGGTGTCGACGAGGACGAGGCCGGTCGCCAGCTGCGGGACCGGCGCCTCCAGCTCGATGCGGTCGATGTGCTTGGTGTTACCGGGGTTGGCCTGCTCGGTGGCGTACTCGTACACCTCGTCCAGAGGGACCTCGAAGGGCTCGGGAGAGGTGGCCGCCCCGCCCCGGAAGGGCGGGTTCGGCGAGCGGGTAGACGACCGCTCTTTCCTTCGCGCCCCAGCGCAGGGTGACGACCAGCGCCGTCGTCACGTCCACGTCCACGGGAAACAGCCCGGGGCGTTCAACCAGCGCGTTGAGCAGGCTGGACTTGCCGCGCCGGAACTCCCCGCAGACGACGACGTGGTAACGGCCCGCCGCGAGCCGGTCCCGGCTCTGCGCGAGCATGCCGCGCCGGGTGGCGGGCAGCGCGTCGCCCAGCACCGCGAGCGCGTGGGGAAGATCTCCCGGGTCTCTGCCCTGAGCTGGTCGAACACCGCCCCCCTGCCGCAAGGCGGGAGTCCCGCAGGGCAAGTACTGCCGCCAGGACCAGGGCGACGGCGCCCTGCTGCTCTTCCCGCCGGGTATCGACGAGGCGCGGGCGGTGCCGCGCTCGGTGCTCGCCATGTGCGCGGCGCTGGGCGCTCTGAACTCGTCCCCCGACACCGGCGGCCGCATCCGGCTCCGGTTCGCCCTCGCCCAGGGCCTGGTCCACGAGGCCAGCACCGGCTACGTCGGTGACGCGGTGGTCCTGGCGGCCCGGCTGCTGGACTGCGACGAACTGCGCGCCGCGCTGACCGGCGCCCTTGGCAGTGATGTGGTCATCGCGGTGGCCGACGACCTGTACCGCGATGTGCTGCGGCACGGCTACGACAAGCTCCCCGCGCGGGTGTTCGCCCGCTTCAGTGCGACGCTTCCGGCCAAGACCTTCGCGGCCGAGGCGTGGATGTTCGTCCCGCCGTCCGAGCGGGGCCGCGGGCTGCCGCGCTATCCGGGCCCGCGTGACCCGGCGACGCGGCTGGCACAACGAGCCTTTTGGGCATCGGTCCTGGTCATCGGTGGCGCGACCCTGAGTCAGGGCAACGGCCACCCCGACCCGTCCACCGACACCGGCACCCTCCCCGAGGGCGGCGGGTCCCCTCCTGGTTCCGGGGAGTCGGCGGGTCCGGAGCGGCCCGGGGAGCGCACTGCCGACGCACCGCCGCCCGCTCCCCCGCCACCGCTGCCCCCGCCGGAGCCCTCGCACGCCGACGAGGAGCCGTTCGTCCACCAACCGGCCCTTCCCCCGCCCGGGGACCTTCCGCCCTCCGCGTCAGCGCCCGCGGAGTACGCGGTCCCGGAGCTGGCTCCGCCGACGTACGACCTCCCCGAGTTCGCCCCCGGGGACTGGCAGTTCGACGAGGGCCCGCTGCCCGACCTGGACATGCCTGACCTGGATCTCGGTGACGGCACACCCGACTGGTGAGGCGCGGGGCCCGTGCCGCGAGGCTGACGTACGCCCCTCCGGCGCGTCCCGCCCGCGAGGCACGGCCGCCAGGGCCCCGGAGGAGGATCGGCTCGCGGGGCCTCCGACGGGATGCGGCCATCGCCTCGGCCAGCGGATGGGGCTGGCGGGTCCCCCGGGGCAGGGCAGGCCGGGGACACGCCGCGCCGCGCGGGCATGTGCCGCGTCTGACCCCCGCCGAGCTGGGGACTTGAGCCGCGCCCCGCACCGCCCCGGCACCTCGGCCCGGCATCGGTTCATCGGCCCGAATCTCCCGCTGCCCCCGGTGATTCCCGCCGAGTAGCGTCTGGTTCCCCCTGTCCCGTATGGAGGATGCGATCCATGAGCGACAGCGCGACCGACACAGGGCGGTTCCACCGGTATTCGATGTACGAGAAATACGAGGGTGGCAGCCCGGAGGCGGAACGGAAGACCTTCGAGAAGCTGGCGCGGGACATCATGCGCGTACAGCTGGCCAACCGGCGCGGTGCCGAGCGGCCCACGAGAGCCTTCCACGCCAAGGCGGCCCTGGGAACGGAGAAGGCCCGGCTGCGTTTCCACGACAGCCTTCCCGAGGACCTGCGGGTGGGCTATGCCCAGCCCGGCGCCGAATACCGGGCGACCGCGCGGCTGTCGAACGCCAGCGGAATACCCCAGCCCGACGCCGCGCCCGACCTGCATGGCGCGGCCGTGCGCGTGGAGGTGTCGGGCGAGGAGAGCCACGATCTCCTGATGACGAGCTTCCCGGTCTCGCATGCCCGCGACGCACGGGAGTTCGTCGCGTTCGCCAAGGCGATGGCGGGTGCCCGCAGCCCCGTGGAGAAGGCGTTCGGCCTCTTCGTCAAACTGCCGCTGACCGTGGGGCTGGCCGCCGCGACCCGGATGCGCCGCACTGTGCGGGCCGCGACCCGGAACCCGGCGGGGAGTCTCGCCCGCGAGACGTACTGGAGCCGGGGCGCGGTGCTGTGGGGCGAAGCGGGCCCCGTGCAGTACCAGCTGCGGCCCGCCCCGGGCGGCGCCCCGGCGCCGAAGCCCGACCGCGCCGACCCCGACCGTCTCCGCCGTGAACTGGCCGCCCGGCTCGCGCGGTCCGACGTCGCCTTCGAGCTGTGTGTCCAGCGGTACGTGGATGAGGAGCGCACTCCCGTCGAGGACGGCTCGGTGGAGTGGCGGGACGCCGTCTCGCCGGTCGTCCCCGTCGCCTTGCTGACCGTGCCACGCCAGGACCTCGACACCGCCGAGGCGCTGTCGGCGGCCCGCAGGGTGGAGCGGCTTGAGTTCAACCCGTGGCACACCACCGAGGACTTCCGCCCGCTCGGCAACCTCAACCGGGCCCGCAAGGTCGCCTACCAGGCCAGTGCCGCACACCGGCTCGGCGCCAGGTTCGCCGTCGAGGAGCCGCGCCGCAACACGGTCCTCGGCGTGCCGCTGCGGGCGGCTTTCGGTCTCGTCAACCGCCTGGTGCCCTGGCACCGGCTGCCGGTCCAGATCGGGCTGCTGAACCTCGTCGCGCTGCGCCAGGCGCTGCGCCGCCACAACCTGATCGACACGGAGACGCGTGAGGCGCCGCCGAACCCGGTGCCGGTGCCGCCCGCGCCCGTCGATGAGAGCCTGCGCGTCGCGCGTTCCTACGACGGGACGGCCAACGACCTGTCGGAGCCGGGCATGGGCGCCGTCGGCTCGGCCTTCGGCCGCAACCTGAAACCGGTCTACCGGCCGGACCTGTTCGACACGCCGAACCCGGTGACGGTCAGCGAACAGCTGCTGCGCCGCGACACGTTCCGCCCCGCCCGGTCGCTCAACATCCTCGCCGCCTCGTGGATTCAGTTCCAGGTGCACGACTGGGTCAACCACCGCCGCCACCCGGTCGGCGGCAAGAGCGTCGAGGTGCCGCTGCCGCCAGGCCGCGGCTGGCAGAACACCCCCGACGGGCCGGAAGAGCGCGTCATGCGCTTCGCGGAGAACGTGGGCATCGAGCAGCCCGGCGGCCGGCCTCCGATCCTCTTCTCCAACGCGGCCTCGCCCTGGTGGGACGGCTCCGAGGTGTACGGGGGCGACGAGCAGACCGCGAAGTCGCTGCGCGACGCCGACGGCGGGGCCGCGCTGCGCCTGGAGGACGGCCATCTGCCCATCGGCGCGGGCGGCATACCGCTGACCGGCTTCAACGAGAGCTGGTGGCTGGGCCTCAGTGTGATGCACACGCTCTTCGCGCGGGAGCACAACGCGGTCTGCGAGGCGCTGCGGCACGCCTACCCGTCGATGAGTGAGGACCAGATCTACCGCACGGCGCGGCTGGTGGTCGCCGCCCTGATCGCGAAGATCCACACCGTTGAGTGGACCCCGGCGATCCTCGCCACCGAGGCCATCGACATCGGGCTGAAGACCAACTGGCATGGCCCGCCGAGCAACTGGCTCACCAAGCTCGGGCTGTGGCTGTTCGAGGCGCACGCCCTGACGGGCATCCCCAAGACGCTGCCGGACCACCACCAGGTGCCGTACTCGCTCACGGAGGACTTCGTGACCGTGTACCGCATGCATCCGCTCATCCCGGACGACTTCGAGTTGCGCGAGCACCACTTCGGGCAGCGGCTTGAGACCCTGGGTTTCAACGATGTGCGGGGTGTGGCGTCCGAAGGCGTCTTCCGTAAGACGGGCCTGTCCAACACCCTGTACTCGCTGGGCATCGCCCATCCCGGCGCCATCACGCTGAACAACTTCCCGCACGCGTTACGGCGCTTCGAACGGGACGGCGAGTTCATCGACCTGTCAGTGGTGGACCTGGTCAGGACCCGGCGGCGCGGCGTGCCCCGGTACAACGACTTCCGTGAGGGGCTGCGCAAGGGACGCGTCAGCAGCTTCGACGAGCTGTCCCGAGATCCCGAGACGGCCGCACGGCTGGCGGACGTCTACCGCTCGGTCGACGAGATCGACACCATGGTCGGCCTGTTCGCCGAGAACCCGCCGGACGGCTTCGGCTTCAGCGACACCGCGTTCCGCGTCTTCATCCTGATGGCGACGCGGCGGTTGCGGAGCGACCGGTTCCTGACGGTCGACTTCCGTCCCGAGGTGTACACACCGCTCGGGACGGACTGGGTGGAGCAGGGCAGCATGACGTCGGTCATCCTGCGGCACGCACCCGAACTCGCGGGCCTGCTGCCACGCGACGCGAGCGCCTTCGCGCCGTGGCGGCCCGTACAGCCCGCCCGTGACACGGGCGTCAGCGACGCGTAGCGGAAAGGAGGTCAGGTCACACGAGACGCCCCCCAGGCGACCCCTCGGCACCTTAAGGTGGCGCCGGGGGGTCTGCCACTGGGGAGGGGCGAACCATGCGGGGCGGGAAGGTGGTTGGCGGCGTCGTCGCCGTGTCGGCGACGCTGGCCGTGCTGGCTGGGCTGACGGGATTGGCCGGGTGTTCGTCGTCGGACGACGACTCGGGGAAGGCGAAGAGGAGCGGCGGTCCGTCCTCCGCCGGTGACGCGGGCAAGGGGCCGAAGAGCGCGGCGAGCCCGACGCCGACCGGCGGCGCGTTCACCGCGAATCCGGAGAAACTGCCGCACAGCTCGCCCGACGCGTTGCGGCTGGCCCGCGCGATCGCGGTCGAGCCCAGCGCGTTCGGCGCGGGTTTCATACGGCAGAGCGCCTTCGAGGACGACACCGGCCAGTGGGCCGTGCTCGGCCCGACGTGCGTATGGCAGCGCGAGAAGCTGCCGTCCGGAGTGCTGACGAGCCTGGCCCAGCACAGCGTGCTCCCGGCCCGGGGAGGGAAGGGTGCCGTGAAGGCGGTCACCGTGGTCTCCGTACACGGCGGCGCCGACAGCGCCGACCAGGAGATGGCGACCACCTTGGAGGAGGTCCTTCGCTGCCCCGAGCAGCAGCTGAGCGGGGACGAGCAGATCAGCGGACTGTCCTCCGCCGGCAGCCCCTGGGGCAAACGCGGGCAGCGGTCCTCCGACGACATGATCTGGGAATCGGGGCAGTACACCAGCCGGTCGGCGGGCGGCCCCCACCCGTACGAGTGGGCGACCGCCCGCCTCGGTCCCGTCACGCTGTCCGTGACGGTCAAGGGCAGCGAGGGGCACAGCGAGGAGGAGCTGGACGACATGCTGCGCACGCCGCTGGTGGAGATGATGTCGAACACCGAGAAGGAACTGGCGTGAGAAGGCCCCGCGCTGGTGAGCGCCGTCGTACCGGTGACCCTGTGGGCGGAGGACACCTCTGATGCGGCCGTTACGCTCCGCCGATCCCTCCCGGGTCGCTGACCTCCGCCTGCTCGGCCGCCTCGGGGCAGGCGGCATGGGCGTCGTCTATCTCGGCCGCTCCACCGGCGGCGGCCTGCTCGCCGTCAAGGTGATCCACCCCGAGCACGCGGGCGATCCGGGCTTCCGCACCCGCTTCCGCCGTGAGGTCGCCGCCGCCCGGCGGGTGGACAGCCGCTGGGTGGTGCCCGTCACCGAAGCGGACACCGAGGCGGACGCCCCCTGGCTCGCGTCGGCCTACGTCCCCGGCCCCTCCCTCAGCGAAGCGGTCGGTGCGCAGGGGCCGCTCCCGGCCCGTGCGGTACGGGCGCTCGGCGCGATGCTGGCCGAGGGGCTGGAGTCCGTGCATGGAGCGAGGCTCGTCCACCGGGACGTCAAGCCGGGCAATGTGCTGCTCGCGCTCGACGGGCCCCGGCTCATCGACTTCGGCATCGCCCGCGCCCTGGACGACACCGCGATCACCACGACCGACATGGTCATCGGCTCCCCCGGCTTCCTCTCTCCCGAGCAGGCCCAGGCCGCGGGCAGCGAGATCGGGCCGCCCAGTGACGTCTTCTCCCTCGGCTGTGTGCTCGCCTACGCGGCCACCGGCCGTCCGCCGTTCGGCACCGGCGACGCCGCCGCGATGCTGTACCGCACCGTCCACGACCCGGCGGATCTGAGCGGTGGGCCCGATGACCTGCTGCCGCTGCTGGAGCGGTGCCTGGACAAGGACGCCCGGGGCCGCCCGGACGCCGCCTGGGTCCGCCGCGAACTGACGGAGGTCGGCGCCCCCGACGGCCCCGCCGACTGGCTTCCCGACCCCCTGATGCTCCTGGTGGCGCGGCGCTCGGCGGACGTCCTCGCGCTGCCGGACGCCGAGCCCGCCCCTGCCCGCCCGGCCGTCCCGGCCACGGACGAGGTCGAGCCGGCTGAGGGAGCCACCGCCGTGGCCGCCACCGGACCGTCACGGCGCCGGTTCTTCGGCGCGTCGGGCGGCGCGGTGCTGGCCGTCGGCGGCGGGTTCGCCACCTGGGCCGCGCTCCGCGACGACGACGACGATGACGGCGCCCCCGGCGGGACGGGGCTTCCCGTGCGCACCATCGGCCTGCACGCCGACCTGAGCGGGGAGCACGCCGCCTCCGGCGACGCGCAGCGCACCGGCCTGCGGTTGGCGGTCGACCAGTTCAACGCCCGTGACGGCAAGCCGTTCGAACTGCGGCTGAAGACCGCCGACGACGGTGGCCGCGCGGACCGGGCGGCGGCCGCCGCCAAGAAGCTCGCCGCCGACCGCTCGGTGCTCGCCGTCATCGGTCCCACCACGGACGACGCCGCCGCGGAGGCGGTCGGCGTCTACGACGAGGCGCTGCTCCCGATGCTGGGCGTGTCCTTCGGCGCCTTCCTGGCGAGCTCGCTGCCCACCCGGTCGGTGGTCCTCACCAGGCCGGACGACCGCTTCCACGCGACCCCCATCGCGCCGTACCTGCACACCGTGACGAAGTCCCGCAGGACCGGGGTGATCGATGACCGCAACGCGGACAACTACAGCTGGATGACCACCCGCGCCCTCGCGGGCTCCCTGCGGATTCCCGGGCACACCGTCGTGCCGCGCGTCGTGCGGTCGCTGTCCCGGGACTACCGGCCGATCGTGCGGTACCTCCTGGACCAGGAGGTGGACTCGATCATGTTCGGCGGCTACGCGCACGGCGCGGCGGAAGTGGCGCGGGAGCTGCGGAAGGCGGGCTTCACCGGCCCCCGGGTGGCCACCCAGGCGGCCCTCGATCCCCTGTTCCTCACGGAGGCCGGGGAGGCGGCGGAGGGCTGGACGGTGACCTCGACCTTCATCGACCCGGCAGCGACGCCCAGGGCCGCGCGCTTCACCGCCGCGTACCGCGAGCGCTTCGAGAGCGCCCCGCCCTACCTGGCCGCCGAGGCGTACGACGCGGCCAACCTCGTCATCCGCACCCTCGGCGAACTGGCCGGGGGCGGCGGCGGGTCCGGCGGCGCGAACGGCACCGGCGGTGGCGGCAAGCGCTCGCCGAAGCCGACGGCGAGCGCGGCGGCCACGGCGCCGCCGAGCCGCAAGGAGCTGCTGGCGCGGCTGCGCCGGGCGACGTACCAGGGGATCGGGAAGAAGCTCGCCTTCGACCCGAGGACCGGCACGTACAACACCCCGGGCGGCGCGTACTTCTACCAGGTCAAGCGCGGCCGGTTCCAGTTCGTCGGTGACGCCCCGTCCGGGAGGGCGTAGGCCGTGGAACCACTGCGTCCCGCCGACCCCTCGCATGTCGGGGGCTACCGGCTGCTGCGCCGGCTCGGGGCGGGCGGCATGGGTGTCGTCTATCTCGGCCGGTCCAGGGGCGGGAGCCTGCTGGCCATCAAGGTGATCCTGGCCGAGCGCGCCGACGACCCCTCGTTCCGGATCAGGTTCCGCCGTGAGGTCGCCGCCGCCCGCCGGGTCAGCAGCCCGTGGGCGGCGGCGGTGACCGACGCCGACACCGGCGCCCCGGCGCCCTGGCTGGCGACGGCGTACGTACCCGGACCGGCGCTCAGCGAGGCGGTCAGCGCCTTCGGGCCGCTCCCCGAGCCGCAGGTGCGGGCGCTCGGCTCGATGCTGGCGGAGGCACTCGGCGCGGTCCACGCCGCCGGACTCGTGCACCGCGACGTCAAGCCGGGAAACATCCTGCTGGCCCTGGACGGGCCCCGGCTCATCGACTTCGGCATCGCGCGGTCCGCCGAGGACACGGCGCTGACCGGCCTGAACGCGGTGATCGGCTCTCCCGGCTACCTCTCCCCCGAGCAGGCGCGGGCACAGGGACCCGGGGTCGGCCCGCCCAGTGACATCTTCTCCCTCGGCTGCGTCCTCACGTTCGCCGCCGGTGGGCGGCGGCCCTTCGGGACCGGGACCCCGGCGGCGATGCTGTACCGCACGGTCCACGGCACCGCCGACCTGAGCGCGGTGCCCGACGAGCTGCTGCCGCTGCTTGAGGCGTGCCTGGACAAGGACCCCGCGCGGCGCCCCGACGCGGACGAGGTGCGCGGGCGGCTCGCCGCCGACGCCCCCGCCGACGGCTCGCGCTGGCTGCCCCGGCCGGTCACCCGGCTGATCGCGGAGCGCTCCACCGCCGTGCTCGCGCTCCCCGGCATCGAGCCGACGCGGGTCACACCGGTGGGCACGACCGGGACTCCGGGGGGACAGCCGCGCCCGGCCGCTCCGGGGCGCGCGGGCCTGGGTGGCACACCGCGGCCGAGCCGCCGCCGGTTCCTGAGGACGGCGTCGGCGGGCGGGGTGCTCGCCATGGGCGGCGGCATCGGCGCGTGGGCGGCCTTACGCGGCGGCGGGCAGACGCCTGACGGCGGGTCAGGCGGTAGCGGGCCGCGCTACACCATCGGCGTGCAGGCCGACCTGAGCGGCCCCGGCGCCGCGCTGGGCCGCGCGCAGGAGCGGGGCGCGCGGATCGCCGTCGCCGAGTTCAACGCGCGGCGGGGCGCTGCCTTCACGCTCGCCCTGCGGGTCCTGGACGACGGCGGGCGGGCGGCGACCGCGAAGAGCGCGGCGCGGCGGATGTGTGCGGACCGGTCGGTACTGACCGTCATCGGCCCGACGTCCGACACGGCGGCCCTGGCCGCCGCCGGCGTCTACGAGCGGGCCACGATGGCACTGGTCAGCGTTTCCGTCGGCACAGCGGAGGTCTCCCACATCGAGCACCACACGTACCTCGCGACCCGGCCGACCGACACCAGCCTGACCGTCCCGCTCCTGGGCTATCTCGCGAACAAGACGCGGCCGCGCGTCGCGGGCCTCATCGACGACCGCAACGCGGGTGACGTCAGCTGGGACGCCATGCGCGGCATGAGCGGGGCGCTGCGGGGCGTGGGCGTCACCACGGAGTTGCGCACCGTCCCCGAGGGGTCGGCGGACTTCCGTCAGGTGGTGGGGGAGCTGATGGCGGCGAAGGCGGACGCTGTGGCGTACGGCGGCTTCCTCGACGGCGCCGTCGCCTTGGCCAAGGAGCTGCACGGGGCCGGGTTCACGGGCGATCGGCTCGCCGCACAGCCGGTCCTCGAACCCGCGTTCCTCACCCGGGCGGGGGACGCGGCGCGGGGGTGGATCATCAGCGCGTCCTTCGTCGACGCCACGGCCAAGCGGGCGGCGCGGGCGTTCGCCGGCGCCTACCGCGCGCGGTACGGCGCCGCTCCCCCGAGGTACGCGGCCGAGGCGTACGACGCCGTGGGCTTCGTGGCGCGGGGCATGCGGGAGCTGGGTGCCGGCGGCGTGGAGCGGGGCGCGCTGGCGGCCAGGCTGCCCCAGGTGACGTACAAGGGTGTCACGAAGGAGATCCGTTTCGAGGAGGACACCGTCATCGTCAAGGACAGGGGGCTGTTCCTCTACCAGGCGGCCGAGGGGCGGTTCCGGTTCCTCGGGGAGTACAAGAGCGTGACCGGGGCCAGGACCTGACCGGTGACCGACACCCCGTCCGGCGGGCGCGGCCGGACGGGGTGTCGCTGACTTCGAGGTCTGTGCCAGTCCTATGCCAGTCCTCTGCCAGGCCCGTTCCGGGCTGGGTCAGACGGCCTGCTGCAGGCGGCGCAGGGACGCCACCAGCTGGTCCACCTCCTCCGATGTGTTGTAGAGCGCGAGCGAGGCGCGGGCCGCCGATTCGAGGCCGTAGTGCGCCAGCGCGGGCTGGGCGCAGTGGTGCCCGGCGCGGATGGCGATGCCGTCGCGGTCCAGCCAGTCGGCGACGGTGGCCGGGTCCTGGCCGATGAGGGTGAAGGTCAGCACGGCGATCCGGTCGGGCGCCGAGCCGATGATCTCCAGCCCCGGCACGGTGGACATGGCCTGCTGCGCGTAGGTCATCAGCGCCTCCTCGTACGCGGCGATGGCGTCGCGGTCGAAGGAGGTCAGCCAGTTGAGCGCGGCCAGCAGGCCGGTCACCCCCGAGATGTGACCGGTGCCCGCCTCCAGGCGGTGCGGCACGGGAGCGAAGGTGGTGCGGTCGAAGCCCACCGACTCGATCATGTTGCCGCCGCCCTGCCACGGCGCCATGCTCTCCAGGAGTTCGGGCTTGCCGTACAGGGCGCCGATCCCGGTGGGAGCGAACAGCTTGTGCCCGGAGAAGGCGTAGAAGTCGGCGTCCAGGTCCTGGACGTCCACGGGGAAGTGCGCGACCGCCTGCGCGCCGTCCACCAGCACCTTGGCCCCGTAGCGGTGCGCGAGCGCCGTCATCTCCTTCACCGGCGGGACGGTGCCGAGCACGTTCGACGCGTGGCTGATCGCGACGAGCTGGGTCCGCATGGACAGCAGATCGGCGTACGCGTCCTGGTCGATCCGGCCGTCCGGGAGGAGCGGTACGGGCACCACTCGGGCCCTGGTCTCCTTGGCGATCAGCTGCCAGGGCACGATGTTGGAGTGGTGTTCGAGCACCGGCACGAGGATGTCGTCACCGGGGCCGAGGTTGGCCCGCCCCCAGCTCTGGGCGACGAGGTTGACCGCCTCGGTGGTGCCACGGGTGAAGACGATGTTCTCCGGGGAGGCCGCGCCCAGGAACTGGGCGACCGCCGCGCGGCCCGCCTCGTAGATCTCGGTGGCCTCGCGCGCCATGGTGTGCGCGCCTCGGTGGATGTTGGAGTTGGCAACGCCGTAGTACGCGGCGAGCGCCTCGATCACCTGGAGCGGCTTCTGGGTGGTGGCGCCGTTGTCGAGCCAGACCAGCGGGTGGCCGTTCACGGTGCGGCGCAGGACCGGGAAGTGCTGCCGTGCCAGCTCGGCGGAGAAGGCACCCGGCTGGCGCGCTCCCTGGCCGGAGCCGGCGCCCTGGGCGGCTGCTGTGCCGGGAATCGCCGTGGTCAGGGGGGCGGTTGAGGTGGCTGGAGCCGTCGGGGCCTGGCCGAGGCCGGGGATTCCGGCGCCGGCGGGCGCCCCGGCGGTGGGCACCGCCGTGGCCGTCGGCGCCGTCGGCGCCGCCCCTGGGCTCATGGCCGCGCCACCTGGGACCGCACTCAGGCCGGGGACCGCGCCGAGACCGGGGACGGTGCCGAGACCGGGGACCGCGGCGGGCGGTGCGGGCGCGGTGACGCCCGGAAGGGCCGTGGCACCGGGGTCCGCCGCTGTGCCGGGGAGCGCGGTGACGGCTGCGGGAACCGCCGTTCCGGCTCCGCCGGGGCCGGGATTGCGCGCCGCGGCGAGCGGGTCGGCGCCCCCCTTCTCCCGCGGGCGCCGGGTAACGTCAGGAGTAGTCATGGTAGGTGGACACCTCGACGTTCTTGAGCACGGCGATCGCGTCTTCCACCAGGACCGCGGTGTTGAAGTACGCCGTCATCAGGTACGACGTGATGCCCTTCTGGTCGACCCCCATGTTCCGCATCGACAGGCCGGGCTCGACCTCGTCCGGGACGCTCGCCGGGCGCAGCCCCACGACGCCCTGTTCCGCCTCGCCCAGCCGCATCAGCAGGATCTCGGTGGTGCCCGTTCCCGCGCCGCCGGAGAAGCGCACCTTGTCGGAGGGGAGCAGCGGTACTCCGCGCCAGGTCAGCAGCGGGCTGCCGAACTGGTTGTCGGTCACCGGGGGCACGCCCCTGCGGGTACATTCCCGGCCGAAGGCGGCGATCGCCCGCGGGTGGGCGACGAAGTAGCCCGGCTGCTTCCACACCCGCGTCAGCAGCTCGTCCAGGTCGTCGGGGGTCGGCGAGCCGGTGCGGGCCTGTACGCGCTGACCGGCGGAGACGTTGTTGAAGAGGCCGAACTCCGGGTGGTTGAGGAGCGCCGCCTCCTGGCGCTCGCGCAGCGCGTGCACGGTGAGGTTGGACTGCGCCCGGGTCTGGTCGATGTCCCCGTTGTACAGATCGGCGACGCGGGTGTGCACCCGCAGCACGGTCTGGGCCAGGGACATGTGGTACTCGCGGGGCGCGTCCTCGTAGTCGACGAAGGTCCCCGGCAGTTCGGGTTCGCCGATGTGCCCGGCGGTGAGGTCCACGGGCACCTCGGAGCCCGCGGACGCGGCGTCCCCGGCGGCGTAGGCGTCCATGGCGGCGCTCATGGCCTCGTCGCGCTCGGCCAGGGCGGTCAGCGCGCCGCGGTCGGCGCAGAGGGCGACGCCGGAGGTGAGGGCCTTGACCCGGTAGGGCATCGGCTCGGAGCGGGTCCAGGCGCCCAGGTCGAAGTACTGGCCGTCGCCGATGACTTCGAGCACCGCGTCCTCGCCGTAGGGGCCGGTCACCCGCTTCTCGGCGCGGCCCCGGACGAGTATCCACAGCCGGTCCGCCGGGTCGCCGTCCTGGACGAGCACCTGCCCGGACTCGAAGGAGACCTCGGTGAAGGCGTCGGCGAGTTCGGCGAGCAGCGCGTCATCGGCCTCGCGCAGATACGGCACCTCCCGCAAGTCGCCGGGGATGACCCGCGCGGTGCCCTCGGCGCCGTCGGTGTGGGTGCTGATGCGGTCGTCACCGAGCATGAAGGTCCTGCGGCGGTTGACCCGGTAGACGCCGGACTCGACGTCCACCCAGGGCAGGGCGCGCAGCAGATAGCGGGGCGTGATGCCGCGCATCTGCGGGGTGGTCTTCGTCGCTGTCGCGAGTTGCCGTGCCGCGTCCGGGCTGAGACTCATCCGGTCGTTCACAGGGACCTCCTCGTTGAGTGGACGTGCCATACGGATGACGCCGAATGACACGCGATGACACGCTGGAACGAGAACTGATCGTGTTCTTGGCATCCCCCGACCACAAGAGACCGCTTACTCGCACTCGGCCTGAAACACATGAAATGCCGAATCCGCGGGTTCGCAAGGATGTGCGGCTGCCGCAGGTCACGAGCCTCGCCACCACGTACGCACACAGCGGAAAGGCGCGTTCCGAATCCGGTCCGCCGCATTTCCCCGTCTGATATATACGACGGGTTTTCACCCCATAACACGTCTTTGCCTTTCCTCAAGGACTCCTTATAGCGCGCACATGGATGTTCATAAACGACCGGAAGCGTCAATAAAAGACCGTTGATATTTCATCAGAACGGCGCGGACAGCGGGCGAGGCCGCGGCGGCGGACCCGCATTCGGGCCCACCTCACCAGGGCGCGCGAACCCAAGCGGAGCGGCGTCTTCCTTCGGGCCCCGGGCTGGGCCATCATGATCCGCCGTCAGTCGTCGGCGGAGAGGACACATCATGGCCAGGCTCCGGGCAGGACAGGGCGTGCTGCGCCGTAAACCCATCGAGAGCATCGACGAGACCGAGGGCGCACCGAGTGAGCAGCTCACCCGCACGCTGGGGCTGTGGCAGCTCACGGCGATCGGCGTCGGCGGCATCATCGGCGCCGGGATCTTCACCCTGGCGGGCACCGTCGCCAACGGGACGGCCGGGCCCGCCGTCCTGATCTCCTTCCTCATCGCGGGCGTCGCGAGCGCGGCGGCCGCCTTCTCCTACGCGGAGTTCGCCGGTCTCATCCCGAAGGCCGGTTCGGCGTACACCTACGGCTACGCGGTGCTCGGGGAGCTGGTCGGCTGGTTCATCGGCTGGGACCTGCTGCTGGAGTACACGGCGATCGTCGCCGTCGTCGCCATCGGCATCTCCGGGTACTTCTCCTTCCTGGTGGGGGAGATGGGAGCCGACCTGCCGAACTGGATGCTGGGCGCGCCGGGCACCGGCGACGGACACAAGGTCGATCTGTTCGCGGTGGTGCTGTGCTTGTTCGTGGCGTATCTGCTGACCCTCGGCATCAAGAGCGCGGCCCGCTTCGAGATGGTCGTGGTGGTGCTGAAGGTCCTGGTGGTGCTGCTGGTCATCGTGGTGGGCTTCTTCCACATCGAGACCGGCAACTACACCCCGTTCTTCCCCTACGGGGTGGGCGGCGCCTTCACGGGCGCGGCGACGGTCTTCTTCGCGGTCTTCGGCTACGACGCGATGAGCACCGCGGCCGAGGAGTCCAAGGACTCGCAGCGCCACATGCCGAAGGCGATCATGTACTCGCTCGCCATCTCGATGGTGCTGTACGTGCTGGCCTGCCTGGTGCTGACGGGCATGCAGAACTACACGGAGGTCGACAAGGAGAGCGGGTTCTCCACGGCGTTCAAGTCCGTGGGGCTCAGCGGGGTCGCCGACATCATCGCGGTCGGCGCGATCATCGGCATCCTCACCGTCATGTTCACCTTCATGCTGGGCGTGACCCGGGTGTGGTTCTCCATGAGCCGTGACGGGCTGCTGCCGAAGTGGTTCGCCAAGACGCACCCCACGCGGCACGTCCCGACGCGCGTGACGTGGATCATCGGCTTCGCCTCGGCCGGGATCGCCGGGTTCGTGAAGATCGGCGAGGCGGCGGAGCTGACCAACATCGGCATTCTGCTCGCCTTCGCCGTCGTCTGCGTCGCCGTGATCGTCCTGCGCTACAAGCAGCCCGACCTGCCGCGCTCCTTCCGCTGCCCCGCCATGCCGCTCGTGCCCGCCATCGGGGTCGCCGCCTCGATCTGGCTGATCACCTACCTCCAGTGGCAGACCTGGCTGCGGTTCGCGCTGTGGTTCCTCCTCGGGCTGATCATCTACTTCGCGTACTCCTACCGGCGCTCGGAGCTGGCCAAGGCGCCCGCGGTCCCGCCTGCCGGTCCGGGGTCACCCGGCTCGGAGGGCTGAGGCACCCCCCGTGACGGCGAGGGGTCAGGTCGGCAGCGCCCGGGCCAGGTAGCGGGCCGTCACGCTCTCCGCCGTCCGGGCGACACCGGCCGGGGTCCCGGTGGCGACGACGCGGCCTCCCTCGTCGCCCCCGCCGGGGCCCAGGTCGATGACCCAGTCGGCTCCGGCGGCGACCGCCATGTCGTGCTCGACCACGAACACCGAGTTGCCCGCGTCGACCAGTCCGTGCAGCTGACGCAGCAGCAGATCGGTATCGGCCGGGTGCAGCCCGGTGGTGGGCTCGTCGAGGACGTACACCGTGTGGCCCCGGTGCGCGCGCTGGAGTTCGGTGGCGAGCTTGATGCGCTGCGCCTCACCGCCGGACAGCTCGGTGGCGGGCTGCCCGAGCCGCAGATAACCGAGGCCGACCTCGCGCAGCGCCCGCAGGCCCCGCAGCGCGGCGGGGATGTCGGCGAGGAAACCGGCGGCGGCGTCGACCGTCAGCTCCAGGACGTCGGCGATGTTCGCGCCCCGGTAGGTGATCTCCAGCGTCTCCGGGTTGTACCGCGCGCCGTGGCAGGCGGAGCAGGGCGCGTACGTGCCGGGCAGGAAGAGCAGTTCCACGGCGACGAACCCCTCGCCCTGGCACGTCGAGCAGCGCCCGCTGGCGACGTTGAAGGAGAACCTGCCCGCGGTGTAGCCGCGCGCCCGCGCCTCGTCGGCGGCGGCGAAGACCTTGCGTACGGCGTCGAACAGGCCCGTGTACGTGGCCAGGTTGGAGCGTGGCGTACGGCCGATGGGGCGCTGGTCCACGCGGACGATCCGGTCGACGGCCTCAAGCCCCTTGGCCGCCGTCAGCACGGCCGCTCCAGCCGCGTCCGCTCCGGGCTCGGCGGCCGGTTCGGCGTCGGCGGCGCCGGGGGCGGCGGCGTCCCCGCCGATGTGGTCGGTCAGGACCTCGGCGAGCACCTGGGTGATGAGCGTCGACTTGCCGGAGCCGGAGACCCCCGTGACGGCGGTGAACACCCCCAGTGGCAGTTCCACGTCGAGATCCCGCAGGTTGTGCCTCCGCACGCCGTGCAGCTCCAGCCAGCCGGACGGCTGCCGTGGCGTGCGGGCGGGCACCCGCGGCCCCTCGGGGAAGACGTACGCGCGGGTGGCCGACTCGGTGACGGAGGCGAGCCCGGGCACGGGCCCGCTGTACAGCACCCGGCCACCGTGCTCACCGGCCCGTGGGCCGACGTCGACGATCCAGTCGGCGCGGCGCACCACATCGAGGTGGTGCTCCACGACGAACAGGGAGTTCCCGGCCGCCTTGAGCCGGTCGAGGACGGTCAGCAGCGACGCGCTGTCGGCTGGGTGCAGCCCGGCGGACGGCTCGTCGAGCACGTACACGACGCCGAAGAGCCCGGAGCGCAGCTGGGTGGCCAGCCGCAGCCGTTGCAGCTCACCAGCGGAGAGGGTGGGGGTGGGGCGGTCCATGCTGAGATAGCCCAGGCCCAGTTCGGTCAGCACCTCGATACGGGCGACGAGGTCGCCCGCGAGCGTCGCGGCGACCTCGACGGTGACCTCGTCCATGGCCTCGCCGCCCGCCTCTCCCCGCGCGCCGCTCTCCTTGGCCGCGGCCGGGCGCAGCACCTCCACGAGGGCGCTCAGCGGCAGCGCGGCGAGCGCGCCGATGTCGTGCCCGGCGAAGGTGACCGCCAGCGCCTCCGGCCGCAGCCTGCGCCCGCCGCAGGCCGGGCACGCCGCGCTGACCAGGAACTTCCCCACGCGCCTGCGCAGCGTCTCGCTCCCGGAGTCGGCGAAGGTGTGCAGCACGTAGCGCTTCGCGCTCATGTACGTGCCCTGGTAGGGGCGTTGGACGCGCCCGGCGTCCCGTACCGGGTGCACGGTGACCACCGGCTGTTCGTCGGTGAACAGAATCCACTCGCGCGCCTCAGGCGGCAGCTCGCGCCAGGACCGGTCGATGTCGTGACCGAGCGCCGCGAGGATGTCCCGCAGGTTCTTGCCCTGCCAGGCACCGGGCCAGGCGGCGATGGCACCGTCCCTGATGCTCAGCGAAGGGTCGGGCACCAGCGAGTCCTCGGTGACGTGGTGCACCCGCCCGAGCCCGTGGCACTCCGGGCAGGCCCCGGCGGCGGTGTTGGGCGAGAAGGCGTCGGAGTCGAGCCGTTCCGCCGCGCCCTCCGGGTACGTACCGGCGCGGGAGAAGAGCATCCGCAGCGAGTTCGACAGGGTGGTCACGGTGCCGACGGAGGAGCGTGCGGTGGGCGCGGAGCGGCGCTGCTCCAGCGCGACGGCGGGTGGCAGCCCGGTGATCTCCTCCACCTTGGGCGCGCCCACCTGGTGGATCAGCCGGCGGGCGTACGGGGCGACGGACTCGAAGTAGCGGCGCTGGGCCTCCGCGTACACGGTGGCGAAGGCGAGCGAGGACTTGCCGGACCCGGACACCCCCGTGAAGACGACGAGGGCGTCGCGTGGGATGTCCACATCGACACCGCGGAGGTTGTGCTCGCGGGCGCCGCGCACCCGCACATACGAGTCGGTCATCCCTCCATGATCAGGCCTGTCGCCCGCCGCCTCACGCGGGGGCCGCCTTGTGGCGGTGAGTCCCGGCGGCGGGTCCCGTCCGCGCGGCGCTGACCGCCCACCGGGCCGTTACCCGCAAGGCTTACGCTGCGGGGCATGCCTTTCTCCACGTCACCGGGAAACTCCGACGCCCCTGGCACACCGAACAGCCCTGATATCCCTGACCTGCCCGCCGCCTCCGATGCCGCTGCCGCCTCTGATGCCGCTGACAGCTCTCACAGCTCTGCCGCCTCCGCCGACCTGCTGCCGCCCGGTCTGCCCGTCGTGACCGAGATGGCCCGGACCCCGTCCGGCCGGGCGTGGCTCGAGCGGCTGCCCGCGCTGATCGAGGAGTTCCGGAGCCGCTGGTCCCTGCGGCTGGGGCCGCCGATCCACGGCGGGAGCTGTTCCTGGGTGGCGCCCGCGACGCTGCCGGACGGCGGCAGGGCGGTGCTGAAGCTGACCTGGCCGCACCGCGAGGCGGCGGGTGAGCCGGTCGGTCTGCGGGCCTGGGACGGCAACAGCGCGGTGCGGCTGCACGCCGCCGACCCGGACAGGTTCGCGCTGCTGATCGAGCGCTGCGAGCCGGGCACCGAGCTGACCGACGCCGATGACCTGGCGCCGGAGACGCGGCTGACGGCGGCGGCCGAGCTGCTGAACGGCCTGTGGTCGGCGAAGCCACCGGCCGACGGCGCCCTGGAGACGGTCGCCGCGGTGACCGGCGAATGGGCCGACGAGGTGCTGGAGCGCATGGCCCGGCTCAACCCCCGCTACGACCCGGCTCTGGTGGCCACCGGGGCGGACCTGCTGCGTACGCTGCCGGCCGGTGCGACCCGTGAGGTCGTGGTGCACGGCGACTTCAACCCCGGCAACGTGCTGGCCGCGGCGCGCCAGCCGTGGCTGGCGATCGACCCCAAGCCCATGCTGGGCGACCCCGGATACGACGTGTGGCCGCTGCTCACCCAGCTCGACGACCCGTTCGAACACTCCGACCCGCACCGGGTCCTCCGCCACCGGTACGCGCTGGTCGCCGACGTGGTCGGCGAGGACGCGCGGCGGCTGCTGGCATGGTCGGTGGCCCGCTCCGTGGAGTGCGCGCTGTGGCTGGCGGACCTCGGCGAGCCCGAGGACGGGGCGGAGGAGCTGGTGCAGGCCCGGACCCTGGCGGAGCTGGCGGGCCTGTGAGGCGGTGAGGCCGTACGGCGGCCAGTCCGTACGGCAGTGAGTCTGTACGGGCGCCGCGAGTCCATACGGCGGTGACTCCGAACGGCGGTGGGGCTGCGACTCCGTACGGCTGTTAGGCCGCACACACCGCGGTGCCCTCTTCGTCGCATCGACGAGGAGGGCACCGTACGGCGCTGCCACCGGCGGCCTCACCGGGCGGCGGCCACCGGCTCGGGAGCGGCCGGGCCCGAAGCGGCCTGGTCGGGGTTGGCGTCGTCGGCGAACTGGGTGCGGTACAGCTGCTCGTACCTGCCGTGCTCGGCGAGCAGTTCGGTGTGGGTGCCGCGTTCGACGACCCGCCCGTTCTCGACCACGAGGATGAGGTCGGCGGCCCGTACGGTGGAGAGCCGGTGGGCGATGACGAGGGACGTCCGGCCGTCGAGGGCCTCGGTCAGCGCTTCCTGGACGGCCGCCTCCGAGGTGGAGTCCAGGTGGGCGGTGGCCTCGTCGAGGATGACGACCCGGGGGCGGGCCAGCAGCAGCCGGGCGATGGTCAGGCGCTGGCGTTCGCCGCCGGAGAGCCGGTAGCCGCGTTCGCCGACGATGGTCTCCAGGCCGTCGGGCAGTCCGGCGATGAGGCCGTCGAGACGGGCCCGGCGCAGCACCTCCCACAGGTCTTCCTCGGTGGCCGCCGGGCGGGCGAGCAGCAGGTTCGCGCGGATCGACTCGTGGAAGAGGTGCCCGTCCTGGGTGACCATGCCCAGGGTTCCCCGGATCGAGTCGGCGGTCAGGTCGCGTACGTCCACCCCGCCGATCCGTACCGCGCCGCCGTCCGCGTCGTACAGCCTCGGCAGCAGCTGGGCGATGGTCGACTTGCCCGCTCCTGAGGAGCCGACGAGGGCGACCAGCTGTCCCGGCTCGGCGCGGAACGAGACCTCGTGCAGCACCTGCTCGCCGCCGCGGCTGTCGAGGGTGGAAACCTCCTCCAGGGAGGCGAGGGAGACCTTGTCGGCGGACGGGTAGGCGAAGTCCACGCTGTCGAACTCGACCGACACCGGCCCCTCGGGCACCTCGCGGGCATCCAACTTTTCCGTGATCAGCGGCTTCAGGTCGAGCACCTCGAAGACCCGCTCGAAGCTGACGAGGGCGCTCATCACCTCCACCCGGGCACTGGCGAGTGCGGTCAGCGGGGCGTAGAGGCGGGTCAGCAGCAGGGCGAGGGCGACCACGGCGCCCGGGTCGAGCTGACCGCGCAGCGCGTAGTAGCCGCCGAGGCCGTAGACGACGGCGAGGGCGAGCGCCGAGACGAGGGTGAGCGCGGTCATGAACACCGACTGCACCATCGCGCCGCGTACGCCGATGTCCCGCACGCGCCGGGCCCTGGCGGCGAACTGCGCCGACTCGTCCGCCGGGCGGCCGAACAGCTTGACCAGCGTGGCGCCGGGCGCGGAGAACCGCTCCGTCATCTGGGTGCTCATCGCGGCGTTGTGGTTGGCCCCCTCCCGCTCAAGCCGGGCGAGCCGGGCGCCCATCCGGCGGGCCGGGAGGACGAAGACCGGCAGCAGGACCAGCGCGAGGAGGGTGACCTCCCACGACAGGCTCAGCATCACACCGAGGGTGAGCAGCAGCGTCACCAGGTTGCTGACGACACCGGAGAGGGTGTCGCTGAACGCCCGCTGCGCGCCGATGACGTCGTTGTTGAGACGGCTGACGAGGGCGCCGGTGCGGGTCCGGGTGAAGAAGGCGATCGGCAGCCGCTGCACGTGGTCGTAGACGGCGGTCCGCAGATCGAGGATCAGGCCCTCGCCGATGCGGGCCGACATCCACCGCTGGGTGATGCCGAGGGCGGCTTCCGCCACCGCGATGACCGCGATGAGCACGGCGAACCAGACGACTTTGCCGGTGGCGTCGCCGTCCACGATGGAGTTGACGACGCGGCCCGCGATGACGGGGGTGGCGACGGCCAGTGCGGCGGTGAGGACGCTGAGGATCAGATATCTGGCCAGCTGGGGCCGGTGCGGGCGGGCGAAGCGGGCGATCCGCCGGACGGTGGCCTTGGAGAACGGGCGCTTGTCGTCCTGTGCGTTCACCACGCTGTGCAGCGATGTCCAGGCGGCGATTTCCATGCTCATGGGAACTCCTCGGTGCGGAGAGCACCGCCTGACCGGCGGCTCCAGAGGAACGTACGACTTAAACTATTGTTCAAGTCAAGCCTCCGGGCCGCCGACGCCTTTCCAGCGGTCGCCCGTACGTACCGTGCGGGTTCGCCGGTTCGCCGGTCAGTTGCTCCGCCGGTCCGCCGTGCGCCCGCGCTACGGGGCCACGGTCTCGCCCACCGCGCGGGGCCGGGCAGCGGGACCGCTCGCGTCATGGGTCTCGCTCGCCGCGATCAGTGAGGCCGTGAACGGGTGCCGCGGGGCGGTCAGCACCTGCCACGCCCGCCCGCGCTCCACGACCTCTCCCCCGTCCAGGACAGCTACCTGGTGCGCCAGCGCCGCCGTGTCCAGATCGTGGGTGATCAGGACGAGTGCCATGTCATCGCGCTCACGCAGCAGTGTGACGAGGAGTTCGAGGATGCCGCGCCGGGTGACCGTGTCGAGCCCGGAGGTGATCTCGTCGCAGAGCAGCACGCGCGGGCGGGCGAGCAACGCGCGGGCGAGTGCGGCCCGTTGCAGCTCACCGCCCGACAACTGCCCGGGAAGACGGGCCCCGAGGGCGGCGTCGAGACCCGTACCGGCCAGGGCCGCGTTCGCCTGCTCCCGTGCGGCGCCCGGCTCGGCGCCGCGCAGCCGCACGGCCGTGCGTGCCACCTGGTCGAGCACCGGCCGGTACTCGTCGAACGCGGAGCGTGCGTCCTGGAAGACGTACTGCACAGCGGCGAGCTGCTCGCGTGAGCGGTCCCGCAGGCTACGGGGCAGCGCGCGGCCGTTGAGCAGCACCTCGCCCTCGTACGCGCGGTGCAGCCCGGCCACACATCTGGCGAGGGTGGTCTTGCCGCTGCCGGACCGCCCCACGACCGCCAGGCACTCCCCCGGGCTGACCTCCAGCTCCGCGTCCCGCAGCACGGCGACGGTGCCACGGCCGCCCGCGCGGTGCCGCGCGGTGAGCCCCCGCACGACGAGCGCACCGGGCCGGGGGCCCCCGTGCGCGTCGGCGTTCGCGGGTGCCTCCGGCGCCGTATCCGATCCGGCGATCGCGTCCGGGCCCGTCACCGCGGCCCTGCCCGCGCCTATGCCCGCTCCCTGGCCGGGGTTGCGGCCGGGGCCGTGGCCCGTGTCCAGGTCGGCGTCCTGCCCTCCGGCCGGGTCCGGCGCGGCAGTTGCCGTGGCGGCCCGCCCTGAACCCGCCCGGGCGGCCGGGTCCGCGACGGTGTCCGGGTCCGTCGCCGCACCCCCGTCCGCGCCCGCGTCCTGTCCCCCCGCCGAGTCCGCAGCGCCGGGCCGGCGGCGAGCCGCAGGCCGCCCCGTGCTCCCCGCTTCCGGCGCGGCAACTGCCCGCGCGGCCCGCCCGGAACCCGCTCGGGCGGCCGGTACGGCGCCCTCGACGGGCTGCCGCACGGGGCCAGGGTCCGCGTCCGGCGCACCGTCAGGCACCGTGTCCGGCGCGGCGGTCCGCCCGGCGTCCGGGGACGGGCGTTCCCGGCCCGGCTCCGGGAGGGTGGCCAGCAGCTCGCGTGTCCAGGGGTGACGGGGACTGTCCCAGACCTCGGCGGCCGGACCGCTCTCGACGACCTGGCCGTCACGCATCACGAACACCTCGTCCGCGAGTTCCCGCACCACGTCCAGATCGTGGCTGAGCAGCACCAGCGCGATCCCGCGCCGGGCGACAGCGGCCAGTTCCGCGACGACGCGGCGCTTGGTCAGCGCGTCCTGCCCCGTGGTGGGCTCGTCGGCGACGATGACGCGCGCGCCGAGCAGCAGAGCCTGCGCCAGGACGACGCGCTGCTGCTGGCCGCCGGAGAGCTGGTGCGGATAGCGCCCGATCACCTCGCGGCCGTCGGGGAGCTGCGCCGCCTCCAGAGCGCTCAGCACGCGTTCCGTGGCCGCGCTCCGGCGCCGGCCGCGCGGGAGGTCGCCGACCTGCGCACGGGCGATGTCCCGCAGCAGGGCGCCGACCCGACGCGCCGGGTTGAGCACGGACGCCGGGTGCTGCGGTACGTATCCCGCCAGGCCGTCGGCGACACGGACCTCGCCGGTGACCGTGGCGCCCGCCGGGTGTTCGCCGAGCAGCGCGAGACCGGTGGTGGTCTTGCCACTGCCCGAAGCGCCGACCAGCGCCGTCACCTTGCCCGGCCGGGCAGACAGGCTCACACCGTCCACGATGGCCCGGCCGCCCACCTCGATCCGCAGATCCCTGACCTCGGCTACGGCGTCCGTCATGGCGCTCACCGGCGCTTCTCCTTCACTGTGCGCTCGCTGTCGCGCTCCGGGGCGCGCTCGCTTCCACCAGGTGTCGCCGCGCGCCCGTCGGCTCCCGCCCCGGAACGCCGCTCGGCGCGTCGCGCGGCCCTCTTCGCGCCGCTACGCGTCCGGCGCGGCGCCAGCGCGGCGTCGAACAGCAGGTTGGTGCCCATCGACAGGGCCACGATCAGCAGCGCGGGCACCACCACCGCCCATGGCTGGAGGAACAGCCCGGTGCGGTTGCGGTCGACCATCACCGCCCAGTCGGCGGCGTCCGGTTCGACTCCTACGCCGAGGAAGGCGGCGGTGGCCACCAGGTACAGCACACCGGTCAGCCGCACGCCCGCGTCGGCGGCGAGGGTGCGCCGCATCGACCGCCCGACGTACCCGACGGCGATACGGCGCCAGGTCTCGCCCTGCATCCGCAGCGCTTCCACGGCCGGGCGGGACGCCGCCTCGGCCGCGGAGGCGCGGACGATGCGCGCCGCGTCGGGGATGTTGACCAGCGCCACCAGCAGGGCGAGCCCCGCGCCGCCCGGCGAGTACACCGAGGCGACGAGCAGGACGAGCAGCAGCGACGGCACGGCGAGCAGCACATCGAGCGGGCGCATCAGCAGTTCTTCGAGCCAGCCCCGGTGGGTGAGGGCGGCGGTGAGGCCGATCGGCAGGGCGGCAGCGTAGGCGAGAGCCGTCGCCGACAGGGCGACCAGGACGACCGACTGGCCGCCGAGGAGCACCTGCCGCCACACGTCACGCCCGACGAAGTCGGTGCCGAGCCAGTGGCCGCCGCCGGTGGTGAAGGAGACTCCGCGCGCCCCGGCGTCCCCGGCGAGCAGCGGGCCGAGGAGGGCGAGCAGCAGCGGTACGGCCACGATGACGAGGCCCAGGGCGAACCGCCCAGCCCCCAGCTCGCGAAGCCGCCCGAGACCGGACGCCGTTCCCCCGGGCTGCCTGGGCTCCTGTGGTCCGGCCTCAGGTGAGGTCGCGGACGGGCCGCCCGGGTTCGCGGCGGCGGATGGGGGGAGCGGACTCACGCGGCCACCCCCGTCCGGGGCGCGAAGCGGTGCGCTACCACGTCGGCGGCGAGGTTGAGGACCACGGCGAGCACGCCGAACACCACGGCGAGCCCCTGCACGACCGGCACGTCGCGCGCCGCGACCGCGTCCATCAGCACCGTGCCGAGGCCGGGGATGATGAACAGCGCCTCGACGACGATGACTCCGCACAGCAGCCAGTCGACGGTGCGGGCGAGTTGCTGGGCGGCGGGCGCCACGGCGTTGGGCAGCGCGTGCGCGTAGCGGACGCGCGGGCCGCTGACGCCGTAGCGGCGGGCCTGCACGGCGTACGGGGACGCCAGCGCGTCGATCATCCCGGCTCGCACCAGGCGGCTGATGGAGCACACGGGCCGGGACAGCAGCACCAGGACGGGCAGCACGAGCACCGCCGGGTGGGCCAGCAGGTCCGTGCCGTAGCCGACGGCGGTGGGCGGCAGCCAGTCGAGGCGCAACGCGAAGACGGTCACCAGCAGCACGCCGAAGGCGAACTCGGGCACGGCGTACACGCCGAGCGTGACCGAGCTGATGATCTTGTCAGCGGGGCCGCCCTCGCGGCGGGCCGCGAGCACGCCGAGTCCCACCGCGATCGGCACCAGCAGCGCCACGGTGAGCGCGGCGAGCAGCAGGGTCGGGCCGAACCCGTCGGAGAGGTAGCCGGTGACGGGCCGTCCGGACGCCAGCGACGAGCCGAAGTCGCCGTGCAGCATTCCGGCGGCCCAGTCGGCCAGCCGCTCCAGCGCGGGCCGGTCCAGGTCCATGGCCTCGCGGATCGCCTTGACCCGTTCGGGATCGGGGTTGTCGGCGGCCAGCGCGACGGCGGCGTCTCCCGGCAGCGCCTCGGTCAGCGCGAAGACCAGCAGCACGACGGCCACCGTCTGCGCGACGCCGAGGAGCAGCCGCCGGGCGAGCCAGGAGCGCAGTGGACTCAACGCAGCCACACCTTGTCGAACCGGGCCCAGTCCAGGGTGTTCGCGGGCGCCTGCCGTTCGACGCCGCGCACCTTGTTCGCCGTGCCGACGATCCAGTCGGCGAAGCCCCACACCAGGAAGCCGCCCTCGGAGTGCAGACGGCGCTGCATGCGCCCGTAGACGGCCGCGCGGGCCTTCTTGTCCTTGGTGGACTGGGCCTGCTGGTAGAGGCTGTCGAAGTCCTTGTGGTGCCAGTGCGTGGCGTTGGTGGAGGAGTCGGTGAGCAGCCGCTGCGAGATGTGCGACTCGATGGGCATGGCCCCGGAGCGGTAGCAGCACAGGGTGCCGGAGTCGAGGATGTCGCTCCAGTAGGTGTCCTTGTTGCCCGTCTTCACCTTGATCTTGACGCCCGCCTTGGCGGCCTGGTCGCGGAAGATCCCGGCGGCCTCGGTGAACCCGGCGGCGACGTCCGAGGTGTCCAGGGTGATCCGCAGGTCGTCGGCTCCCGCCTTCTTCAGCAGGTGGCGGGCGCGGTCCAGGTCCTGCTCGCGCTGCGGCAGATCCTTCGCGTAGTACTCGTACCCCTTGCCGAACAGGTCGTTGCCGATCTCCCCCGCACCGGAGAGCGCACCGTCCACGAGTTCCTCGCGGTCGGCCATGAGGAAGAACGCCTCCCGCACCCGCTTGTCGTCGAACGGCGCCCGGTCGGTCTTCATCGCGAACGCCTGCATGGCGCTGTTGCGCAGCCGGACGACGTCGATCTGCCCCTTGCCCTCGTAGGCGCGGGCGGTGGCCGGGTTCAGCTCGTGCGCGTACTCGATCTGCCCGCCGAGCAGCGCGTTGATCCGCGCGGACTCCTCGTTGGCGATGACGAACTCCAGCTCGTCCAGGTGCGGCGCGCCCTCCCAGTAGTCCTCGTACCGGCGGACGACGCAGGAGCGGCCGGGGGCGAAGGACACGAAGCGGAACGGTCCCGAGCCGACCGGCTTGTCGAACTTCTCGGTGCCGTCCGGCACGATGTACGCGCCGAACGCCGCGAGGATGTTGGGGAATTCGGCGGTGGGCCGCTTGAGCCGGAACTCGATGGTCCGCGCGTCCTTGGCGCGGCTCGCCTTGAGGTCGATGGGTTCCAGGGACGCCTTGGCGCGGTAGGTCTTCTTCGGGTCGGCGATGCGCCGGTAGCTGAACAGGACGTCCTGCGCGGTGACCGGCTCGCCGTTGTGGAAGGTGGCCTCCCGCAGGGTCACCGTCCAGCGGTCCAGGTTGGCGTTCGGTTCCCACTTGGCGGCGAGCCGGGGCTGGGCGGCCATGTCGGCGCCGCAGTCGGCGAGCTTGTCGAACAGTGCCTTGGCGCGGGCGGCGTCGGCGAACAGGTTGCCCAGGTGCGGGTCGAGGGTTTCGGCGGTGCCGCCACCGGCGAAGGCGGCACGCAGCCGCCCGCCGCGGCGCGGCTTGCCGTCACCGCCGCCGTCTCCGCTGTCGCCGGAGGAACCGCCGCCGCAGCCGGTGAGGGCGAGCGCGCCCAGCCCGGCCGCGGCGCCCACGGCGAGGAACCCACGCCGCCGCAGGGCGGGGTACGAGCGGTCAAGGTCAGCGGATTCGGTCACTGGGGATCTCCTCGCGATGCGGTGGCGTTGTCGTCTGGTGTCGCGGTGTGCGGTGCTTGGTGTCGCGGTGCTTGGTGTCGCGGTGGGGGCTGGTGCTGTGGGCGCGTGGTGCTGTGGGCGGGCGGGGAGCGGGGTGCGGTACGGGGGCGTGCGTACGGGTCCGGGCGGTACGGGTCCGGGCTGGTGGGCGGCGCGGGCGTCAGTGGTCCGCCAGGCGGGCCACGACGTGCAGCCGGTCGCCGTCCGCCGCTGCCCCCGGCAGGTCCCCCTCCCGCCACGGGGGTTCGGTCCGCGGCCCTGGCCCGTCGTGCAGGTCGAGCACCGTGAAGCCGTGGGCGGCGAGCAGGTGGCGCAGCTCCTGCGGGAACAGCAGCCGCCAGGCGGAGCACTGCTCGACGGGCGGTGAGCCGTCGTCGGCGGCCCATGTCCTGCGGCGGCGCAGCAGTTGCGCGGCGCGGTCCACCCACAGCGTGGTGACCGACTCGTACGTGATGCCCTGCCAGCTCAGGGACCCGTGGGCCGGGGCGTCGAGGAGTTCGGTGCTGCCGAGGAAGAAGGCCCCGTTGCGCATCTCGGCGACGAGCAGTCCGCCGGGGTTCAGCGCACGGCGGCAGGAGGCGAGCAGGCCGTCGATGTCGTCGTTGGTGTGGCAGTACAGCAGGGCGCTGTCCAGGCACACGACGGCGTCGAAGGCGCGGCCGAGGTCGAAGTCCCGCAGGTCGGCGCTGACGTAGGTGGGCCCCGGGTGGTGCTGGCGCGCGTGCCGCAGCATCGCCTCTGAGAGGTCGGCGCCCACCACCCGGCGTCCCGCCGCGTGCAGATGCGCGGCGTCGCGGCCGGTGCCGCATCCGAGGTCGAGGACGCGCGGCCCGGCGCCGTGCCGCGCGAGGGTCGCCTCCGTCCAGCGTGCGGCGAGCCGGTCGGTGTCGGGGAACCGCGCCTCGTACAGGGCCGGGTTGTCGGTGAGGAGGTTGCCGCCGCCCTCCCGCGCGGGGGCGGCGGCGTTGGCGGTGACCGAGGGGCCGGGCGGTGGGGTTCCGGTCGTCATCGTCGCGCTCCCGTCTTCTCGTCACTCGCTGCGTCAGCACTCGTCGCGTCAGCACTCGTCGCGTCAGCGCGCGTCCCGCCGTCACCGCGGTCTCCGGGACGCTCCCGCCGGAAGGCCTGTGAGATCTGCGCGCGCGTGCCGGGCCGCCGCGCCGGAGCGCCCGCTGCCACGGTCTCCCGCGTGTCCACCGGGCCTTCCTGTGCCGCGCCGCTGCCTGGTGCCGCCGCAGGGGCCTCCGGCGGGGGCGGGGCGGGCAGGACGCGCAGCCGGTGCAGCCAGGCCACGCCGCACGCCGAGGCGAGCCCGAAGGCCAGGCAGCAGACCCAGGGCAGCCAGGCGGCGCCCTCCTCCCCGGCGTCCATGGCCCAGCCGACCGCCGTGTTGCCGAGCGCCGCGGCGATGCCCGACACCACGTAGAAGATCCCGAAGTACGTGCCGGTCAGCTGGGAGCGGCCGAACGCGGGGATCAGCTCCATCACGAACGGCTGCGCGATCATGACGCCGAGGTAGAGCAGCAGCGCCCCGGCCAGGACGGGCAGCAGGCCGAGCACCGCGCGGCCCGTCCCCTCGGGCGTACCCGCCCCGGCCACCGCGAGCGGGGGCACGAAGGCGAGACCCATCAGGGTGAGTCCGAGGGTGATCCAGCGGGCGCGGCTGCCGCGTTCTTTGAGCTTCCCTGTGATGCGCATCTGGAGCGTGAGGTTGGCGAGGGTGCCGACGAGGAAGACGATTCCGGCGGCGCCCTGCCAGCCGGTGGCGTGCCTGGCGCCGTCGGGGATCAGCAGGTACAGCTGGTTCTCCATGGTGAACATGCCGACCATGGCGAGCGAGAAGGCGAGGAACGCGCGGTTGCCGAGGACTTCGCGCCAGTCGCCGAGCACGCTGCTCTTCGCGGGCGGCACCTCGCGGGCGGGGAGCACCAGCGCCTGGGCGACGGTGAGCACCGCGAAGATCGCGGCCGCGGTGAGGGCGGAGACGCGGAAGTCCACGAGCAGCAGCGCGCTGCCGAGCAGCGGGCCGATCAGGGCCCCGGTGGTGGCGAAGACGTTGAACAGTGCGAACGCCTCGGCCTTGCGGCCCCCTGCCTCCTGGGCGAGGTAGGCCCGTACGGCCGGGTTGAACAGGGCTCCGGCGAGGCCGCTCAGCACGGAGGCGGCGAGCAGCACGGGGAGTCCGTCGCCCAGCGCGAAGAGGGCGAATCCGACGGTGCGCAGCGCGCATCCGGCGATGATGACGCCGCGTGCGCCGAGCCGGTCGGCCGCTGAGCCGCCGATGATGAACAGGCCCTGCTGGCTGAGGTTGCGGACGCCGAGGACGATGCCGACGACGGCCGCCGACATCCCGAGGTCCTCGCCGAGGTGGGTGGCGAGGTAGGGGATGAGCAGGTAGAAGCCGGTGTTCACACCGAGCTGGTTGATCAGCAGGAGGCGGATCGCGAGCGGGAAGCCGCGTATCTCACTCCAGGTCTTCACGGTGCGATGTCTCCTTGGTACGGGCGGTGCCGGTGCGAGGGATGTGTGGGAGGGCCTCGGCGCGAGGGCGGGCCGGGTGCGGGTCCACCGGGGCGGAGCCGCGCCGGGTCAGGTCAGCCGCCGCTCCGGCGCCTCGGCCCCGAGCTCTTCGCGCGCGCCCGGGCGCGTAGGGCGCACCCCGAGTCCCGCGCGGCTGCTGGCGCGTACGGTTCCGTCGGTGCCGCCGATGCCGGTCCACGGGTCGTCGGCGAGCAGCAGATGCCCGTCGAGGTCGATCCAGCGGGCCCGGTCGGCGAGGTGGACTGCGGGCGCGATGCCCAGGGAGCTGGCGGTGAGGCAGCCCAGCATGAGCGAGGTGCCGCTGCCCGCGATGAGTTCGGCGATGCGCAGGGCGGCGTGCACCCCGCCGCACTTGGCGAGCTTGACGTTGACGCCGTGCACCCGGCCCGCCAGGCGGCGGATGTCCTCGTAGCTGACGGCGTCCTCGTCCGCGATGACGGGCAGCGGGGAGCGCTCGGCGAGGGCGGCGAGGCCGTCGGGGTCGCCGGGGGCCGTGGGCTGTTCGACGGCCTCGACGCCGAGTTCGGCGTACCGGGGCAGCAGGTCGAGTGTCTCGGCCGCCGTCCAGGCGCCGTTGGGGTCGAGCAGCAGCCGCATGCCGGGAGCCTCGGCGTGGATGACGCGCACGCGCTCCACGTCCTCCTCGGGGTCGGCGCTCCCGGCCTTGACCTTGATGGTGGTGAAGCCGCTGTCGGCGAGGCAGCGGGCGCGGACGGCGGCCCGGATGGCGGTGGTGATGCCGATGGTGCGGGCGGTCGCCGCCGCGGGCGGGGTCAGCGTGCCGAGGAGGTGGTGGACGGGTGCCCCGGCGCGCTTGCCGACGAGGTCGAGCAGGGCCGCTTCGACGGCGGCGGTGATGGCGGGCGGCGTACCGTCGGCGGGCAGTTCCCCGGCCCGCAGCGCGCCGAGGGCCGTCTCCGGGTCGGGGAAGCGGGCGAGGTCGAGCGCGGCGTCGGTCAGCAGCCGCCCGATGGTCTCGGTGTCGAGCCCGAAGTACACGCTGGCGACGACTTCGCCGTGGCCGCGCAGCCCGCGGTGCTCGATGGACAGCCATACCGCGTCACGCGCCGCCATCACCGAACGCGAGATGCGCAGCGGCTCGGCGAGTTCGAGCCGCGTGGTACGCAGGGTGGTCTTCATGCGGTGCCTTCCAGGGGGTCGACGACCGTGGTGCAGCGCACCCATCCGGCGGCTTCGGCGGCACGGGGGTGCGGTATCTCCATGGGCCGGGTGGCGGCTGCGGCGGGGTCGATGCCGTGTGCCGTGGTGAAGGCGTCGTCGTAGACGCTGCCGAGGTAGCGCTGCGGGCCGTCGGGGAAGACGGTGGCGACGACGGCGCCGGGGTGGACTCGCGCCGCCCACGCGGAGACGAGGGCGACGGCGCCGGTGCTCCAGCCGCCGCTGACGAAGCTCGAACGGGCGAGTCTGCGGCAGCAGTCGGCGGACTCGGCGGGTCCGACCCAGTGCACCTCGTCGAAGGCGCGGTAGGCGACGTTGCGGGGGTGGATGCTGCTGCCGAGGCCGCGCATCAGCCGGGGCCTGGCGGGCTGGCCGAAGATGGTGGAGCCGGTGGCGTCCACGCCGATGAGGCGCAGCGCGGGCCAGTGGCGGCGCAGCGGTGCGATGATTCCGGCGCTGTGCCCGCCGGTGCCGACACTGCACACGAGGATGTCCAGGTGGTCGAGCTGGACGGCGAGTTCGGCGGCGAGTGAGGCGTAACCGGCCACGTTGTCGGGGTTGTTGTACTGGTCGGGCCAGTACGCGCCGGGCAGTTCGGTCAGCACTTCCCGCAGCCGGTTGATGCGGGCGGCCTGCCAGCCGCCGTCGGCGGCGGGCCGGTCGACGATGTCGAGCCTGGCCCCGTGGGCGCGCAGCAGCTGGCGCATCGACGGTTCGAGCTCGTTGTCCCCGACGAGGACGACGGGGTGGCCGAGGGCCTGCCCGGCGAAGGCGAGGCCGATACCGAGGGTCCCCGACGTGGACTCCACCACCGGGGCACCGGGCAGCAGTTCACCGCGTTCCCTGGCGCCGAGCAGCATGGAGACGGCCGCGCGTGCCTTCATGCCGCCCGCCCCGAGCCCTTCGAGCTTGGCCCAGAACCCGGGCTGCGGGCAGGGCAGGTCGGTGGTGATGCGGGCGAGGGGGGTGCGGCCCAGCAGGGCGAGGAGTTCGTGGTTGGCGGCGGGCGCCATGGCCGTGACGGTCAACAGGTCTCTCCGTAGCGGTAGATGACGCTGGGCCCGCCGTCGAGCCAGAAGAACGGGTAGGGCTCAGCGGATACGGCGCTGACGCCGGAGCCGAGCAGGCGGGGCAGCACACCGCTGCCCGTCTGGGCGAACATCACCAGGGGCTTGCCGTGCCGTTCGGCGTGGTCGCGCAGGGTCTCGAAGGTGCCGTTGCCCAGGGTCATCCCTGAGGCGAGGATGGCGTCGCAGCGGGCCAGTTCGGCGGTGGCGTCGGTGCTGATGGGCTCGCCCCACTCGGTGGTCCCGCCCTTGAGGTCGCAGGGCAGGCAGGTCAGGCCGCGCTCCCGCAGGGCTTCCAGGAGGGAGTTGACGACGCCGATGACGAGGACGGTCGCGCCCGGTTCGGCGTCCACCAGGGCCGCCACCGCGCGGGCCCTGGCCCGCGACTTCTCCAGCGAGCTGCCGCCGGGCAGCGGGCAGGGCGCGGCGCCGGGGGCGGTGGCGTGCGGGAGGCAGTGCAGCAGGTAGGCGTCGAGAGCGGCGACGCGTACCGCGGGCAGCGGGTGGGCGAGGAGGGTGGCGATGTCGGCGCCGACGCAGTCGTCGAGGGCGGCGGGGGGCAGCGCGCCGGGCTCCACGGCGCAGGAGCCGACGGCTTCGGCGAGGCGCAGGCTCAGCACCTCGTTGCGGTAGCCGCCGCCGCGCCCGTCGTGCCGTACGGCCTGGGTGGTGGTGAAGGCGACGGATATTCGCTGGCCGGTGGGGTCGGGGCCGAACTTTCCCGCGCGCACCCGGCGGACGAGGTCGGCGTAGCCGGTGGCGGGCCGCAGTGTGGTGCTCATCGGCTGACCACCTTGGGCCGCAGTCCGCCCAGCAGCGCTTCGACGCGGGCACGGGCGCCCGGGCCCGCGGGGTCGGCGACCATGACGTGGCCGAGGTATTCGTTGTTGCTGCCCGCCGCCTTGACGGCCTTGCCGGGCTCGGCGAGCTGGACTTCCAGCACACCGGGCCGCGCGTCGAGACCTTCGCCGCCGTCGATGGCCTCCAGTACGCCCTCCTGGTCGGGCACCAGGAAGCCGATGGCCGCGCTGGCCACGCCGGTGTCACGGGGCGTCACGTCCGGGGTCTGGCCGAGGGCGACGTCCACGCAGGCGGCGGCGAGGTCCACCCCGGTGACGTGCCGCACCAGTTCGGTGATGCGGTTCCCCGCGGGGCGCGGGTTGACCTCGACGACGCGCGGCCCGGCCTCCGTCAGTTTGATCTCGGTGTGCGCGACGACGTTGTCGAGGCCGAGCGCGGCCAGCGCGCGTACGGCGGTGCCCGCGGCGGCCTCGGTGTCGGCGGGCGTGAGGGCGGCGGGAAACATGTGGCCGGTCTCGATGAACGCGGGGGCGCCGCCGACGCTCTTGTCGGTGACGCCGACGACGTGCGCCGTCCCGCCGAAGGAGACGGTCTCGACGCTGACTTCGGGTCCTTCGAGGAGTTCCTCGATGAGGACCTGGGGCTCGCGGCGCTGGCCCCTGGCGTTGACGGGGAAGTCGGCGAGGGCCCGGTAGGCGGCGCTCAGCTCCTTCTCGTCGTCGACGCGGCGTACGAACATGCCCGCGCACAGATCGACGGGCTTGATGACCAGCGGGTAGCCGAGCTCCCGTGCCGCCTGGGTGGCGGCGGCCAGGTCGGCGCAGACCGCGAAGCCGGGGCCGGGGACGTCCGCCTCGCGCAGGGCGCGCCGGGTGGCGTCCTTGCGGCAGGCGTTCCGTACGGCCTCGGGCGAGGCGCCGGGCAGGCCGAGGTGCTCGGCGACGCGGGCGACGGCGGGCAGGTAGTAGTCGCAGGAGGTGAGGACGCCGTCGAAGCCGAGCACGGCGTGCAGGCGCTCCACGTGGGGCAGCAGCGTGGCCAGGTCGTTGGTGTCGGCGGTCAGCACATTGCGGGCGCCGAGCAGGGGGTGCGCGCTGCCTTCGGGTGCGTTGCGCAGGTAATGGTGCAGGTCACGGGTGAGGAAGGTGAACTCGTGCCCGCTTTCGCGAAGGGCTCGCGGCAGCAGTCGGCTCATCGACCCGACCCAGCTTTCGATCATCAGCAGGTGACCCACAACGCTCCTTTTCGGCGGTGACGCTTTGGTCCGGGCATGCCGGAGGGAGCCCTCCGGGGGGGCCGGGACCGTGTTGACCGAGAGCACACGCTACCGATAATCATTTTCATTGTCACCTAGCTGGACCACTCCGGTCCCGATTGCGAGAACCGCCGTGCCTGAACCCGCTCCGACCTCGGCCGCCACCCCGGCGACCAGCGCCGCCAGCTCCCCAACCACCCGCCGCGGAGCCGCGATAGTGTGCGCGGTGCTCGCTGGCACCGCCGCCCTCGCGCCCGCCGCCCCGGCCCCCGCCGCCGCCCGCCCGGCACCCGCGGCCCACCCGGTCGCCTCCCTCGGCTTCGGGCCCTGCCCCGACTCGGTGCCCGCACCGGGCGGTGCCGACCGCGTGGAGTGCGGCACGGTGCGGGTGCCGCTCGACTGGAGCCGCCCCGGCGGTGCGCGCCTGGACATCGCCGTCTCACGGGTACGCGCCTCGGGCAGCGCCGCCGAGCGGCGCGGTGTGCTGCTGGTCAACCCCGGCGGGCCCGGCGGCTCCGGCCTGTCGTACGCCGTCACCAAGCGCGCCAAGCTGCCCGAGCGGGTGCGGCGCGCCTACGACGTGATCGGCTTCGACCCGCGCGGCGTCGGGCACAGCGCGCCCGCCGACTGCGGCCCGATGGGCGGCCTCTTCGACAGCCCGGGCGCCGACCCGGTGCCCGTCGGGCGTACCGCCGAGCGCGGCTACCTCCGCTCGCTGCGGGACATGGCCGCTGACTGCGCCACCGGCACCGGTGGGGCGCTGCGCCACCTGTCGACCGAGGCGACAGCGCGCGACATGGACGCGATCCGCGCCGCGCTCGGCGAACGGCGGACCAACTTCCTCGGTGTCTCGTACGGGAGTTACCTGGGCGCGGCGTACGCGGCGCTGTTCCCGCACCGGACCGGGCGGATGGTGCTCGACAGCGTCGTCGGCCCCTGGGACTGGCACGACTTCGACGTGCGGCAGGCCAGGGCGCTGCTGCGGCAACGCGACGTGCTGTTCGGGTGGCTGGCCAGGGAGCCGGGGCGGTTCGGTCTCGGCGACAGCGCGGCCGAGGTGCGCGCCGCGTACGAACGGGTCCGCGACGGTCTGCGCGAGCGCCCTGTGGACGGATTCGGGCCCGCCGGGTTCGACCGCGCCGTCTACCGGGCGCTGGGTCGCACCGAACGCTGGGCGGGGCTCGGCGAGGGCCTGCGCGACTATCTGCGCGGCGGTGACGTGGCGGGCCTGCGCCCCAAGGCCCCCTTCGACGCGCCGGATTCACGGAACTTCGAGGCCGCCAACCGCGCCGTGAAGTGCGCGGACGGGCCAGGGCCGAGTCCAGCGAAAGTCATCTCCGACGTCCGCGGGCTGCGGCGGCTCGACCCGCGGCCGGTGCTGTCGGGCCTTGAGGCCACCGCCTGCGCCTACTGGCACCACCGTCCCGCGCACCGCACACCGCTGGGCCGCCCGGACGCGCCGCCCGCGCTGCTGGTGGCCTCCGCGCACGACCCGGTCACCCCCATCGAGGGGGCCAGGGCCATGCTCACCAAGCTGCCCGGCTCACGGCTGGTCACCCTGCACGACGACTACTCGCACGGCGTGTTCGCCAGCCGGAAGAACGCCTGCGTGGACGACTCCGTGGCCGCCTACCTGGTGGACGGCGCCGTGCCGCGGTCGGGCGTGCACTGCTCGGGTCCCGGCCTCCCGTAACCTGACGCGCCCCGGGCGGGACGCGGGTGCGCGCGTCCCGCCCGCCGCCACCCGGGTGGCGGCCGTCGGCGCGGGGCACGCGTACGGCGGCGGGTCGCGGCGGTGAACGGGGGTGCCGGGCGGCGGGACGCGCGCCGTGCCTCGCCCCGTGAGCGCGGCGCGGATGGTACGGATGGCCCCACCGCCCGACAGGACGCGCGCGAGGAGCGAGGGTCATGGAGTGGTTCACCGCACCCGACTACTGGTGGAGCCGACTGGCCTTTCAACGGGCTCTGGCGGCCGTGTACCTGACCGCGTTCCTGACCGCCGCCTGGCAGTTCCGGGCGCTCATCGGCGAACGCGGGCTGACGCCGGTGCCGCGCTTCGTGCGGGCGGTGCCCTTCCGCGCGGCGCCCAGCCTGTTCCAGCTGCGTTACTCCGACCGGCTGTTCGCCGCCGTCGCCTGGTCGGGTGCGGCGCTGTCGGCCGCCGTGCTGGCCGGGGCCGCCGACGCGGTGCCGCTGGGGGTGGCGATGCTGATGTGGGCGGTGCTGTGGGCGCTGTATCTGTCGATCGTCAACGTCGGCCAGACCTGGTACGGCTTCGGCTGGGAGTCGCTGCTGCTGGAAGCGGGGTTCCTCGCGGTCTTCCTCGGCAACGCGCGTACGGCGCCACCCGTGCTGACGCTGTGGCTGGTGCGCTGGCTGCTGTTCCGGGTGGAGTTCGGCGCCGGGCTGATCAAGCTGCGCGGCGACCGCTGCTGGCGGGAGCTGACGTGCCTGGACTTCCACCATGAGACGCAGCCCATGCCGGGCCCGCTGAGCTGGTTCTTCCACCACCTGCCGAAGCCGCTGCACCGGGTGGAGACGGCGGCCAACCATGTCGCGCAGCTCATCGTGCCCTTCGCGCTGTTCGCACCGCAGCCGGTGGCGACCGTGGCGGCGGCCGTCATCATCGTCACGCAGCTGTGGCTGGTGCTCTCCGGGAACTTCGCCTGGCTCAACTGGATCACGATCACCCTGGCCCTGGTCGCGCTGGACGGCTCACTGGCCGGCGACGCGCTCGGGCTTCCCGAGCCGCCCCACCCCGCCGCTCCCCCGCTGTGGTTCGAGGTCGTCGTCATCGCCGCGACCGCGCTGGTGGTGTGGCTCAGCTACTGGCCCGCGCGTAACCTCGTCGCCCGCCACCAGCGGATGAACGCCTCCTTCAACTCCCTGCACATCGCCAACGCGTACGGCGCCTTCGGCAGCGTCAACCGCCACCGGCGCGAGGTGGTCATCGAGGGCACCGAGGCGGCGCCCGGCACGCCCGAAGCGGTATGGCGGGAGTACGAGTTCAAGGGCAAGCCGGGCGATCCGCGCCGCTTGCCGCGCCCGTTCGCCCCGTACCATCTGCGGCTCGACTGGATGATGTGGTTCGCCGCGATGTCACCGGCCTTCGCCCGCCCATGGTTCGCACCGCTCCTCGGCAAGCTGCTCGCGGGCGACGCGCGCACGCTGCGGCTGCTGCGGACCAACCCCTTCCCCGGCGCGCCGCCCGCCCAGCTGCGCGCCAGGCTCTACGCCTACCGCTTCACGACCTGGCGCGAGCTGCGGGACACCGGCGCGTGGTGGCATCGCACCCCGGTCGGGATGTACCTCCCGGCCGTCTCACGGGACACCCTGGGGCCCATGGCCCACCGGGCCGGGCTGGCCCCGCCGTACGACGGACTCTGACCAGTCACCGGGCCGCCGACGGCGGGGGCCGGAAGTCGCAGGCCAGCGGCCCGGGGCCAGTGGTGGAGTGAGGAGCCACGGACTCAGCCGCCGGCAAGTCCCTTGACCATCACGGCGTACAAGGGCGCGTCCTCGAAGGGCCTCGATTCGGCGATTTTGCGGTATCCCCAGCGCTCATAGACGGCTTGTACTTTCGGGTGAGCCGAGTCCACGAACAGCGTCACGGTATCGGCACCCTGATGGTTGATCAAGGCGTCATGGATCTGGGTCGATGCCCGTGTCTTGCGCCACTTAGGCACGATCATGAGTTCGGACAGGGCGAATACCTGAGTCTCCTCCGTGAGCCAATCAGGTGTCTCGACGCCGCGCCACCACCCGCCAGGGCTGAACAACGCACCGTAGGCGTATCCGACCGGTTGCCCTTCCGCGAAGCCGACGACACAGGACCATGTCTCCTTGCTCGACCACGCGTCAACGAACTCGGCGAACCGATCGCGGGAGTGAAACTCGTCGGGGTCGTCGGCGTACGCCTCATCGTGTATGTCCAGGAGCATGGCCCTGATATGCCGTGCGTCTTCATGGCCGTAGCGTTTCAGCTCCATAGCCGAGACCTCTCCATCCATTCCGTGACTGCGGGCGCCCTTGATCCCGAGGCGACCAGGGCTTTCCGTACATTCCCGAGCGTGTCAGTGGTGCGCTTCGAGCCGGCCCCCTCGGGAAGGAGCTCGTACGCACGGAGGCCCGTGGCACAGGCAAGCTCAAGCTCCCCTTGATTCGCCTGGGACAGTGCCAGATGCGCCGAGTACAGCGCTCGATTTCGAACCATGTCAGGCCGGATACCGGAAAGCGTGCGATGGAAGAAGGCTTCGGCACGGTCATAGGCCCCCAAGGCGGACCAGACACTCGCAGCCAAGCCGTCCACTTCGCTCTGATCGTAGAAACTCAGCCATGCCGGACGCCCCTTGCCCTCCGCCCGCGCGAAAGCCCTCTCCGCCGTAGACAGGGCACGTAGCGTGTCACTCCGCGCGTTCATCTTGACCAAGCACCGAGCATTGCGCATGTGGGCGAGAGACGCGTACAGGGGGTCTCTACGGGCGACGGAGGACGCCTTCATCACCTCCGCGGCTGCCACGCCCTCACTGAAATCCTGCCGCTGACACGCCGTCATAGCGAGATGGTTCCACACGTGGTACTGCGTCTCGCTGTCTCCCGAAAGACCAGCGAACGTCACTGCTCGGTCCAGGTGATCGCGGGTCCGTTTGGTCGACTTGGCGTCGATGGCGGCGAAGGCCGCCGAGCATGACGCGTCCGAGGCCAAACAGTGGAGCCTTCTGCGGACGCGGGTCGATGTCGTGCCCACGGATAAGGCCGACTGAACCCGGAGGGCTAGTTCGGCAGCCCGGTTCTCCACCGTTCGCATACCGCCGATGCGCCAGTCCTGCTCAAGGACGCGCTCGTACTCCGCCTGGAAGCGGTGAGCGTCGCTCATCCCGAGTTTGGCGCCGCTGGAACCAACAACGGCCAGCACGGTACCGCTGGTGGCAGTGAAGAACTTACGGCGGTGCACAGACTCGTCCTCCGGGGGTACGGTTGCGCTTCGTTTGCGCCGGGGGATGAACCCTAATTCTTCGGACGTCGCCTGAAGAACCTTCTCGGCGCAAAGCCTGATGCGGTCCTGAGGCCATCCTGTCTCGCCTCGGAGCCAGCGCCGGATGTCACGAGCTTCGAGGCGCCCCGGCTTGCCAGTCAGCGCCTCGATCTTCCCGTTGATCTTGCGCGCCAACTCAGGTTGGGAAAAGCCCAGTTCCTTGATACGGGCTGCCAGCTTGACGTTCTCAGCCACACCCCAACGGTAGCGCTGTGCGATCACCCGGCGACAGTCCGAAGGCAAAAATCACCGGGGTCACGCAACCGGGCCGCCCCTTATTTCGCCTTTCCCTCTGACCACAGCATCCGTTGACTAGACATCACCAGGTCAACGGACAACGGAGGCAGGCGCATGGCAGCGGTCCAAGGCGAGCAGCCGATCACGGTAGAGGGCACTGAGATCCCCAGGTGTCCCAACCCCAAATGCCGCGCCTTGATCATCTGGGTCGGTGAGGACAAAGACCAGAACCGCTGCGTGCACTGCGACACCGACCTCAGCACCGGCCGGAGCCAGGACGCATCATGAGGACACCCACAGACCCAAGGCCGGGACCCGATCGCCCCGGCTCCCCCCTTCCGCCACAGTCGGCATCCGCCGGGACAAGGAGGTAACGCCCATGGCAGGCAAGCACGGTGGCGAGCCCGAGGACAAGCCGTGGGCACCTCCCCCGGACCCGCCGTCGCCCGATGGATCACGACCGAAGTAGGTGACCGTGGACTACCGCGAGATCGCATGTACTGAGCTTGAAGTGATGGGGGCCTTCCGGTCCCCATGGCTTCGGCCGGCCTTCGATGCTGTCGATCGCGAGGCATTCGCACCACCGGCCTTCTGGCACCAGAAGGCCGGTCGCGACGGCTTGCACCCGGTCATCGACCGGTACAAGGACGAGAGCGCGTGGCCCAAAGCGGTCTGGGACACTCATCGTTCCCTCATCACACAGATGGACGATGGCCGGACCGTGGCCGAGGGGCCCGCCAAGGGTGACTACTCCTCATCCATCTCCGGCCTTGACATCGTGTTCGAGAAGCTGAATCAACTGGACTTGAAGCGTGGGCACAAGGTGCTTCACATCGGGACGGCTTCGGGGTACGACACGGCCCTGATCAGCGAAGGCACCGGTTCCGAAAATGTCACCACGGTCGAGTTCGATCCGATCCTGGCGGCGTGGGGCAGCAAGAATCTGGAGGACGCCGGCTACGGGCCGGAAGTCATCTGCGGAGACGGTCTGAAGGGTTGGAAGAAGTCGGCCCCCTATGACCGCGTCATCGCTACGTGCGCGGTCAAGGACATCCCAAGGGAGTGGAGAGAGCAGGCAGCGGACGGGGCGGTCATCCTGACCCCGTTCAACACACGGTACGCACGCGGGGGGCTGTTGAAGCTCCGGGTGTTCTCCGGTGTCGCCTCGGGGCAGTTCGTCGGCGGGGCCTGGTACATGTGGGCCAGGGCGCACCGGCCCAACAACGAACTCAGCCCAGCTGCTGATGCCCACTACGGGCCGTCGCTCATTGACCCTGATGAAGTGCTAGGGCTCGGCTGGGCAGTTGACTTCACTCTGGGACTGCATGTCCCGGACATCTCCTTCACCAGCCGGGGTGAGGGAGAGGATCGCCAAGTTCAGCTCTGGAGCGAGGATGGCACGTCCGTGACCATCGTGAACTTCGGCGAGTGGTACGGGACGGAGGCCGTGTGCGTGTACGGCAAGCGGAACCTGTGGGCGGAGGTCGTCCGGGCCTACCACCGCTGGAAGTCGGCGGGTTCCCCCCATTACACCCGCTACGGGCTCACCTTCGATGATGTCGGCTCTCAGCTCTGGCTCGATGAGCCAACGAACATCGTCAGGACTGGATGACGTGGTTCGCCGCGATGTCACCGGCCTTCGCCCGCCCATGGTTCGCGCCGCTCATCGGCGAGCTGCTCGCGGGCGACGCGCGCACGCTGCGGCTGCCGCGGACCAATCCCTTCCCCGGCGCGCCGCCCGCCCAGGACCGGAAGCCGGAGCCCAGCGGTCAGCGGCCAGTGGTCAGCGGTCCGGGCCCGTGGTCAGTGGTCCGGCAGGTCGCGGGCGCCGAGCCTGAGGTGCTCGATGTGGTAGACGGCCTCGTCGAGCAGCTGGGCGACGTGGTTGTCGTAGAGGCTGTAGACGATGCGGCGGCCCTGCCGGGAGCCGGTGACCAGGCTCAGGGCGCGCAGCAGCCGCAGCTGGTGGGAGACGGCCGACTGTTCCATGCCGACGGCCTCGGCCAGCTCGGTGACCGGGCAGGGCCCCTGCCGCAGCCTGGTGAGGATCATCAGCCGGGACGGCGTCGCCAGCGCCTGAAGGGTGGCGGCGATGGTCGCGGCGGCTTCCGCGTCGAGAACTTCCGCCCGATTGGTCTCGCCCTTGGCTCCATGTCCCATGGAGCCATCGTAGTCGCGATCAAGGACAAACACTTGAAGACCTCTTCATATGAGCGGCTATAGTGAGAGGACTCCCCGCCCGCTCCTTCGAAGAGGTACGCCTCCCATGGCAGCCCAGCTCGTCGACGACCGCCGCTCCCCCGCCGCCACGGCGGCGGGCGGCCCGCCGCCCCCGCGCCGCACCCGGCTCGCCGCCCTGCCCGAGGTGCGGTGGGCCGCGCTGTCGGCCCTCGCCTTCGTCCTGGCCTTCCCCCTCGACCTGGCCGGGGCACCGGCCTGGGCCTGGGGGCCGCTGTACGCCGTGTGCTACGCGGCGGGCGGCTGGGAGCCGGGCCGGGCGGGGCTCCAGGCGCTGCGGGAGAAGACCCTCGACGTCGATCTGCTGATGGTGGTCGCCGCCCTGGGCGCGGCGGCCATCGGCCAGTTCCTCGACGGCGGCCTCCTGATCGTCATCTTCGCCGTCTCCGGCGGCCTTGAGGCCCTGGCGACCCGCCGTACCGCCGACTCGGTGCGCGGCCTGCTCGACCTGGCACCGGCCACCGCGCTACGGCTCACCGACGGCGGTGGCGAGCAGCGCGTGGAACTGACGGAGCTGCGCGTGGGCGACACGGTGCTGGTGCGCCCCGGGGAGCGGCTGCCCGCCGACGGCACCGTGCTCAGCGGCTCAAGCGACGTCGACCAGGCCACGATCACCGGCGAGCCGCTGCCCGTACCGAAGGAGCAGGGCGATCCGGTGTTCGCCGGGACCCTCAACGGCACGGGCGCGCTGCGGCTGCGCGTGGACCGGGACGCCGCCGATTCCGTCATCGCCCGGATCGTGGCGATGGTCGAGGAGGCCAGCGAGACCAAGGCGCCGACGCAGCTGTTCATCGAGAAGGTCGAACAGCGCTACTCGGTGGGCGTCGTCGTCGCCACCCTCGCCCTGTTCACGGTGCCGCTCGCGTGGGGCGCGGGTTTCACCGAGACGCTGCTGCGTGCCATGACGTTCATGATCGTGGCGTCGCCGTGCGCCGTCGTGCTGGCGACGATGCCCCCGCTGCTGTCCGCCATCGCCAACGCCGGGCGGCACGGCGTGCTCGTGAAGTCCGCCGTGGTGATGGAGCGCCTCGGCGAGGTGACCCGGGTGGCGCTGGACAAGACCGGCACCCTCACCGAGGGAGCGCCGCGCGTCGCCGAGGTCCGCGTCCTGGCCACGGCGGCGTCTCCGCTGCGGGCCGCCGTGCCCGGCGCGCCGGAGCGGGACGCGGCCCTGGCACTGGCGGCGGCCGCCGAGCACCCGAGCGAACACCCGCTGGCGCGGGCCGTGGTGAGCGCGGCGCGGGAGCGCGGGCTGGAGCTGGCGCGGGCTTCGGACTTCGGTTCCACGCCGGGCCGCGGGGTGCGCGCACTGGTCGCGGGGCGGGAGGTCAGGGTCGGCAGCCCGGCGGCGCTGCTCGGTTCCGGTTCCTCCGGCCTCTCCGGCCAGGCGGCGGAGCACGATGAGGCGGCGCGGGCGGTCGCCGAGGTGGAGGACACCGGCCGTACCGCCGTGGTCCTCGTGCTCGACGGCGCCCCCGCCGCCGTCCTGGCCATCGCCGACCGCACCAGGCCGGGCGCGCGCGACGCGGTCGCCGCGCTGGGCGAACTGACCGGCGCCACGCCCACCTTGCTGACCGGCGACAACGCGCGGGCGGCTGCCCGGCTGGCCGGGGAGACCGGCATCACGGACGTACAGGCCGGGCTGCTGCCACAGGACAAGGTAGCTGCCGTACGCGCGTGGGAGGACGCCGGGGAGCGGGTACTCGTCGTCGGTGACGGCGTCAACGACGCGCCCGCGCTCGCCGCGGCGCACAGTGGTCTCGCCATGGGCCGGGCCGGGTCCGACCTCGCGCTGGAGACCGCCGACGCCGTGGTCGTACGCGACGAACTGCGCGCCGTCCCCGCCGTGGTGTCACTCTCCCGGCAAGCCCGCAAGGTCGTACGGCAGAACCTGCTTATCGCCTCCGTCTGCATCGGCGCCCTGGTGGTCTGGGACCTCGTGGGCCATCTGCCGCTCCCGCTGGGCGTCGCCGGGCACGAGGGCTCGACCGTGCTGGTCGGGCTGAACGGGCTGCGGCTGCTCCGGGAGTCGGCGTGGCGCCAGCCGACGGACGAGAGCGGGAGCGGCGAGAGCGGGAGCGGCGCGGGCTGACGCGGGCGTGCCCCCGCGAGCCAGACACTGTTGGGAAATGGGTCTGTTGACTGCGCCCGCCGCCGTTAGGCGGCGGGACGCAGTGCTTCGAAGCGTGAGGTGCGGGTTTCGCTTCGGGGGACGCCGTTGGTCCAGGCGTCGAGTCGGGTGAGGTTCATCGCGGCGGCGGTGAAGGTGTGCTGCAGATGGGTCTTGTCCCGTCCGCGGTAGCGGGAACGGCGCAGGCCGAAGGCGCGGACACCTTGCGAGACAGTGCCCTCGATCCCGTTGCGAGCCTGGTGCCGTTCCTTCCAGTCATCGGTGTCTGCGGCGGCCCGGAGCTCGCGGATGGCTTCATGTTCGTCCCGGGGACGCAGTGTGATCATCCGGCCGTTGGGTGAGCTGGTGCACTGCTCCCGTGCAGGGCAGGGAGAGCAGTGCCGCGCGGCGAACTTGGCCCGGACGACCGGTGTGCCGCGGTGGCTGGTGGTGTCCCGCCAGACCGTGCTGGTCTGGCCGTTGGGGCAGGTCACGGTCCGGTTGTCCCAGTCGACGCTGAAGGCGTCCTGGTGGTACTGGCCCTGGGCCTGGGTGGCGGTGTCGGCCTGGATCGGGCCGAGGAGTTCAATGCCCAGGTCACGACGGGCAGTGACCAGATTGTGCCCGTCGATGTAGTTGGCATCCACCAGGTGCACTGCGGGAAGCCGCCCGCGCTCGGCCAGCGCGGCATGGATGACGCCTGTCATTTTCACGTCGCCGACCGAGGCGTCCGTGGTAGCGACATGGGTGATCAGGTTCGGAAGATCGGTCTCGCAGGTCTCGGTGAGATGGACGACGTATCCCGTCCATCCGGAGCCACGCTTGGAGCCCGGCCGGGCCTCGGAGTCGTAAGGAGACGCCGACCGCAGCCTGCCCGGCGGGAGGTCCTTCTCCTCCCGCCAACGCACCTCCCCCTCCACCATATGGAAGTTGTGCACCCAGGCCTGCCGCAGCAGTTCGACCGCCGACAGATCCCGCAGACCGCCCGGCGCCGACGGACCGAACACCGCCCCCAGTAACCGCACCCCGTCCGCGCCGATCCGCTCAGCCCGCTCCCGGCGCTTGTCCCTGCCCTTGGGCAGCCGGGCGTCCTCAACGCGGTGCCCGTACCGGTCGAACCACTTCGGGTCCGCCTGCGCCACCAGCCATTCCGGAGCGACAGCGGCCAGCGCGTTGAGCGCGGCCCGCAAGGTCTCTCCCATGTCCTCCAGCCGGTTGACCGACCGGATCGCTCCCAGCACCCGCGTGGAGTCGGTCCTGGCCCGCCCCGCCGGCTTCAGCAGTCCCCGGCTCCGGGCAGTCACGAGTACCCGCTCGAAGACCTCCCCTGCCATGCCTCCCTCGACCAGCCGGGCCCGGAAGTCGCTCAGTACCGAGTAGTCGAACCCGGTATCGGTCAGCTCGACCCCCATCGCGTACTTCCAGTCGATCCGGGTGCGAACCGCTTCCGCGGTCTGCCGGTCAGACAGCCCTTCGGTGAACTGCAACACCGTGACCAGCATCAGCACCCCCGGCGGCACCACCGGACGGCCTCCCGCAGGGAACAACCGCCCGACCTCCTCGGCGCGGAAGACATCCGCAAACTCATCCCGCAGGCGCATCGCCAGCGTGCCCTTCGGACACACCGTCCACGCAACCCGAGCTGTCTCCGCCGGGATCTCCCCGAGCCCCCACTGCCGCAGCGACACCGACACCCTCCCCAAACACAACGTCGACCCTCACCACCCCAACAGGGCGGCGAAGGCCGACGTCACGTTCAGTCCCCGGTTCCCCAACAGTGTCAGCCAGGCGGGGGCACGCCGCATCGGCGGTGCGTCGGGAGCGGGGCGCCGGACGGCGGCACGGTGACAGACCCGGTGACAGACCCGGTGGGAGACCGCGGTGACAGACCGCGGTGACAGACTGCTGGTCGTGAGCGAGCGCAACGCGGCAGGAACCGGACGGAAGGCGGCGAGCCGTGGGCGGCCCGCCCGGCTGTCCCGTGAGCGGATCGTCGAGGCCGCCCTGGACATCGTCACCCGGCAGGGCAGCGACGCGCTGTCCATGCGGCGCGTCGCCGACGCCCTGGGCAGCGCCCCCATGAGCATCTACCGGCACGTACGCGACAAGGACGAGCTGCTGATCCTGCTCCTGGACCGCATCGTGGCCGACCTGCCCCGCCCCACGCTGCCCGAGGAGCCCCGCGCGCGCCTGCTCACCCTGCTGACCTGGGAACACGATGAGCTGGGCGCCCGGCCCTGGGTCGTGGAGGTGCTGGGACGAGGCGACCTCATGGCGCCGTCCGTCGTATGGCTGCTGGAGGAGATCTACGCCGCTTGGCAGGCGTGCGGGCTCTCCCTCGAACAGGCGGCCACGGCCAACCGGATCGTCTGGGCGTTCCTCCTCGGCGACCTGACCCAGCGCGACGCGCGCCCCGACGGCCGCGCCCCGTACCAGGTGAGCGTCCCCGCGGAGGCCGACCCCGCCGAGCACCCCACGGTGGCGGCGCTGCGCGGCTACTGGACCTCCCCCGATCGCCGTGACCACTTCGCCGACGACCTCGCCACGCTGGTCAGCGCCCTGACGAACAGGGCAGGAGACACGCCGCCCCACGGTGATTGACGTCTCTGCGTACGCGTACGCAAAATGGAGGCATGAACGACATCGAAGCTCTCTACCGGCGCTGGCTCTTCGAGGTGTGGCACGGCGACTTCTCCGTCGCCGAGGACATCCTGACCCCCGACTTCGTCGGGCACTGGCCCAGCTTTGACGTGCACGGGCCGCGGGAGGCAGCCGAACAGATCCGCCAGTCGCACGACTACTTCAGCGACATCGAGACCACCCTCGACGTCGGACCGGTCATCGGTGACGGCCTGGTGGCCGCGCACTGGACGTTCCACGGCTCCTACCGCTCGGGCATCCCCGGCGCCTCCGTCGAACCCGGCACCCGGATCTCCTTCGCCGGGCAGGACATCTTCCGCGTCGCCGACGGCCGGTTCGCCGAGTTCTGGGTCGTCTCGGACGGTCTCGGCATGATGACCGCCCTGGGCGCCCTGGGCGGTCAGTGAGTCACCCACGGAGCTGGGACCGCCGCCCCGGCGGTTCTGACCCCGGCTCCCGGCGGAAAGGCGACATGACCTCCGTCAGTGACGTCGGCGGCGAAAATCTGCCAGATCCTGGCAGGTGGCGGCTGCTGGACTGGTGCGCCCAGCCCAGCAGGGCGTCCACCACAGGACGGATTCCATGACCACCGCCGCCACGTCCGCCGACGGCACACCCATCGGCCCCGCGTCCCCCGAAGAGACCGCCGCTCCACCCCGCTCGCCCCTCGTCGGCTGGCTCGCCGTGGCCGCGATAACGCTGGGCATCTTCTCGATCGTCACCACCGAGATCCTGCCGATCGGCCTGCTGACGTCGATCGGCTCCAGCTTCGGCCTCTCGGACGGAACGGCCGGGCTGATGATGTCCCTGCCGGGCGTCCTCGCCGCGGTCGCCGCCCCCACCGTCACCCTGGCGACAGCGCGCCTGGACCGCCGCTTCATGCTGTGCGCCCTGACGCTCATGTTGGCGCTGGCGAACTTCCTGGCCGCCGTGGCACCGGACTACCGGCTCGTCCTGGTCTCCCGCGTCATGGTCGGAATCGTCATCGGCGGCTTCTGGTCGATCGGAGCCGGTCTGGCCGACCGGCTGGTCCCGCCGGAGTCGGTCGGCAAGGCGACGGCGGTCATCTTCTCGGCGGTTCCGCTGGGCTCGGTACTGGGCGTGCCCGCCGGGACCTTCCTCGGCGACGTCGCGGGCTGGCGCACGGCGTTCTGCGTCATGGGCGTGCTGACGGTGGCCGTGTTCGGCATGCTGCTCCTGGTCCTCCCGCCACTGCCCGCCGAGCGGATCACCAGGCTGCGTGTGCTGCGTGACATGGTGCGGGGCACCAACACCCGCTTCGCACTGCTGATGACCTTCCTCGTCGTGCTGGCCCACTTCGGCACGTACACGTATGTGACGCCGTTCCTTGAGCAGGTCACCCACGCGGGCCCGGGGCTGGTCACCGTGTTCCTGCTGGCGTACGGGGTCGCCGGGATCGCCGGCAACTTCGCGGGAGGCGCGACGGTCGTCCGCCGTCCGCGTGCCACGTTCGCGGCCGCCGCCGGGCTGCTCGCCCTCGCGGCCCTGCTGCTCCCCGTCCTCGGCCGGTGGAGCGCCGGAGCGCTCGCGCTGCTGATCGTCTGGGGAGTCGCGTACGGGGCGGTGCCCGTCTCGTCGAAGACGTGGTTCTCCGCGGCGGCCCCGCACGCGCCGGAGGCCGCCGCCGTGCTGTTCACCGCCTCGTTCCAGGCGACGTTCGCGCTGGGGGCGCTGGCCGGCGGGCTCGTCGTGGACCGCGCGTCCCCCTCGGCGGTCATGGCGCTCGGCGGCGCGACCGCGCTGCTCGTCGTTCTGGTCGCGTGGATTCACTTCGCCAAGCGCCTCACCTGGCCGGACGACGCCTGAGTGACGCGGCGACGCGCGGGCCCGTGCGAGGTCCGCGTCCGTGCTGGCGCTGCTGCGGGTGCTGGCGCCAGTGCGGTCGCGGGGCCGTGCGTACCGCCTGTCGTGTCTGCGCCGGGTGAGCCTGCCGGTGCGCGATGCTGTGCCGGTGGCCCAGCGCTACGGGTGCCCGTGCCGGCTCGCTCCGGTCCCGCACCGATGCCCGGACCGCGAACAGCGCGCGGGCGGAAGGGAGATGGCGTGTACGACACGGAGGTCGCCATCGTCGGGGCGGGCGCCGCCGGGCTCTCCCTCGCCCACCGGCTGTGCGAGCCTCCTGCCGGCTGCCCCCGGCGCGAGGTGACGCTGGTCGGTGCGCCACCGGGACCGCTGAGCGCTCCGGAACGGACCTGGTGCTTCTGGGAGGAGCCCGGCGGTCCCTACGACCAGGCGCTGGCGGCCTCGTGGGACCGGCTGCGCGTGCGGGCCCCTGACGGGGAGGAGCTGGAGCGGGGGCTGGCTCCGCTGCGGTACAAGATGCTGCGGTCGGGCGCGTTCGAGTCGCTGGTGGGCGCGGCGCTCGCCGGTTCGCCGTCGCTGCGGCACGTGGCGGCGGTGGTCCACGAGATCCGCGACGCACCACCGCACGGGGCGGAGCTGCGGGGCGTCACCGCGGGCGGCGCGCCGCTGCGGTTGCGCGCCCGCTGGGTGTTCGACTCCCGCCCCCTGCCGGTGCTTCCGCCCGCCCGCACCACGCTGCTCCAGCACTTCCGGGGCTGGTTCGTCCGCACCGAGCGGCCCGTGTTCGACATGGACGTCGCCGACTTGATGGACTTCCGCACGCCGCCACCGCGCCGCGGCCTGTCCTTCGGCTACGTACTGCCGCTCAGCGCCGAAGAGGCCCTGGTGGAGTACACGGAGTTCGCCCCCGCCGTACTCGGTGACGACGGCTACGACCGGGCGCTGCGGCACTACACGGGCCGGGTGCTGGGGCTGGGCCGGTTCGAGGTGACCGGCACCGAGCAGGGGGTGATCCCGATGACCGACGCCCGCTACCCGCGCCGGTGCGGCGCCCACGTCTTCCGCGTCGGGGCCGCCGGTGGGGCGACGCGCGCCTCGACCGGATACACCTTCGCCGCCGTGCAGCGGCAGACGCGCGCCATCGCCGACGCGCTGCACCACGGCCGGTCGCCACTCCCGCCGCCCGCTCACCCTGCCCGGTCGCGCGCGATGGACGCCGTGCTCCTGCGGGCACTGGCCAGCGGCCGGGTGGACGGGGCGGAGTTCTTCACACGGCTGTTCCGGCAGGTACCGGTGGACCGTCTGCTGCGCTTCCTGGACGGCGCCACACGGGTGCGCGAGGACATCGCGATCGGCCTGCGCACCCCTGTCCTGCCGATACTGCGCACCGCGGCCGAACTCCCGCTGCTGCGCCGGAAGCCCGCCCCGGCGGGCGGTGGCTGACATGCTGCCGGTTCCCGGCATCCGTGCCCCACTGGAGGAGGAGACCGTGTCATGAGTACGCCGCGTGAGACGGAACGTCAGAACACGGAACGACGGGGCGCGGACCGCCAGAACGTGGGCTACCCGGACACGGACCACCACGTCATGGACCACCGCGTCACGGACCGCCAGGACACAGGACGACGGCGCACCTGCCGGCGGGGCAGGGACCGGCGGGCCCGGGTGCTCGTGCCGCCGCCGGGCCGTCCCCGGGTCACCGGTGAGGCGCCGCGTGTGGCCGTCGTCGGCGGGGGCATCGCCGGGCTCGCCGCTTCCACCGCGCTCGCGGAACGCGGGGTGCGCGTCACCCTCTACGAGCGGGAACCGGTCCTCGGTGGCCGGCTGGCGGGCTGGCCGGTGGAGCTCGCCGACGGCTCGGCGGCGACCATGAGCCGGGGCTTCCACGCCTTCTTCCACCAGTACTACAACCTCCGGGGGCTGCTGCGGCGTATCGACCCGGAGCTGACGTCGCTGGTGACCCTGCCCGACTATCCGCTGCGGCACAGTGGCGGCCTGTGCGACAGCTTCGCGCGGGTGCCGCGCACCCCGCCGTGGAGCGCGCTCGGCTTCGTGGCGCTGAGCCCGACGTTCGGCTGGCGGGACCTGGCCCGGATGCGGCCACGCGCCGCGCTGCCGCTGCTCGATGTGCGCGTCCCGGAGGTGTACGAGCGGTTCGACGGCATCAGCGCCCGGGAGCTGCTGGAGCGGGTCCGCTTCCCCGAGGCCGCCCACCATCTGGCGTTCGAGGTGTTCTCGCGGAGCTTCTTCGCCGACCCGCGCCACCTGTCCGCCGCCGAACTGGCGCTGATGTTCCACATCTACTTCCTGGGCTCCAGCGAAGGACTGCTGTTCGCCGTGCCCACGGAGCCCTTCCCACAGGCGCTGTGGGACCCGCTGGCCCGCTATCTGACGGGCCATGGCGTCGAGGTGCGGTGCGGCGAGGCCGTGCGGAGTGTGGACCCCGCGCCGGACGGCGGTCTCATGGTCACCGCTGACGGCCGGGGCCGGCGCCATGACGCCGTGGTGCTGGCACTGGACCCGGGCGGTCTGCGCGACCTCGTCGCGCGCTCGCCGCGCCTCGGTGACGCGCCGTGGCGCGCCCGCATGGCGCGGCTGCGCCTCGCACCGCCGTTCCTGGTCTCCCGCTGGTGGCTGGACCGCGCGGTGGCCGCCGACCGCCCCGGCTTCCTGGGCACGAGCGGATACGGCTCACTGGACAACATCAGCGTGCTGGACCGCTGGGAAGGGGAAGCGGCGCGCTGGGCGGCCCGTACCGGCGGCTCCGTCGTCGAACTCCACGCGTACGCCATCGAACCCGGCACCGGTCGGCAGGCGGCGCAGGACCGTCTGCTCGCGCAGCTGCACCGCGTGTACCCGGAGACCGCCGGTGCCAGGGCCGTCGGCCAGCACCACGAATGGCGGGCGGACTGCCCGCTGTTCCCGGTGGGCGGCTACCTGGACCGGCCGACCGTGCGGACGCCCGACCCGGCCGTGACGGTGGCGGGCGACGTGGTGCGCAGTGGGCTGCCGGTCGCCCTGATGGAACGGGCGGCGACCACGGGCTTCCTCGCCGCGAACACCTTGCTGGAGCGCTGGGGCGTGCGCGGCCAGACCCTGTGGACCGTGCCTGACCGGGGAAGGGTGCCCGCGCTGCGCGCCCTCGCTCGCTGGAGTGGCGGCTGAGGACGCGAGGGCGGAGCACCTGGGAGCATGGCCTGACGCTGTGTCAGCCAGGGAAGCGCCCTGCGGCGCGCAGTTCCCAGCGGCGCTCGGCGTAGGCGAGGTCGTCGCGCCACAGGCGTCCGGCGGTGGCGCGCATCAGCGGCCGCAGCAGCGGCGCGGCGTTCCGGGCGAGCGCGAAGCCACGTCGGCCGGAAGCGGCGACGACCGCCTCGATGACCGCCGTACGCGGCCGCCCCGCCGCGTCAGGGGCGAGCGGCGTGGCGTGCGTCTCCACGACGGAGCCCTTCCCCTCCCCGCGCGTGACGCGCATGACGACCGTGCGGGGCCCTGGCGCGGTGAACACCGCGCGGACCGGCACGACCGCCCGGCCCGCGACCTTGAACGACACCTCAACGGAAAGCCCGTCACCGCCCGCTGCGGCGCCCTCGTCCGGCGCGCCGGTCACCCTGAGGTCGGCGAAGGAGTACGGGTGCAGCCACGCCCCGTGCCACGGGTCGAGGCGGTTGGCCACCACGTCCTCGGGCTCGCACCGCCCCACCCCGGTGTACACGGCGTCGAGCGCCGTCGCGAGGCGCGGCCGGTCGGGCACCGGGGGCCGCTTCAGGGGCTGTTCGCCGCCGACGTGGTCAAGGCGCACCCAGGTGAGCACGCCGTCGTCGTGGACGGGATACGGCTCCCATCCCGCGAACGGGCGGCCGTCGAGGGGGAGCCCGTGCCAGTGGCAGATGAGGGTCCCGCAGCGTACCCGGCCGTCCCGCAGGGCGGCGCCCAGATGCGGGCACGCTCCGGGACCGGCGCGGAGCCCGCCCTCCGTGCCCCGCCAGACGACGACCTCGGCACCGGCGACCGTGCGCCCGTAGGGACGGCCGGGCCGGATGTCCCGGGTGGCGCCCACGACGTACCAGTTGCCGCTGGGGCGGGCCTGGGCGCGCTTGACCGCCTGCGCGATGACGGCGGGGGCGGCGTCGCGCCAGGTGGGCCGCTGGTCTTCCCATGGGGTCGCGCGGCGGCGCAGGCGCAGCGGGTACAGTCCGCCGGGCCGCGCGGCGCCCCCGCTCACGCCGCCTCCGTCCGCTGCCGGGGCCGCTCGGCGCCCGGTCGGGTCGGCGCCGGGCCCGGCATGGCCCGCTGGTCGCGGGCGACGCGGGCGCGCACCCGGGCGGCGGCGACCCGCGCCAGCCCGTCGGCGGCCACGGCCGCACGGCGACGGCGCGGGACGACGGCGCGCCGGTGGAGGGTGGCGTAGCCATCGCGGTCGATGGCGTCCAGGATCGCGCTGTAGAGAACGAAGGCGGTACGGATACACGGGCGGGACACCGGGTCGAGCATGCCGAGGCCGGGCGCGGCCCGCCGGTACATGTCGCCGGTCAGAGCGGCGGCGGCCTTCAGTGCCGCGGTGATACGCGCGTCACGGGCGCCGGTGGCGCGGCTCCACTGGAGGAGCCCGCGGCTGACGCCGTGCGCGGCGAGCAGGTCGGCGGGAAGGTAGACCCGGCCCCGGTCGAGGTCTTCGCCGACGTCGCGGACGAAGTTGGTGAGCTGGAAGGCCACGCCGAGCGCGGCGGCGTACGGGGCGGCCTCGGCGCGCGGGACGACGGTGCCGAGTACGGGCAGTATCTGGAGTCCGATGACGGCCGCTGAGCCGTGCGTGTAGCGGTACAGGTCGTCCAAGGTGGCGTAGCCGGTCACGTCGAGGTCGCTGCGCATGGCGGCCATGAAGTCGGCGAAGTACCGGTGGTCGATGCCGTAGACGGCCGCTGTGTGCGCCAGCGCCCGGACGACCGGCTCGTCGCTGTGCCCGCGCCGCAGCCCGGCGTCGAGCCGGTCGTGCAGTGCCCGCAGCGTCGCGCGGCGCTCCCCGGGTGTCGCGTCGCTGCCGAGATCGTCCACGATGTCGTCGGCCCAGCGGGCGAACCCGTACAGCGCGTGCACGGCGGGCCGCCGCTCGACGGGGAGCAGCCGCGTCGCGAGGAAGTACGTCTTGCCGTGCCGTGCGTTGAGCAGTCGGCACTGGGTATACGCGGCGCGCAGGGCGGGGTCGGTGATGCCCGCCGCGTCGAGTTCACGGCCCGTCATACGCGTACCCCCTGCCGGGCGCGGTCGCCGGCAGCGGCCGTGGGCGTGAACACCCGGGTGCGGGTGGGGGGAAGGCCCGTGACGCGGGCCGCCGCGAGCTTTCCGGAGATCAGCACGGTGGGCACGCCGACGCCAGGGGTGGTGCCGCACCCGGCGAGTACGGCGTTCACGGTGCCGCGCACGAGGTTGCGGGGGCGGAACGGGCCGGTCTGCGCGAAGGTGTGGGCCGCGGAGAACGGGGTGCCCGCCGCGTGTCCCATGGCGGTCCAGTCGACCGGTGTGACCAGGCACTCCGTCTCGATGGCCGAGGCGATGCCGGTCAGCCCCCGCCGCTCCAGTTCGGTGAGAAGGGCGGCGCGGTAGCGGGGGGCGAGGCCGCGCCAGTCGTCGGTGCCCGGGCCGATGTCGGTGTTCGGGCACGGCACGAGGAGGTGGTGCAGATGACGGCCGGGCGGCGCCAGGGAAGGGTCGGTGGCGGTGGGGCGGGTGATGAGCAGGGACGGGTCGGTCATCAGCTGCCCGCTGCGGGTCAGTTCGTGGAAGGTGTTCTTCCACGCCGCCCCGAACGAGAGCGTGTGGTGGGCCAGGCCCGGCCAGGTCCTGTCGGTGCCCACGTGCAGGACCAGCGCGGAGGGGGAGCGCCGCAGCCGCACGGCGCGGCGCGGCTGGCGGCCGAGCAGCCGGTAGCTGACGGGCAGGTCGGGGGTGAGCACCACGGCGTCGCAGGGGATGCGGTCGTGTGCGGTGATGACGGCCGTGACCCGGTCGGCCGACCGTTCCAGCCGGAGTACGTCGTGCCCGTAGCGGAAGTCGGCTCCGGCGTGGGCGGCGGCGTCCGCCATGGCGCGGGGCAGGGCGTGCATGCCGCCCCGGGGGAAGTACACACCGGCGACGGTGTCCATGTAGGCGATGACGGCGTACGCGGCGAGGGCCCGGGCGGGCGGCACTCCGGCGTACAGCGACTGGAAGGAGAAGACCCTCCGCAGGCGCTCGTCGGTGAGGAACCGGCCGATGCGGGCGTCGAGTCTGCCGAAGCCGCCGAGCGCGGCGAGCCGTGCGAGGTCGGGGTGCAGCAGCTGGAGCGGTGAGTCGTAGTTGGTGTCGATGAAGCGGCGTCTTTGCACCGCGTACAGCTGTCGCAGCCACTCGCGCAGCCGCCGGTAGCCGGCGGCTTCCCGGGGCCCGGCGAACTCCTCGATGGCCGCCTCCATCGCGGCCACCTCGGTGTGGACGTCCAACTGGCCGCCGTCGGCGAAGTGGGCGCGGTAGGCGGGGTCGAGGCGGATCAGGTCGAGGCGGTCGCCGAGCGTGTCACCGACGGCGGCGAAGGCTTCCGCGACGAGGCTGGGCATCGTCAGCACGGTCGGGCCGGTGTCGATCCGGTAGCCGTCGAGGTCCAGGCGTCCCGCGCGGCCGCCCGGCAGCGCGTCGCGTTCGACGACGGTCACCCGGCGTCCCGCGCCGAGCAGGTGCAAGGTGGCGGACAGACCGGCGAGCCCGGCCCCGACCACTACTACATGCCCGGTGGGGCCTTCCAGCGTTCTCACTGGCTGACCCCGTCGGGGGCCCTGTGGCCGGTGGGCGACCCGGTGCCCGTGGAGGGCTGACGTCCGGTGAGGGGGCGTCCCCCTGGCTGCGTGCGGCGCATCCCTGGTCCTCTTCTCGCGTCGGCCGGCTGGTCCCCCGTCACGCCGGTCTTGGGCTCTTGCGGACGCGGCGGGGGGGCGACGTCAGAGAAGTGGCGTCGGGGCAGGTCACAGCCGCGGCCACAGTGCACCACGGCGGGTGGTCTCCCGCCCCGGCAGCACGTCGGGCCTGGGCCCTTCGGGCGACAGCGACCACCCGGACGCACCGTGCGAGCCGGAGCGCCGGGCGCACGGAGCGCCTCCGTACGGTGCCGTCGCCAGGTCCGGCGACACGAGCGCGTGCCGCGAAAGTGTGTGCGGTGCCGGGTGGGTCGTAGTACTCCTGAGACCTCAGATATACGTGCGCTCTCACCTGGAGTCGTCCATGGCAGTCCACCGCGTCGTGCCCAACATCCGTTCCGAGGCCCTGGAGGAGAGCAAGGAGTTCTACGCTCTGCTGGGTCTGCGGGAGGTCATGAACCACGGCTGGGTCATGACGCTCGCCTCCCCGTCCCACCCGGCCGCCCAGGCGAGCTTCATGACCAGCGACAAGACCGCGCCCGTGGCACCCGACATGAGTATCGAGGTGGGTGATGTGGACGCGGTCTACGAGGCGATGCGTGCGAGCGGCGCGGAGATCGTGCATCCCTTGCAGGACGAGGAATGGGGAGTGCGCCGGTTCTTCGTGCGCGACCCCAACGGCCAGGTCGTCAATGTGCTGGGCCACGTGTGACCCGGCCACTGGCGCCCGTCGTTCAGTAAAGCGCCGCGTCTCGCACGCGGGCGCGCGTCACGCCGTCAGCCGGCGGTCGGGGCACCCCGACCGCCGGGCCGGCGAGGCGGCCAGTGGCGCCGCCCGGCCCCGACCGCTCAGAACGCGCCATTTCTGTCCCCGCCTCTGCGCCGTCCACTGAGAGCTGTCCAGCGCACCGGCGCCGTCACGCGCGCCGGTCTTGCGCACTACCGGCCAAACCCGCTGACCTGGCGGGCGACCGCCTGGCTCGAGGGGTAACTCACCAGTAGGTCAAGGGAAACCCAGCAGTAACAGCCGACGGCATATGCCAATTACACGAGCTGCACGTTCCAGCAGGTCTCTGCGGCAAGGCGAAGGAAGGCCCAGAAATAGAGTCTGTCTTCAACTTTCTCGCTCATGAACGTCGGGAAACGAGCTAATTCGGGTGACCAGTTTCCGTCCGACTTGATGCTGAGTAGGGTGTGGCCTGCCGTAGCCGTTGGAGCCGGGGATGACTTCCGGCCGAATTCGGCATGGGCGGGATCTGCGCGTGTGGGTGGTGTCGTCGGCAGGATCGGCAGGAGAACATGTCCGCTGGGTTATTCGAGGGGCAGTACGTGTGGCATCCGGCGGCCGATGACCATCGACTGGCGCGTGCGTGTGTGGATGTACGGGCGGGCCGGTACCTGAGTGCGGATGAGGCACTGAAGGAGGCCCGGCCGGATTTCGGCCTTCGGGCCCACCGGTCGCTGGTGCTGGCGTCCGAGGCCGCGGACTCCGACCTGGCCGAACGCTGGTTGGCCGAGGAGCCGAACCCCGAATCAGCGACGCTCTGGGCGCGGGTGGCGGTGCTGCGCGCTCTCCGCGCCGCCGATGACGGCGACCGGCGGGCCGCCGCGCTGGCGCAGATAGCGCTGGCGGCGTGCGAGCGTGCGGCGGAGACCTCGCCCGGTGACCCGACACCGTGGGTGGCTCGGCTGAGCCTGACCCGCCTCCAGCGGCCCCGTGATCCCGCCCCGCAGGGGCTGCTCACCGCGCCGCCGGGGCCCTGGGCGCTGTTCGCCCACATCCTGCGGCTCGACCCCTGGCACCGCGAGGCGCATCACCGGTTCCTGGCGTTCTTCTTCGCCCGCTACGGCGGGATGACCAATGAGGCGTGGGACGTCGCCGCGTTCCTCGGCCAGCGCGCCCCGGCCGACTCGGTCCTGCGGCTGCTGCCGCTGGTGACGCTCGCCGAAACGTACAACCCGGACTCGCCGCTCGCCGACCGCGTCTGGGAGCAGCCCCAGTGGAGCTCGACGGCCCTCGGCGTCTACCAGCACTGGCTTCCGCATGTCCCCGGATACCACTTCACCCCCGTCCTCGACCTGGCGTACCTCGCACACGCGCTGTTCATGGCGCGCCGCGAGTTCGAGGCGCGGGCGGTCTTCACCGCCATGGGCCCGTACGCCTCGCGTATGCCCTGGAGCATGTTCGGCGACCCGGAGGAGCAGCTGAGCAAGGCCAGACGCATGTGCGGTCTCCCGGTGCCCGGCGCGACCTGAACGACGGAAGCGACCTACCGCTCACACCTCGCACGACCCGGCGTTCCCGGCGCCCAGGCGACAAGGGGCCGGTGGCGCGGACGCCTTTCAGTGACGCGTACGGAAAAAACGACATCGATGTCTTCCTGTCACCCCCATCAGAGAGGTCCCGACAGTGTCCGATCCCGCATTCCTCGCGCGTGAGAAAACCCGGCGCCGTGCCGCGCCCGTGCCCATCGACGACGACGCGACACTGCACGCGATGGGATATCCGCGAAAACTGACCCGGCGCTTTCGGGCATTCGATAATTTCGCGATCTCGTTCACGATCATCAATATCATCTCCGGCATCTTCTCCTCTTTCGGTTTCGGTATGCATGCCGGAGGTCCGCGGATACTGGTATTCGGCTGGATCGCCGTTTCCATCATGGTGCTGTTCGTCGGCGCTTCCATGGCGGAAATCTCCTCCGCCTATCCGACCAGTGGCGCTTTGTATTTCTCGGCGGGCAAACTCGCCAAGCGGCACCGGGGCGCCTGGTCCTGGTACACGGGATGGCTGAACTTCGTCGGCCAGGTGGGCGGAACCGCGGCCACCGGCTACGCGGCCGCCACCTTCATCCAGGCGTTCCTCGCGATGCAGTGGCCGTCCTACGACGTGACGCCGCAGCGCACCGTCCTCATCACCGCCGTGATCCTGCTGGTCCAGGCGCTGGCCAACACCTTCACCGTGCAGCTGGTCGCCCTCCTGAACCGGATTTCCGTGTGGTGGCTGCTGGTTGGCCTCGTGGTGATCGTCACCTGCCTGACCGTGATGCCCTCGCACCACCAGTCGGCGTCGTTCGTCACCCATTTCGCCAACGCCACCGGGTTCAGCAACGGGCTGTACGGCGCGATGCTCGGCCTGCTCGTCACCAGCTGGACCTTTACCGGCTTCGACGGCAGTTTCCACATGTCGGAGGAAACCGTGCGGGCGACCGTCAACACACCGCGGGGCATCATGCGGGCCATCGGGTACTCGGCGGTGGCCGGACTGATCCTCATGCTCGCCCTGGTCTACGCGATCCGCGACTACGCGCAGGAGGCGAGCGCGGCGGCGCCGCCCGTACAGATTCTCATCGACGCGCTTGGCATGGGCACGGCCAAGTTGCTGCTGTTGATCGTCATCGGGGCCATGCTGTTCTGCGGCCTGGCCAACATGACCAGCAATACCCGGCAGATCTTCGCCTTTTCCCGGGACGGCGCGATGCCCGGCTCACGCTGGTGGCACTCGGTCTCCTCCCGGACCCGTACGCCCGTCAAGGCGGTGTGGCTCGCCGCCGCCTGCTCGCTCGCGCTGGTCATCCCCGGCTGGTGGTCGCACACCGCGTTCACCGCCATCGTCAGCGTCAACGTCGTCGGGCTCTTCCTCGCCTACGGTGTGCCGATCTTCCTGCGGCTGCGGCTGGACGACGAGTTCGAGCACGGCCCGTGGCACCTAGGGCGGTACGGCAAGGCCGTCGCGCGCGTCGCCGTCACCTGGATCGTGTTCAGCAATGTGCTGTTCATGCTGCCGCACTCGTCGCCGATCACCCCCACCTCGTTCAACTACGCGCCGATCGCGCTGGGGACGGTGCTCCTCATCGCCACGGTGTGGTGGTTCGCCAGCGCCCGGCGGCGCTTCCAAGGCCCCGTCAGCTACGGTCGGCCAGACGAAGTCGCGGCCATGGACCTCATCTGACGTCACCGCGACCGCCCGCGGCCGTTCGCGGCCGCGGGCTCGCCTGCCCCCAGAGGAAAGGACCACACACGGCATGAACTCCCTCGGCGACGACCCGTCCCAGCCCACCACCCGCGAGACCCCGACAGCCCCCTCCCCTGGCGGCGGGACGTCCGCCACCGGTGAGCGCGCGGCAAGCCACCGCGGCGGGCCCGCCGACCGACTCACCGTCAGCCGGGCCGGCCTGGACGACTGGCACCACGTCGTGGAGTGGGCCGCCGAGGAGGGGTGGAATCCCGGGCACAGCGACGCGGCGTGCTTTCACCCCACGGACTCCGCCGGATTCTTCCTCGGGCGCCTCGACGGGCGGCCCGTCTCGGCCGTCTCCGTCGTCAACTACTCCGACCAGTACGCGTTCCTCGGCTACTACCTGGTGCACCCCGAGCATCGCCGCCGCGGTCTCGGCCTGGCCACCTGGCGTGCCGCCACGCCCCACGCCGGGGACAGGCTCATCGGCCTCGACGCGGTCCCCGCCCAGGAGGCGACCTACCGGCGCTCCGGATTCCGCACCGCGTACCGGACCGCCCGCTACGCCGGACGGCCCGAGCGGCACACCACCCCGCCACCGGGGGTCACGCCCGTCACCGCCGCCCACCTCGACGCCGTCACCGCCTACGACCAGCGGTGCTTCCCGGCCGAGCGGCGCGCCTTCCTCGCCCGCTGGCTGACCACCGAGGGGCACGCCGCCTACGTCTGCCTGCGCGACGGGGAGATCGCCGGTTACGGGGTGATCAGGAAGTCCCGCGACGGACAGCGCGTCGGCCCGCTGTTCGCCGACACCCGGGAGGACGCCGAGGCCCTGTTCGACGCCCTCACCACCCAGCTCGGCCCGGACGAAGAGGTCTGCGTCGACGTCCCCGAACCGAACGCCGCGGGCGGAGCGCTCGCCACGGCCCGCGGCCTGACGCCCGCGTCCGAGACCATGCGCATGTACACCGGCCCCGTCCCGCCGACCCGCCTTGAGTGCACCTACGGCGTCAGCACGCTGGAACTGGGCTGACGGCCCCGACGCCACGGTGGGCATGGGCGGCGCCCGTGCGGCGCGCCACCGGCCGGGGCCACGGCCTTACAGCGTGCGGCCGCCCGTACGCGTGGGCCGGTCCCGGCCGGAGGCGTCAGCGGGCCCGGAAGAGCCCCGCCGGCGCCCGGGGAGGACCCAGGAGAGCAGCGCGGCACCCGCGAGCAGACCCGCCGCGGTGAGCAGCCCCGCGCTGTACCCGTCGTTGAGCGCTGTCAGGGCCGGGTCACCGTCGCGTACGGCGGCTCCCGCGCGGCTGGTCGCCACGCTCACCGCCACGGCCGGTCCCAGCGAACCGCCCACCTGCTGGGCGCTGTTGAGCAGCCCTGAGGCCACGCCCTCCGCACCGGCCGGGACGCCGGTGGTCGCCGCGCCCGCCAGCGGGACGAAGCAGGCGCCGATGCCGAGGCTGGTGAGCGGCGAGGCCGTGTGAGGTCGCCTGAGGCCGCGTAAAGGCGTGTGAGGCCGTCTGGGCCGTCGTCCGGTCGGGCCACCGCCCGGCGCGCCGAGCGGCATCAGCGGCCGGGCTGCCCCTGGTTGCCGGCCGCCGAGGGACGCGCGGACATGGCGCGGTCCGCGCCTGCCAATCGGCGGGCCATCGCTCACGCACATTAACGTACACATATAATAAAAGTATCCTCAAAGCCGGTTCCGCGACAGCGGGACACCGGCCGGCGGCACCATGACGAGGCGAGACGATGAGGGCAGAGCACTGACTGGGAACACGACGGCCCCGCCGAGGCGAGGGCGGCCACCACGGCTGTCACGGGAACAGATCGTCACGACGGCATACGAGATCATCGTGAGAGACGGCTCGGAGCAGCTGACGATGCGGCGACTGGCGACAGCGCTCGACAGCACGCCGATGGCCGTCTATCACCACGTGCGGGACAAGAACGAGCTGCTGGCGCTCGTACTCGAACACGTCGCACGGACTCTGCCGCACCCGCCCCTGCCGGACGATCCCAGACAACGGCTGCTGACGGCTTGCGAGTTGATGTACCAGGCGTTCCTGGACAACCCGTGGGTCGTGCCCATCGTCGCGCGCGGCGACCTGGTGGGCGTGTCGGCTGTCTGGATGACCGAGGAGATCATCGGCTCGCTCATCGCGCTGGGCCTGAGCGACGAGCAGGCGTTCGGGGCCCACCAGACGATCTGGTACTTCACGGCCGGGAAGGTCATGGCGACCGTTCCGCGCCCGGGGGCGACAGACCAGGGAGCGGAGCACCGGGCGGACGCGCCGCACTACATCGAGGTGGCCACCGCGGGATCGGAAGCCGGCACGTTCCGGCATCTGGCCGGACTCGCGTCGCGGGCCCGGCGACTGGAGGCGGAGTACACCTACCAGCGGGGCGTCGAGCACATCCTCGACGGGGTGCTGGCGCGGCGCCCCTGACGCCTCGTCCGGTTCGCCCGGGCAAACGCGACGGCCAGGCCGCGAAAGCGGCCTGGCCGGTACGGGGACCCCGGTCCGGGCGGGTCAGGCGAGTCCCAGCTCACGCTCCGCTGCTTGGCGTGCTTGTTGGGGGGTGTCGGTGGTGCGGGCGGCTTGGGCGGCGCGTTGGCATTGGGCGAGGGTGT